>DOUP01000258.1 GCA_003520545.1 Maritimibacter sp. | reverse complement strand
TGCGCACCCACACCAGCCCGGTGCAAATCCGCGCCATGCAGGACCAAGGCGCGCCCATTCGCGTGATCGCGCCGGGCCGGGTCTATCGCTCGGATTACGACCAGACGCACACGCCAATGTTCCACCAGGTCGAAGGGCTGGCGATTGGCAAGGACATCTCCATGGCCAACCTCAAGTGGACGCTGGAGGAATTCTGCCGCGCCTTCTTCGAGGTGGACGAGGTCGAATTGCGTTTCCGCGCCTCGCACTTCCCCTTCACCGAACCCTCCGCCGAGGTCGATCTGCGCTGTTCATGGCAGGACGGGACGCTGAAGGTGGGCGAAGGCGACGACTGGATGGAAATCCTCGGNNATGCTGAAATACGGCATCCCCGATTTGCGCGCGTTCTTCGACAGCGACCTGCGCTGGCTGCGGCATTACGGGTTCAGCGCGCTGGACGTGCCGACGATGCGGGGTGGGTTGAGTCGGTAGAATGGCTCTCAAGTTCTTCCCCAGAGCGGGACAGATGTTTGTTGGAGATTTCTCGGACTTGAAGATTCCCGAAATTACCAAGAAGCGACCGGTGATCGTGATTTCGCCGAGGCTGCCGTATCGGTCAGACCTAGTTGCTATCGTGCCGATCAGCACAACGGCCCCAAGACATGACCTGCCATTCGTTCACAAGTTGGCAAAGAACTACACGCCTTGGGGTGAACCAGACCTTGCAAGCTGGGCTAAGTGCGATCTGGTGATGAACATTGCCACCCGGCGTCTTTCCGCTTTCAAAGTCGGGCGGCGAAACTATGCGTATCCGACCTTGCCTCCTGAAGAGCTTGCAGCCGTGCGCAAGGCAGTTCTGGCCGGGCTCGGGCTGGATGGTCATTGAACTGAAACCATTGTTGGACTATATTCAGAAACGTAGCCCGGACGTCGGGCATTAAGACCTAGACTACTAGGCAGGCTGCTCACCGACTGATGACAAGGTCAGAGTAGTCTAAATACTGTCAATGTCCCGAAGCCCCGCCTCGTGCGGGGTTTCGTGTATCTGGTAACGCAACAGAGACTTAGCGATCCATGCCCCTCTTCCGACACGAAAACCGCCAGCGCTCCGAAGCCGCCCGCGACCTCTACGCCCGGTTCGAAATCATCTACACCTTCGTCGATTTCACTGCCGCCACACTGTTCCTCGTCGGCTCCTTCCTGTTCTTCTCCGAAGCCACGCAAACCCTCGCCACATGGCTCTTCGTCGCGGGGTCTTTCGCCTTCGCCGTGAAACCCACCCTGCGCCTCGTGCGCGAGATCAAACTCTACCGCATGGGCGACACTGAAACCCTCGCCGAACGGGAGCAAAGCTGATGACCCAGATCCCCGACGACATGGAAGACCTGCAAGACACCTATCCCGGCGCGGGCACCTTTACCTTCGGGGACAGCCCGGAGCTTTGCGCCGCGCTGCTCGACCTCGTGCGGCAGGGCCGGAAAACCGCGACCTGCGAGGCGCTCGCCGCTTTTGACGATGACCCCAAGTCGAAGCCCCAGCCGGGGCGGTGCGACATTGCCGCCAATTGGGATGGCACCCCCGCGCTCGTGATCCGCACCACCAAGGTGCAGAAGGTCCGGTTCAAGGATGTGACCGAGGAGATGGCGCTGGCCGAGGGCGAGAACGACACGCTCGACGGCTGGCGACGCGACCACGAGGCCTATTTCAAACGCAATGGCGGTTTTGATCCCGACATGATGCTTCTGTTCGAGCATTTCGAGCTTGTCGAAGACCTCTCCGACCGCTGATCCGGCGCGTCAGAGCCTTTTCAACCGCGCCCAATTGCAGTAACCCGCTCTGGCACGCGTAAAGGGACCAGAAACCGATGAAATTCACCCTCTCCTGGCTGAAAGACCACCTCGACACCACGGCCTCCGTGGACGAGATCTGCGAAGCTCTGACCGACCTCGGCCTCGAAGTCGAAGGCGTCGAAAATCCGGGTGAGAAACTGTCGGCCTTTACGCTGGCCAAGGTGATCGCCGCCGAGCAGCACCCGGACGCCGACCGCCTGCGCGTGTGCCGCGTCATGACCAACGAGGGCGAAAAGCAGATCGTCTGCGGCGCCCCGAATGCGCGCGAAGGCATCACCGTGGTGCTCGCCAAGCCCGGCGATTACGTCCCCGGCATCGACGTGACCCTTTCGGTCGGCAATATTCGCGGCGTCGAAAGCCACGGCATGATGGCGTCCGAGCGGGAGCTGGAGCTGTCGGACGAGCATACCGGCATCATCGAGCTGCCCTCCGGCGAAGTGGGCGAGGCCTTTGTCGATTGGCTCGCCGCCAATGACCCGGCCAAGGTCGATCCCGTGATCGAGATTGCCATCACCCCGAACCGCCCCGATGCACTGGGTGTGCGCGGCGTGGCCCGCGATCTCGCGGCCCGCGGTCTTGGCACCCTGAAACCGGCACCCGAAGCACAGGTCGAAGGTCAATTCGACAGCCCCATCACTGTCACCATCGAGGACGACACCCGCGAACTGGCCCCGCTGTTCATGGGGCGCTTCATCAAGGGCGTGAAGAACGGCCCTTCGCCGCAATGGCTTCAGGACCGGCTCAAGGCCATCGGCCTGCGCCCGATCTCGGCGCTTGTCGATATCACCAACTTCTTCACCTTCGACCAGAACCGCCCGCTCCACGTTTTCGATGCGGACAAGGTCAAGGGCAACCTGCGCGTTCACCAGGCCAAGGGCGGCGAAACGCTGCTGGCGCTCGATGAAAAGGAATACACCTTCGAGCCGGGGATGGTCGTGATCTCCGACGACGACAGCGTGGAAAGCATCGCGGGCATCATGGGTGGCGAACACACGGGCTGCACGGAAGAGACCACCAACGTCTTTCTCGAAGCCGCCTTCTGGGAACCGGTCCAGATCGCCAAGACGGGTCGCGCGCTCAAGATCAACTCGGACGCCCGCTACCGCAACGAACGTGGTATCGACCCGGCCTTCAATCCGGTCGCCATCGAACTGGCGACCCGGATGATCCTCGACCTCTGCGGCGGCACCCCGTCCAACGTCGTGACCGCTGGCGCGGTGCCCGACACTACCCGCGCTTACAAGCTCGACACCGACCGCGTGCAATCGCTCGTCGGCATGGACATTCCGGCGGACGAACAGCGCCGCTCGCTCGAAGCTCTCGGCTTCGTCATGGACGGCGACATGGCACAGGTGCCCTCGTGGCGCCCGGACGTGCTGGGCGAGGCGGACCTCGTGGAAGAAGTCGCGCGCATCGCGTCGCTGACCAAGCTCGAAGGTCGTCCGTTGCCGCGTGTGAACATCGGCGTGCCGAAACCCGTGATGACGCCCATGCAGAAGCGCGAGACCGGCGCGCGCCGCACGGCGGCCGCCCTGGGTTACAACGAGTGCGTGACCTACAGCTTCATTGATGAAACCTCGGCAAAGCTTTTCGACGGCGGCGCGGATGCCACGCGCCTCGCCAACCCAATCTCGTCCGAGATGAGCCACATGCGCCCGGACCTGCTTCCGGGGTTGCTCCAGGCCGCTGCCCGCAACCAGTCGCGCGGCTTCGCGGACCTTGCCCTGTTCGAGGTCGGCCCACAGTGGTTCGGTGGCGAACCCGAGGAACAGAAACGCGCCGTGACCGGCGTGCTCGTCGGCATGACCGGCCCCAAGGACGTGCATGGCGAGATGCGCCCGGTCGATGTCTACGACGCCAAGGCCGACGCCGAAGCCGTGCTCGCCGCCATGGGCGCACCGGCCAAGGTGCAGATCCTGCGCGGGGCGGAAGGCTGGTGGCACCCCGGCCGCCACGGCAAGATCTGCCTCGGCCCGAAAAAGGTGCTCGGCGTCTTTGGCGAGTTGCACCCCAAGGTGCTCGCCGAGATGGACGTCAAAGGCCCCGCCGTGGCCTTCACGATCTACCCCGAGGAAATCCCGCTCCCGCGCAAATCCTCGGCCACGCGCGCCGCACTTGGGGCCTCCGACCTGCAACCCGTCGAACGCGACTTCGCCTTCGTTGTCGGCGCGGACGTGGAGGCGTTGACGCTGGTGAATGCCGCACAGGGCGCGGACAAGACCCTCATCGACGAGGTCCGGGTCTTCGACGAGTTTACCGGCGGCAAGCTGGGCGAAGAGGGCAAGAAGTCTCTGGCCATCACCGTCCGCCTGCAACCGCGTGACGAGACGCTGAAGGAAAAAGACATCGAAGCGGTCGCCGCCAGGATCGTCGAAAAGGTCGAGAAAGCCACCGGGGGTATGCTGCGCGGCTAGCGCTGAGGTCCCGGGTCAGGCCCGGGACGGGTAACGGCAAAGCCTGACGCCCGGGTCCCGGTCCAAACCCGGGTCTCGCCCCCTTCCATCCCGCCCCGGCCTTGAGCCGAGGACTCTCCCCTGTCAGGTTGCGTCCAAACGAACAGGAGCATCCATGACCCTCTCCATCTACCTTTCCGGCGAAATTCACACCGACTGGCGCGAACA
>DOUP01000298.1 GCA_003520545.1 Maritimibacter sp. | reverse complement strand
CTCAGGGTCTGTGATGCGACGTGTATTGAAGAGTGGATGGTTCCTGATCGGGGCAGGAAGCGTGGCGCTTTGGGGCGCTGTCCTGGTCCTTGTCGGGCTCAAGGTTCTTGGCGCGGTCGATCTGCCGTGGTGGTGGGTGCCCGCCATCGTCGCTGTCCCGAGCGGTGTGCTGGTGCCTGTCGCCCTGGTTCTGTGGGTCTGGCCGCGTCACGCGGGCCGGGGGCGTCGTGACCTAGTCCGCCAAAGACACCACGCCGGGGCGTCGCAGGGCGGTCGAGGACGCGAGGAGAACGAGGATCGCGAGGAGAATGAAGCCGACCGACACCAGCGGCAGGGGGGCAAGACCGAAGGCGGCTTCGACCCGGCCCGCAACAAAGGAACCGCCACTCATCCCGATGTAGAGCGACGAGGTGTTCAGCGCGAGGATCAGGCCCGCGCGACCCGGCTCCATCCCGATCATGCGTTGCTGTTGGGCGGGGAAGAACAGTGACAGCATCGACGACCAGACGATCAGCGCGAGCGTGGCCGGGACCAGGAGCGGTGGCATGAGGTAGAGCGCCAGAAGCGCGAATGAAAACACCACGAGCGAGAGCGTCATGGTGCGCTCGGCCGGCCAGACGCGGGTGACGAAACGGGCAAGGTAGTTCCCGCCGACGCCCGCCAGCCCATAGAGCAGCATGGCAATGGATGTCTGGGTCGGTGTCGCTCCGATCCTTTCGAAATAGATCAGGGTGATCATGGTGAATGTCGTAAAGAGACCGGTGAGCGTGATGATCGGCACCAGAAGCCCGGTGAGATTGTGGGGGCGAAGAAGAGTCTGGGCAAAGGCCCGCAGCGTCAGCCGCTCGCCCGCGCCGGTTTCCGGCACGCGCCACGCGGTCAGGGCCGCGAAGGCCAGTTGCGACAGGCCGAAGACCACGAAGGTCGTGCGCCAGCCAAGGGTCGCGCCCATCCATGTTGCAAGGGGCGCGACCACGGCGGAGGCGATGGTCATGCCGCCGAAGATCACGGCCAGAGCCTGACCCTGGCGCCGGGTTTCGACGAGGCTTGCGCCCAGAGCCGAAGCCACGGGGCTGGCCACCGAGCCGCCGAAAGCCGATATAAGCCGGCCGGCGAGGGTGATTTCATAGGTCGGGGCAAGGCCCGAGACGATCATGCCCAACCCCAGGATCGCCAGCCCCCACACCACCAGCTGTTTGCGCGGCAGGTGCCCCACGAGCACTTGCAACAAAGGGGCGCCCAAGGCCGATCCGAACGCGTAGACCGCGACCACCATACCGGCCTCGGCCCGCGTCACGCCAAGGGAGGGGGCGACGTCGGGCAGAGTGCCGATGGCCACGAACATGGCGGCCCCGACCGAAAACATGGTCAGGGACAGCAGGTTCAGGGCGAGTTTCGTGGACCGGTCCATGGGAGCCTTGGGCGCTGAGTGTGGAGGAGGCTTCAGTTTACGAGCAGGTCGCTATAGTTTCGATCTATCTTTCATTATGTGAGGTATCCAAATGCCTGATGCCAACCGAGCCGACCTGAACCTTCTGCGGGCACTCGCGGTGCTGATCGAAGAGGGCAACGTGACGCGGGCGGCGGCGCGGCTCGGGGTGAGCCAGCCTGCGATGTCGGCGCAGCTTGCGCGGCTGCGCGACCTGTTCGACGATCCGCTCATGGTGCCTTCTGACACCGGGCGCGGCATGGTACCGACGCCGCGCGCCGTGGCGCTGCGCGAGCCGCTCGATGCGGTGTTCGCGCGTGTGAACACGGTTCTGGAGGCGCCAGAGGCTTTCGATCCGATGCGGGCCAGGCGGGCGTTCACCATCGCGGCCTCGGACAACGGCACGGTGGTTCTGGGCATGGCGCTTTTCGCCGAGCTTGCCCAGATGGGCGCGACGGGCATCCACCTGGCCTTCGTACCGCTGGACCGCACGCGGTTACGTGGGCAGTTCGAGGCGGGCGAGGTGGACATGATGATCGCGCTGCTCGACGTGGTGCCGCAGGGGTTGAAAACCCGGGTGCTGACCGGCGACCGGCAGGTGATCGTGCAACGCAAGGGTCATCCGCGCGGGACCGGGCCCTTCGATCTCGCGCAATACTGCCGTTGGCCGCACGTCATTATCGCAACCGATGGCGCCTGGCGCACGGTGGTCGATGACGAGCTTGACGCGGCCAATGCCAAACGCGAAGTGGCGCTGACCGTGCCGCAGTTCATGCTGGCCCTGAACGCGGTATCGGAAAGCGACCTCTTCGCCCTGATCCCGGCGCGGCTGGCGAAACGGTTTTCCGACCGGGTCGACATGTTCGATCTGCCTTTCCCGTCGAAGCCCTTTTCGCTTCAGGCCGCTTGGCACCCGCGCAGTCACACTGACCCGGGCCACCGCTGGTTGCGCGAGACCCTGGGGCGTGTCGCCGGGCGGACGTGACCTTGATCGCCGACGGATGCGGTTTCGCCTTTCAACCGAAGGCGGGCTTGGTTATACGGGCGCGGGTTTTTCCAGAAAGGTTCTGACATGGCCAACGTCGTCGTCGTGGGCGCCCAGTGGGGCGATGAGGGAAAAGGCAAGATCGTGGACTGGCTCTCTGAGCGGGCCGATGTGATCTGCCGGTTTCAAGGTGGCCATAACGCGGGCCATACGCTTGTCATCGACGGCAACGTCTACAAGCTGCACGCGCTGCCCTCCGGCGTGGTGCGCGGCGGCAAGCTTAGCGTGATCGGAAACGGCGTGGTGCTCGACCCCTGGCACCTGTTGAACGAGATCGAGACGATCCGCGGGCAAGGCGTGGAAATCACGCCCGAGACGCTGATGATCGCCGAGAACACGCCGCTGATCCTGCCGCTGCACGGCGAGTTGGACCGGGCGCGCGAAGAGGCCGCGTCCAAGGGCACCAAGATCGGGACCACGGGGCGCGGCATTGGCCCGGCCTACGAGGACAAGGTTGGGCGCCGTGTGATCCGGGTTGCCGACCTGGCCGATCCGGCGACGTTGGAGGCCCGCGTGGACCGTGCGCTTCAACACCACAACCCGCTGCGCAAGGGTCTGGGTGTCGAAGCGATCGACCGTGACAAGCTGATCGCGGACCTGACCGAGATCGCGCCCCAAATTCTCGAATATGCCGCCCCGGTCTGGAAAGTGCTCGCGGAGAAGCGCAAGGCGGGCAAACGGATCCTGTTCGAAGGGGCGCAGGGTGCGCTGCTCGATATCGACTTCGGCACCTATCCCTTCGTAACCTCGTCGAACGTGATCGCGGGGCAGGCGGCGACAGGTGTCGGCATGGGGCCGGGGTCCATCGACTATGTTCTCGGTATCGTCAAAGCCTATACCACCCGCGTGGGCGAGGGGCCGTTCCCGACGGAGCTTTTCGACGATGACGGGCAACGGCTCGGTGAACGCGGGCACGAGTTTGGCACCACCACCGGGCGTCAGCGCCGCTGCGGATGGTTCGACGCCGCCCTCGTGCGCCAGACCTGCGCGATTTCCGGGATCAACGGCATTTGCCTGACCAAGCTCGATGTGCTCGACGGCTTCGAGACGCTGAAAATCTGCGTCGGCTACGATCTGGACGGCAAGCGGCTCGACTACCTGCCCACGGCGGCGGACGAGCAGGCGCGCTGCGTGCCGATCTACGAAGAGATGCCGGGATGGAGCGAGTCGACCGAGGGCGCGCGCTCCTGGGCCGATCTTCCGGCGGCGGCGATCAAGTACGTGCGCCGGGTCGAAGAGTTGATCGAATGTCCCGTGGCGCTCCTGTCGACCAGCCCCGAGCGCGAGGATACGATCCTCGTCACTGATCCCTTCGCCGATTGATCCCGTAAACCCCACCAAAGGAGAGGCCCATGGCCCTGTCGACGAAAGCCAGGAAGCGCTGGTCCCTGGTGGTGCTGCTGATCGGCCTGCCGATCTGGATCATCATCGCGGTGAACCTCGCCGATCTCGTGTCGCGCGATAACGTGCTGGTCGAATTGATCGTCTTTATCGTTTTGGGCGTGGTGTGGATCTTCCCGTTCAAGGGATTGTTCACCGGGGTCGCGGCCAAGCAGCCCGACAAGGACGACAGCGAATAACGAAAAACGGCGGCGTGACCGGGTCACACCGCCGTTTTCCTGAGCGCGCTGATGAGCTTACTCGTAATACAGGCTGTCCTCGGTGAGTACGAACTGGCCGCGCTCGATCTTCTTGATCTGGCCGGCGTGAAGCAGGGTGCCGAGTGAGCGCAGGGCGTCTTCGCGGTCGGCGTCCTTCACGATTCCGAGGGCGAGCGACAGGATTTGCGGACGGGTCGCCCAGGGGCGACCGACTTCCTGCGTGACAAAGGCCGTGGCGGCCTCCAGCGCATCCTCGATCCCTTCGACCCCGAGGTCGGCGGCAAAGGCGCGGAACCCGGTCGTCATGTCCTGGCTGGCATTCTCGGCCTTGTCCTCTTCGTCCATGACCGGCTGTGGCGCGGCGCCGGATTTGGCGACCCGGCGCGGGCGCACCGGCTGCACCGGGCGGCTGGGTTCGGGGCGTTCGCGGGTCTCCTCGACCTCATCCACGCGCTGTTCCGAGACCAGCACCAACGGGGCGAGGCGGCGTTTCGGCGCGTCGGCCTGCGTGGCCGGGCGGCGCGGGCGCACCACGCGGGCGAGATCGTCGCGGTACACGTCGTCGGTCTTGAGCGAGGCAGCGTCCATGCTGTCAAAAGCGTCCTCGACCTTTTCCGCGTCGGCACGCTTCGCCTGAACGGCAGCTTTCAGATGCTGAATGGCCGACCGGCGGCGCGAGCTCTCGCCAGTGGCGAGCTGGTTGTTGGTCTTTTCCAGGATACGGTCGATGGCGCGGTCGGTTTCCCCGATGTCCACATCGTCGAACGCCGTGCGGGCCCCCGGTTTTTTCGGCTGCTTGATGCGGTCGTCCGGTTCTTCTTCGGGGTCGATGGGGAGCGCGTCGAATTCGGTCTCTTCGGGGGTGTCCTCCGCTTCGGCCTCTGCACCGTCGTCCTGGGTGTCGTCGTCCTGCGAGTCCTCGTCGTCATCCAGTCGTGCACGGGCCTGTCCGGCATCAAAGTTGCCGATGTCCGCTTCGACTTCGCCCTTTGCGAGCGCCTCGCGCGATTCCTTTTCGACGCGGGCCAGTTCGGCGGCGAGCGCCGCTTCTTCTTCCGGGTCGAGAGAGCTGTCGCCGGGGACGGTGAAACTCTCGTCGTCCTCGTCGGTGGCGAAAATATCGGTGCCCTTGGCGGCGTCGGCGTCGTCCTCGGTCGTGTCAGCGGGCGCTTCGTCGGCGCCGAGACGACGGACCCGGATCACACGCGCGACCGGGCGGCGCGGCTCTTTGGGTGCCTCTTCGGTTTCCGTTTCGGCGGTTGCGTCGTCCTCCTCGGTCGTGTCCTCGGCGGTCTCCTCTTCGGTGTCCGCCGTGTCGACCTCGTCCTCGTCACGGATGAACCGGGTCAGACCTGCGGCGAGCGCATCGTCATCGTCCGCGTCGTCCCCGGTCCCTTGGTCGTCGTCAAAGGCGTTGCCGGCATCGTCCGAGCCGCCAAAATCGCGCGATTCGTCGGCGACCTTTCCCAAAAGGGTCGAGATGTCTTCGTCGTCATCGTCGTCGGCCACATCCTCGGAGGCCTGGTCCGCGTCGACCTCGTCTTCTGCCTCGGCCAGCATGGCCTTCTCAAAAATGTCGTCGATATCGCCGTCGCCATTGGCGCCCGAGAAGTAATCCTCCGCATGTTCGTCCTCGGAGTAATCGTCCTCGTCGGCGGTGACCTTGGGCTTCTTCGTGCGGGTGTTGTCGACCACGGCGCGAATCCGGCGGATCTTGTCGGAGGTGGTCCCGACAGTGCGCGTCTCGGCCTCGTCCTCGCGCTTGGCCCGGTCTTCGGCTTCGGCGGCCTCGCGGCGGCGGGCATCTTCGGCTTCCGCCTCGGCGCGGCGCTGTTCGGCTTCCGCTTCCGCCGCCTTGCGTTTTTCTTCGCGCTCTGCCTCTTCCTTGGCTTTTTGCTCGGCCACCTCTGCTTCTGCCTTGCGGGCCGCCTCTTCGGCGGCTTCACGGGCGGCCTCCTCTTCGGCCTGGCGCGCGGCCGCGGCCTCCGCCTCGGCGATACGCGCGGCCTCGGCTTCGGCAGCCTCTGCGGCGATGCGGGCCTCTTCGGCCTGGCGCTCGGTCTCAGCGGCCTGACGTTCGGCTTCTTCCTCGGCGGCTTTCAGTTTCGCGGCATGGTCCGGGTCGGCAGAAGGCGCGGTTTCGGAGGTGTCGGTGAGCAGCCCGACAGCCTGTGCTTCTTCTTCCTCGGTGGCCTGGCGCAGAACCACGCCGTTCTCGCTGACGCGCGCCTCGACGCGGCGCTTGATCTCGCGCTCGGCAATCTGGTGCAGCATCTCGGCGTCAGGGGTGGGCGGTTCGGCACCGAAATAGCGGTCGTCCGCCGCAAGGTCCCGAAAATACTCCGCAATCGACTTCATCGTCGAGAACGGGTCATCGAATCCTTCCAGCGTGCAGCTAAAGGTCCCGTAGGATACAGTGAGAATCCTGCTCGAATTCACCATGTCTCTTTCGCTTTCTCCCCCGATCCAGCAAGAGTGGGTTTACCATGGCACCCATCGAAAAATTGCACAAAAGCACGAAATTGGCGGTATTTTTTCGCGTCCGAAATGTGGATAGTTTCCCGAATGGATACAATAGAACCTGATCCCCCGATTATTGCACGTTTTTCGGAAACAGTCTTGCTGATGGGCGGAGGCGCGCTGTCACGGGCCAGTGTTTCCGATCTGCTCACGCGCGCGCCGAATCTGGTGGCCTGCGACGGCGCGGCGCGCGATGCCTTGGAAATGGGGCTGATGCCGCAGGCTGTCATGGGAGATATGGACAGTCTGGACGGCGAGACAAGAGCGCGGCTCGACCCGGCCATTATCCATGAAATTCCCGATCAGGACACCACCGACTTCGACAAGGCGCTGCGCTCCATCGAGGCACCGCTGATTCTGGGCGTCGGGTTCATGGGGCTGCGGCTGGATCACGAATTGGCCTGTTACAACGCCCTGGTGCGACACCCGGGCGTGCGCTGCATCCTGGTGGGGGAGCATGACATCTGTTTTCACCTGCCCGCAGCCGCGACGCTTGCGCTGGACGTGCCCGTGGGCAGCCGCGTGTCGCTCTTCCCCATGGCCGAGCTCCATATGACGGTGACGGGATTGCGCTGGTCCTTCGACAAGTTGCGCCTGGCGCCCTGGGCGCGGGTTGGAACCTCGAACGAGGCGGTCGGACTGGTGCGGATTTCGACAGATCGCGACGGGTTGCTCGTCATCCTGCCGCGCGCGCTGCTCGATAAGGCGATTGCCGCCCTGGCGCGGCTCTGACCTTTCATCGTGCCGAAAATATCCCCGCCGGAGGCATGAAAGTGCCGCGCCTTGGCGCGGCCCACGGCGGCCCGGCGTCAGCCGGGGCGCAAAACCTCGGATCAATCCGGCCGCGTGAGCACGAAGCTGGCCGCGCCGATCAGCGCGAGCCCTTGCAGGATGAGCGCCCAGGTCGGGACCGCCAGCGCCAGTGACAGGCCGAAGATCGCGGCCATCATCGTAACCGCCAGCGCCTTCGCTTTCCGCGAAATCGCCCCGCGCTCTTCCCAGTCGTGGATCGGCGGTCCCAGGTGCGCATGATCCACCAACCAGGCCCGCGCCCGGGGGCTGGCCTTGCCGAAGGCATATGCGGCGACGATGAGGAAAGGGGTCGTGGGCAGGCCGGGCAGCACCACACCGATCAGCGCGAGCGCCACCGCGCCCCAGCCCAAGAAGAGAAACCCGATCCGTTGCATGTCGTGATCCTAGTGCCGTCGTCTTACCGTCGTCTTACCAAAGTCTCAGCGTTTCCCGTCCGGTCCGGGGCCTGCACGGTTACATTCCTCTCTCGCACCTTGGGCGGGCTTTCAATATAAAGCGTGGGAATCTGCCTCATTTTCAGGATTGCTGCCATGTCCGAGAACCTCTCGCCCATAGATACCGCCAAATTTGTCGCCTCCAAACGCGCTGTCGATTTCATCGAGGACGGGATGCGCGTGGGCTTGGGCACAGGGTCCACGGCGGCCTGGATGGTGCGCTGCCTTGGCGAACGGGTGCGCGAGGAGGGGTTGAAGATCTCGGGCGTGCCGACATCGACCCGCACGGCGGAACTGGCGCGCCAGGTGGGCATCAAGGTCGTCTCCCTGGACGAGGCGCGCTGGCTCGACGTGACCATCGACGGGGCGGACGAATTCGACGGTGACCTGAACCTGATCAAGGGCGGCGGCGGCGCGCATCTCCAGGAAAAGATCGTGGCGACCGCGTCGGACATGATGATCGTGATCACGGACCCGTCCAAGAAGGTCGACACGCTGGGGGCCTTCCCGCTCCCCGTCGAAGTGATCCCCTTCGGGTGGCAGACCTCCAAGGCGCTGATCGAAGAGACGCTGGCCTCGCTCGATGTGCTGGGGCAATCCTCCTCGTTGCGTATGAACGGTGACGCGCCCTTTATCACGGACGAGGGCAACCACATCATCGACCTGCACCTGCAACGCATCGGCAACCCGCGCCAGCTCTCCATGGTTCTCAACCAGATCCCCGGCGTCGTGGAGAACGGGCTATTCATCGACATCTGCGACAAGGTCGTGATCGGACATCAGGACGGCAAGGTCGAGGTGATCGACATCAACGATGGCACGCATGACGAGAGCATGATCGAGTTTGCCGAGGCCGAAAACCTGTTCTCGGATATCTGACCCATGACCGAGCGTGTGTTCCCGGTGCAGCCCAAAACGCGGCGTATCATCCTGTTGAATGTGGTCCTGCGCGTGATCGCCGTGGCTGTCGCGGTCTACATCGCCCTGGACGGCGGCGGCGGCATCTGGTGGCTTCTGGCCGCGATGATGGCGGTCCTGGCGGCGTTTTCCCTGATGTCGCTGACCCAGCGCAAATACGTGGCCAAGGTGGATGACGGCGGTGTGACCGTGGCGCTCACCACCGGCAAGGAAATGCACGCGCCCTGGTCCACGATCGAGGGTCATACCATCGACCCGGCTCGCCGGATTGGCGCGATCTTGCAGGAGGCTGAAACAGGTGGCGGCCGGGTGCGGGTCTTGCCGGTTTCGGTGCGCGCCATGGGGGCGGCAGAGGCCGAAGAGCTGATCGCCTTGATGAAAGAGCGGCTGCCAAAACTGGAATACCGCGTGCCGAGCGCGCGACCGGGCAAGAAATCCGGCAAGAAATAAGGACGAGATATGAGCAGCTTCGACTATGATCTTTTCGTGATCGGTGGCGGGTCCGGCGGGGTGCGCGCCGGGCGCGTGGCCGCCGAAACGGGGGCCAAGGTGGCGCTGGCGGAAGAGTTTCGCATGGGCGGCACCTGCGTGATCCGGGGCTGCGTGCCGAAGAAACTGATGGTTTTCGCGTCCAAGTTCGGACCCATGCCCGGCGAGGCGCGGGACTTCGGGTGGGAGATGGAAGACGGCAGCTTCGACTGGCTCAAGTTTCGCCCCAAGCTCCATGCGGAGCTGACCCGGCTGGAAAACATCTACCGGACCAACTTGGCGCGTCCCGGCACCGATATTTACGACGCCCGCGCGACGGTCAAGGATGCCCATACGGTGGAGTTGTCCAACGGGCGCACCTACACGGCCAAGCATATCCTGGTGGCGACGGGCGGCTATCCCTTCGTGCCCGATCTGCCGGGAGCGGAGCTTGGCATTACCTCGAACGAGATTTTCCAACTCGACCATCTGCCCGAGAAGATCCTGATCGTTGGCGGCGGCTATATCGCCTGTGAATTTGCCTGTATTCTAAACGGGTTGGGTAAGCACGTGACGCTCTGGCACCGTGGCCCGCAGGTTCTGCGCGGCTTCGACGACGAGGTGCGGGGGCATATCTCTGACCTGATGGTGCAGCAGGGCATCGACGTGCGCGTCGGGGTGACGCCCGAGAGTTTAGAGAAAACCGAGGACGGGCGCATCCGCGCGCATGGCACCGAAGACCACAAATGCATGGTGAACGAGGTGCTCTGGGCGACGGGTCGCAAGCCGAACACCAACGGGATGGGTCTGGAAGAGGTCGGCGTGAAACTGTCCGAGAGCGGCGCGGTTGAAGTAGACGAGTATGGCCAGACCTCGGTGCCCTCGATCTATGCGGTCGGCGACGTGACCGACCGCATCCAGCTGACCCCGGTTGCGATCCGCGAAGGCATGGCCTTCGTCGAGACCGTTTTCAAAGGCAACCCGACCAAGCCGGATCACGAACTTGTTGCCAGCGCGGTGTTCACTCACCCGGAATATGGCACCGTGGGCCTGACCGAAGAGGACGCCCGCGAGCGGGAGAAGATCGACGTCTACTGTGCCGCCTTCCGTCCGATGCAGAAAAGCTTCATCGACCGGCAGGAAAAGGCGCTCTTCAAATTGATCGTTTCCCAGGAAACCCAGAAGGTTCTTGGGTGTCACGTTGTCGCGGACGGGGCCGGGGAAATGATCCAGTTCGCTGCCGTCGCCATAAAGATGGGTGCGACGAAAGCCGATTTCGACGCGGCGGTGGCGGTTCACCCGACCATGGCCGAGGAAGTCGTGCTGATGAGAACCCCGACGCGGTCCGATTGATCGGCGCGCATCGGGTTGAAATTAACAGAACGCGCCGCCACGTATTGGCGGACAGTTGTTGGAGGAAATGACACATATGGCCAGCGATAGCGGCGGACCTTGGGGCGGCGGCGGTGGAAACCGCGGCGGTCAGGGTGGAAATGACGACCGAAACAATGACCGAAACAACGGGCAGCGGGGCAGTGGCCCCCGGCGTCCGGGTCAGGGGCAAGGAAGTGTTCCCGAAATCGACGACCTGGTGCGCAAGGGGCAAGAGCAGCTTCGCGTCCTGATGGGCGGAAAGGGCAACCGGGGCAACAATGGCTCTGGCGACGGTTCTGGTGGCGGTGGTCCGCGGTTCTCGCGCGGCACGCTCGGGATCGCGGTGCTGGCGGTCGTTGCGCTTTGGCTTTTTGCCAGCTTTTACCGCGTGGACACGTCCGAACAATCGGTCGAGCTTCTCTTCGGTGAACGATACAAGGTGGGCACCGAGGGTTTGAACTTTGCCCCGTGGCCTGTCGTCACGAAAGAGATTTTCCCCGTCACCCGAGAGAACACCGAGGACATCGGTGTCGGGACGGAAGACGGTCTGATGCTCACCGGCGACGAAAACATCGTCGACATTGATTACCAGGTGGTTTGGAATATCGGCAACGTGGAGGCTTTCGTCTTCAACCTCGCCGACCCGGTGAACACGATTCGCGCCGTGTCGGAATCGGCCATGCGCGAGATTGTCGGTCGTTCGACATTGGCGCCGATCCTGAACCGGGACCGTGCTGCGATCGCGCAGGAGTTGGAGGAACTGATCCAATCCACGCTCGACAGCTACAACTCGGGCGTGAATGTCGTTCGTGTCAACTTCGACCGCGCCGACCCGCCACGTGAGGTGATCGACAGCTTCCGTGAAGTGCAGGCGGCGGAACAGACGCGTGATACATTGCAGTCGCAGGCCGATGCCTATGCCAACCAGGTGATCGCCGGCGCACGTGGTGAAGCGGCCCAGATCCTGGAAGAAGCCGAAGGGTACCGCGCCCGCGTGGTGAACGAGGCCGAAGGTGAGGCGCAACGCTTCGTCTCGGTTTACGCGGAATACGATAAGGCCCCCGAGGTGACCCGCAAGCGTCTCTACCTTGAAACGCTGGAGCGCGTCTTGGGTGACGTGGACAAGATCATCATCGACGAAGGCGCCGCAGGCGATCAGGGCGTCGTGCCTTACCTGCCACTCAACGAACTGCGTGGGACGTCCAACCGGACCACCTCCACGACGACGGGAGGGTCGAACTGATGCGGAAATCCTATATATTCCTCGGTCTTCTGGCCGCTATTGTCTTCATTGGCCTGAACTCGTTCTACATCGTGGACGAACGCGAAAAAGCGCTGCGCCTCTGGTTTGGTGAGGTGACGGCAGAGATCGGTGATCCCGGCCTCTACTTCAAGGTGCCGGTGCTCCACGAGATCGCCAAGTACGACGACCGGATCCTCGCACTTGATACCGAGCCGCTCGAAGTGACCCCGGCGGATGACCGTCGTCTGGTCGTTGACGCCTTTTCGCGGTGGCGGATCAGCGATGCGACCCAGTTCCGCCGGGCCGTGGGTGCCTCGGGCATCAACGGGGCGCGGCAACGACTGGAGCGAATCCTGAACGCCCAGATTCGTGAAGTGCTGGGGTCTGTGACCTCTGACGAAATCCTGTCGGTGGATCGCGTTTCGCTGATGAACCGCATTCGCAACCAGTCGCGGTCCGAAGCGAATGCGCTGGGCGTGGAAGTTGTCGATGTGCGGATCAAGCGCGCCGACCTGCCGGAGCAGAACCTGGAAGCGACCTACGAACGGATGCGCGCGGAGCGCGAGCGTGAGGCAGCGGACGAGATTGCACGCGGTCGGGAAGCGGCGCAGCGTCTGCGCGCCCAAGCCGACCGGACCGTGATTGAAACCACCTCAGAGGCGCAGAAGCAGGCCGACGTCATTCGCGGTGAAGCAGATGCGACCCGAAACGCGATCTTCGCCGAGGCCTTTGGACGCGACCCGGAGTTCTTTGCCTTCTATCGGTCCATGCGTGCCTATGAGCGGTCGCTCAAGGGCGAAAACTCGACGCTGGTGATTTCGCCGGACAGCGAGTTCTTCAACTACCTGGAGAGCGCCCAATCCGCAGCAGGAACGCCGACGAGCGCCCAGACGCGGTCCGAGAACCAGGCGGGCGAGACCGGCCAGTAAGGCCGTGCCGTCTTGAAAAGAATGAGAGGCCCCCGGTTCCGCCGGGGGCCTTTTTCATAGGGCGTGCGCGTGTAACCGCGCAATTACGCCATCGTGACGGAATTTGGGAAGGATTGCGTTGCAGTTCTTTCGTCCTATCTTGAAGATAGACCCAACAGAGATTTGAGGCTCACGGAGGACCCCCAGTGAAGGCGCAGGCGCAGAGCATATCCCGACCGAACCCGAAATACCTTGCGACGCTGTTCGCGGTCATGGCCGCGATGGTGCTGGCGTTTGCGAGTGCCGCAAACGCGCAGACGCGACCGACGACCTTTGCCGATCTCGCCGAGAAAGTCAGCCCGTCGGTGGTCAACATCACGACCGCGACGGTGGTGAGCCAGGACACCGGGCCGCAGCCGATGGTGCCGGAAGGCTCGCCGTTCGAGGATTTTTTCCGTGATTTTCTGGACCGCAACGGTCAGGGCGATCAGCCGCGCTCGCGCCGGTCCTCGGCGCTCGGGTCAGGCTTCGTGATCTCCGAGGACGGGTACATCGTGACAAACAACCACGTCATCGACGGCGCGGACGAGGTGGTGATCGAGTTCTATGGCGACCGGGGCGAGTTGGAGGCGACCGTGATCGGCACCGACCCCAACACCGACATCGCGCTCTTGAAGGTCGAAACGGACGAGCCGCTGCCCTATGTCAGCTTCGGCGACTCGGATGCGATCCGGGTCGGCGATTGGGTCTTGGCCATGGGCAATCCGCTCGGTCAGGGCTTCTCGATCTCGGCCGGTATCATCTCGGCGCGCGGGCGGGAGCTTCAGGGCACCTACGACGATTTCCTTCAGACCGACGCAGCGATCAACCGGGGCAACTCGGGCGGGCCGCTTTTCAGCATGGATGGTGAAGTGATTGGTGTGAACACGGCGATCCTCAGCCCCAATGGCGGCTCGATCGGGATCGGCTTTTCCATGTCGTCCAATGTGGTGACCAAAGTGGTGGGCCAGCTGAAGGAGTTCGGCGAAACCCGTCGCGGTTGGTTGGGTGTGCGCATCCAAGACATCACCGAGGATATGCTTGAGGGGCTGAACCTGAGCTCGACCAACGGTGTGCTGGTCAATGATGTGCCAGAAGGCCCATCGAAAGAGGCGGGTATTCAGGCCGGTGACGTGATCATGTCGTTTGACGGATCAGACGTGTCCAACACCCGCGAGCTGGTCAAAGTTGTCGGCAATGCGCCGGTGGGCAAAGCGGTGCGTGTGGTTGTCATGCGTGACGGCCAGACACAGACGCTAAAGGTCACCCTGGGGCGCCGCGAAGAGGCTGTTGCCTCTAACGGCGAAGACAAGCCGATGGAGAACGGTGCGCCGATGCAGAAATCTGTGTTGGGCATGACTTTGGGTGCGCTGGATGACGCGATCCGTGGTGAGCTGGGCCTGAACCCCGGCGACAAGGGCCTTGCGGTTCTGGCGGTCGAGGAAGACAGCGAAGCCTTTGAAAAAGGCATGCGCCAGGGCGATGTGATCACCGAGGCTGGTCAGCTGGCTGTTGAGGACATTGCTGGGTTTGAAAAGATGATCGACGAGGCCCGTGAGGCTGGTCGCAAATCCATGCTGTTGCTGGTGCGCCGTGGCGGCGAGCCGCGCTTTTTGGCACTGGCTTTGAAGTAAGCAAAGCTTGAAAAAGGGTGCGTTTGTGAAGGCAACGCACCTTTAAACAGGCTCGATCTGACAAAATGGAAAAGCCCGCGCATTGGCGCGGGCTTTTTACATGAGTGGTGGTCTTGGTGCCGAAGCTTAGATATCAAACCGGCTCAGGCCGATGTCTTCCAGCTGACGATCGGTCAGTTGCGACAAGGCTTTGCGCGACGCACGGTTGTCGTTCCAGGAAATCACAGCGGCAACAATACGCTGTGTAAAGGTCGAAAGCTCGCTACCGAAGGTGCGGCTGTAAACCGGCATGAATGTGTTTTCGAGAGCAGCCATTTTCAGGTCCTTTACATAAGAAAACAGTGGGGAGCGTTATTGCTCTGAAGGGGCATCTAGGCGTGGAAATCCCATGTGGCAAGCGTCCAAATTGCATGGCTCATATGCAATTTGTGCAAGGGGTCGTTTTCGGATTTTGGCCGGTCGAATTTGGTCGCTAATTCCGGGGAATTCGCGGTTTGGGCGGAAAATTATTTTTCGGAAAAAGCGCTCTGTTGCCAGTGTGTTGCGCCCAGATCACACCCCGGCTGAGGGTTAGGCCAGAGGATCCTGCCCCAAGCCTTTCACCCCTTGGGCCTGAAGGGCGGTGATCAGGTCGTTATGGGGCACGTCCTGCACCCTCACATCCGCGCGCAACGCCAATACTGCCGCCGTGGCTGTGGCTTGTCCCATGGCGATACATTGCGGCATCCCGCGCACCGAGGCAAAGGCGGTGGGATCGGCCGAGATGATCCGGCCTGCAAACATCAGGTTTTCGATCTTTTGTGGCACCAGCGCGCGGAATGGGATGGTGTAATAGCCGCCGTCTGACACAATCGCGTCATGGGTCATGCTGGCATCCGTGCGCATCACGTCATCAATGGGGTTGTCACAGGCGACAATCCCATCGGGGAATTTGCGGTGGGCGGCCAGATCTGCGCCGGTCACGCGGTACATCCCCTCAAGCTTGCGGGTCTCGCGCACCCCGACGGTTGGGCCGAGGTTCATCATCCGGGCGGTTTCAAATCCGGGGATGTCTGTGCGCAAAAACGCGGCCATCTGCAAACAGCGCCGCCGCCCTTCTTGCGTGGCGCGGGTCACATCCGTCGGGTTGGTGCCATCCACGCCCCGGATCACGACCGAGTTGCAAAAGACCGTATTGGGGTGAAAGCCGCGCATCAGGTAAAGCTGGCTCAGATCCGGGTGCAACCGCCCTTCGGCAATGCCAATGGCGGCCTGGCGGGTGAAATAGGGATCGGGGTCGGCAAAGACCTTATCCACATCCGCGCCGACCATCATAAAGGTCAGCGTGACGCCCATCATATTGCCGGAGGCATCGCCCAGTTCATATGGAACACCTGCCTTGGCGGAAATATCCCCGTCGCCCGAGCAATCGATCACCATTTTGGGGGTGATGGTCTGCGCGCCGTGCCGGTCAAAATACGCGACCGAGGCAATCCGGGTGTCGTGCATGTCGGGCGTGGTGGCGACCGCACCCAGACGCAGATCAACACCGGCCTCTTCCAGCATTTCAAACATGGTGGTGGTGGCAATGTCGTGGTCGTACTGAATTTCGGCGCCGAAATTCTCCAGCGTGCAGGCGCGCTTTTCGGCGGCGGGCGGTGTCATGGCAAACAGCCGATCCGCCAGTTCGCCCATAAGGCCGCCGATCATGGTGTCGCACGGGTAAGCCGCGCCCCAGGGCATACCGGGGCAGGCGGCCATGACCCCGCCGATTTTGCTGCTGGCCTCCAGCAATGTCACCGACAGCCCAAGGCGCGCGCCGGTCAGGGCGGCACCAAAACCCGCTGTGCCGCCGCCAATGACCAACAGGTCAGTGGTCTGCATTTGGGTGGTCTGCTTTGGAGTGGTCTGGGTTATGCTGTTCGTTGTTGTGGTCATACTGGCGGCCTTTTTGTTCGCGTTGCTCGGATGATGTCGCGCCATCCAGAGATTTGAGGCCACTCTGTGCGGCTGTAAAGCCATGATTGCCCCCGGCCTGTCGTTTTTGGGCAAATCATGTGGGGGCTTCGAAAGAACTGGTGCGTGTTCTTGTTTCGTGCTAGTTCGGATGCAGAGCAGAATAACAAACGCAAACAAACAGGGACGGCAGATGCGCGTCATCGGAATTGACCCGGGGCTGAGAAATCTTGGCTGGGGGGTGATCGACACCAATGGGACGCGGATGTCCCATGTGGCCAACGGGATCTGTCATTCGACCGGCAAAGATCTGGGACCGCGGCCGTTGTCGCTGTTTGAGCAGTTGTCTGAGGTGTTTGCGGCGTATCAGCCGGACACCGCCGCTGTGGAACATACCTTTGTGAACAAAGATGGCGTTGGCACCCTGAAACTGGGGCAGGCGCGCGGGATTGCGATGCTGGTGCCCGCAAAGTTTGGCGTGCAAATCGGCGAATACGCCCCCAATGCGGTGAAAAAGGCCGTGGTGGGCGTGGGGCACGCGGATATGAAACAAGTGGAACATATGGTCAAGATGCAGCTGCCCGGAGTGAAGCTGGCAGGCGCAGATGCGGCGGACGCGTTGGCGATCGGCATTTGCCACGCGTTTTACGCGCAAAGCTCTGGCCGGTTGGAAGAGGCTCTCAGACAAGCAGATGTGAGAAAGGCAAGCGCATGATTGGAAAGATTGCAGGGCGGTTGGATTACCGCGCCGAGGATCACGTGCTGATTGATGTGCGCGGGGTGGGCTATCTGGTCTATGTCTCAGATCGCACCCTGCAGGCGCTGCCCGGCCCCGGTGAGGCTGTGGCGCTTTATACCGAGCTTTTGGTGCGCGAGGACAACCTGCAACTCTTTGGCTTTACGTCCTTGGTGGAAAAAGAATGGCACCGCTTGCTGATGTCCGTGCAAGGTATTGGGGCAAAGGCGTCGATGGCGATTTTGGGCGCTTTGGGGCCTGATGGGGTCAGCCGGGCGATTGCGCTGGGCGATTGGAACGCGGTGAAGGCGGCCAAAGGGGTCGGGCCGAAAACGGCGCAGCGCATTGTGTTGGAGCTGAAAGACAAGGCGGCGTCGGTGATGGCGATGGCCGGCCAGGGATCCTCAATGGGATCTGCTCAGGGCGCATCGCAGGCGGGCGCAAATGAGGCTGACGTCGATATGGTGATTGAGCCCGCTGCCCCCACGCAATCCACCCCCGACAACTCTGCTGCCCAAAGCGAGGCGCTGTCTGCGCTGGGCAATCTGGGTTACGGCCCGGGCGATGCGGCCTCCGCTGTGGCCACGGCATTGAATGATGATCCAACGGCCGACACGCCCAGCCTGATCCGTGCCGCGCTGAAACTTCTTGCGCCGAAAAGCTGATCGGTTAGGACGGTGACATGACCGAACCAGATCCCACATTGCGCCCAGCCCCGCGGCCCGAAGACAAGCCGATGGAGCAAGACCGTGCGCTGCGCCCGGAACGCTTGACTGATTTCATCGGTCAGGCCGAGGCGCGGGCGAACCTGCGGATTTTCATTGAAAGCGCGCGGCGCCGGAATGAGGCGATGGACCACGTGCTGTTTCACGGCCCGCCCGGATTGGGCAAAACCACGCTGGCGCAGATCATGGCGCGCGAGCTGGGGGTGAACTTTCGCATGACGTCCGGGCCGGTGCTGGCCAAAGCAGGCGATCTGGCCGCGATCCTGACCAA
>DOUP01000114.1 GCA_003520545.1 Maritimibacter sp. | reverse complement strand
ATGACCTCCGTGCGCCCGCGACCGATGAAGAAGGCGCATCGGGTTGGCGGCGCCTCCAGCCATACGATGCACCGCAACCCCTGCCTTCGGGCGTTCAGCCGCTGACCGACGTGGTCACGGTGCCGGACGTTCTGGTGCGCCGCATGTCCCAGGTCGGGCTGGTCGATGCTGCTGACGCGGCACTGATCCAGCCGCTTCTGAAACCTGGCCAACGGCTTGTCTCCACAGACGGCGACCTGTGGCGCTGGGATGGCTACCGGGTCGCGGCCGAAGATGCACCATCCGCGGCCGCGCTGCGGTTGCAACAGCTCAACCGGCTGGAAGAGCTCAAGCATGATCTGGAGCGCGCCCAGGCGAGGGCCGATGGCGCGATGCAGGCCCACGAGGCGCTCCGCGCCGAACTCACCCGCGCGACCGAGGCCGACAAGGCCGCCCGCGAGGCGCGGCGTGACGCGGACCGCGCCGTGGCCGAAACCAGCCGCGCGCTATCTCGCGCCGAGGCCGACCGCAACATCGCGGAAGGCAAGCTGGAGAACATGAGCCTTGCCGTGACCCGGCACGAAGAAGAGGCGATGGGCGCAAGGGTTCGCCTTGCCGAAGCCGAAAAAGCATCGGCGGAACTGCCCGACCTCGATGAGGCGCGTGGCGAAGTAGAGGACACCAAGGTCACCGTCGAAGCCGCACGGATGATGATGATGTCCAAGCGCTCTGCCCATGACGAGTTGAAACGCGAAGGCGAAGCGAGGATCAAACGCTCGCAGGAAGTGATCAAGGAGGTGTCTGGCTGGAAGCACCGGCTGGAGACCGCAGGCAAGCGCATCGCCGAACTGGCCGAACGCAAGACCGCGACCGAAGCCGAGTTGAAAGAGGCGAAATCCGCACCGGAAGAGCTTGCTGCCAAGCGCGACGAGTTGGCCCGCCAGATCGCCGAAGCCGAAGCCCGCCGCGCGACCGCACAGGATGCGCTGTCGACCGCCGAGAGCGCCCTGCGGGACGCCCAGATGGCCGAGCGCGATGGCGAGCGGATTGCGGGCGAAGCGCGCGAGGCGCGGGCGCGGGCAGAAGCGCGGTTGGACGGGGCGCGGGAAACCGTCGCCTACGCCAAGGAGCGCATCGAGGAAGAGATGGAGACCTCGCCCGAGGCGCTTTTGGAAACGCTCGACGTGACGCCGGACCAGATGCCTCCGTCCGAGCATATCGAGCACGACGTGAACCGGCTCAAGCGCCAGCGCGATGCGCTGGGGGCGGTAAACCTGCGCGCCGAGGAAGACGCCAAGGAAGTGCAGGAAGAGCACGACACGCTGGTCAGCGAGAAGGCGGATCTGGAGGAAGCCATTTCCAAGCTGCGCCACGGCATCGCCTCGCTCAACCGCGAAGGCCGTGAACGGCTGCTGACCGCCTTCGAGCAGGTGAACGAGAATTTCGGGATGCTGTTTGCCCACCTCTTCGGCGGCGGCGAAGCAAACCTCGTGCTGGTGGAAAGCGACGATCCGCTGGAAGCCGGCCTGGAGATCATGTGCCAACCGCCGGGCAAGAAGCTGTCGACCCTGTCGCTTCTGTCGGGCGGCGAACAGACCCTGACGGCGCTTGCGCTGATCTTCGCGGTGTTCCTCGCCAACCCCGCGCCGATCTGTGTGCTGGACGAGGTGGATGCGCCGCTGGACGACGCCAACGTGACGCGCTTTTGCGACCTCTTGGACGAAATGACGCGCCGCACCGATACCCGGTTCCTCATCATCACGCACCACGCCGTCACCATGTCCCGCATGGACCGGCTGTTCGGTGTGACGATGCAGGAACAGGGTGTGAGCCAGCTTGTCTCCGTGGACCTGAAGAAAGCCGAGGCGCTGGTCGCCTGATCCGGTTCACCCCGGACGGGATTGGTAGTAATACTACTAACACCCGAAGGAGGACCACATGGCACGCCGATCCCTGACCACACTTTTCATGACTGCCGCTCTCGCGGCCTTGACCGCGACCGCCCCGGCCTTTGCCCAGAGCAAGACCCTGTCGGACGAATCCCGCGTGGTCCTCGCCTCCGACCCTCAAAGCCTGGTCAACTTCCTGGAAAGCCAAGGATTTCCCTCCCGCCTGACCGAAGACGCCGTGGGCGACCCACTGATCGAGTTTCGGTCGCACGGGGACAAACAGAGCCTGTTTTTCTACGACTGCACCGACAACACCGATTGCCAGGCGGTTCAGTTCTATGCGGGCTACCGGACCGAAGGCGACGTGACGCTCGAAACGCTGAACAGCTGGAAGGGTGAACGTCGGTTCGTGCGGGCTTATCTGACGGATGAGGATGTGGCGCGGATCGAGATGGATGTGGCGACATCTGATGACGGGATAAGCTACCGCGATTTCGACGCGCTTCTGGACCTCTGGCTCGATAGCGTCGTGCTCTTCGAGGACCATATCGGCTGGTAGTCTAGGCTGACTGACTCTTGAACAAAAAGAATAACCCCGCAGAGTTACCGCTCTGCGGGGTTATTCTTTGGTGATTGCACTGAAAACGGTTTCGTAGTTCATCCAATACCATAAAACCTAAGCTTTCATAAACACCCCCTTAGAGACGAGACAGAAGCGCGTGCGTCGGCCAGGCGTCGGCTGGCAGTCCAAGCTCCATCTGCACCGCCTGGACAGCGGCACGGGTGCCTGCGCCCAAGATGCCGTCCACGCCGCCCACGTCATAGCCGCGCGCCTGCAACTTCTGCTGAAGCTGTTTCATCTGGCCGCCGGACAGACCCGGCTCGGGATTGCCCGCGTTATAGACCTGCGCCCCTTCCAAACGGTTGGCGAAATAGGCCGCCGTCAGGACATAGGTGAAGCTTTGGTTCCATTCGAAGTAGACGTTGAAATTCGGGTAGGCGATGAACGCCGGACCCTTGCGCCCCTCCGGCAGGATGATCGAGCCCGGCAGGTTCGTGGCAAGCTGCCCCTCCCGCGCCCGCACGCCACGCGCAGCCCATTCGCTGGTTGGAAGGGAGGTCTCCGAACCGGTTTGCGACCAGTCCAGATCCTCGGGCACAACGACCTCCTGCAACCACGGCTCGTTAGCACGCCAACCAAGACTTCTCAGCATCTTGGCACCGGATAAAAGCGCGTCTGCAGGCGAGGATTTCAGCCGCACATGCCCGTCACCATCACCATCCACCCCGTTCTCGATGATGTCTTCGGGCAACATCTGCACCATCCCGATCTCGCCCGCCCAAGCGCCGGTCGTGCCGGTAGGAGAAAAATCTCCATGCTTGTAGAGTTCCAGCGCGGCGAGCACCTGCGGCTGGAACAATCCCGGACGGCGACAATCGTGGCCCAGGGTCATCAGCGAGTTCAGCGTGTTGAAGTTTCCCTGGAACGCGCCGTAATCCGTTTCGAACGCCCAGAAGGCGGCGAGCACTCCGCGGCTGACGCCGTATTCGGCCTCCACCCGGTCAAACACGCTGTCGTATTTCTGAAGGTTGGCACGGCCATTCTGGAGCCGTCCCGACGAAATGAGCGCGCGGGAAAACTCGATGAACCCTTTCTGGAAAAACCCCTGCCCCCGGTCCGCGTTCAGCGTTGCGCCGTCCTGACGGGCAGAGGCGAAAAACGCGTTCACCGTGGCCGGGTCATGCCCCTGTGCGACTGCCAGCTCTTTCATCCGACCCACGAAGGACGAAAACGAACCGCCACACTCGACGAGCGGGGCGGGAATGTCTTGGGCTCCGGCGGGAAACGCGGTGGCGAGGCTCAGCGCCAACGCGGCAAGGGTCGATTTCATGTGGTTCTCCCGGTCCTGGTTCGCAAGG
This sequence comes from Maritimibacter sp., assembly GCA_003520545.1. Classification (GTDB taxonomy): domain Bacteria; phylum Pseudomonadota; class Alphaproteobacteria; order Rhodobacterales; family Rhodobacteraceae; genus Maritimibacter. The sequence goes on along the minus strand of DOUP01000114.1, from coordinate 9,475 downwards.
AGCCTAGCAAAAACGGGTCACCACACAACCGCGATGATAAAGGACAGGACCAACAGGCCGGTCCACGCCCGCCAAAGGACCGACACCGCCCGGTCGATGTCGTTGGCGCTCGGGTCACGGTCGCCCGGAGCGTTCACGAACGGGTAGTCGCGAACCTCGCCCTCGTAGCTGCGCGGTCCGGCCAGCGCCACGTCGAGGCTTACCGCCATCGCGGCCTCGGGCCAGCCCGCGTTCGGCGAGCGATGGAGCGGGGCGTCCTGTCGAATGAGCGCCCAGCCTCTGGGCCTGTGGTTAAGGGCAAAGATCAGGACGGCGGTGATCCGGGCCGGCACCCAGTTCAACAGATCGTCGAGCCGCGCGGCGGCTTTGCCGAAAGCCTCGTGGCGTGGTGTGCGGTAGCCGATCATGCTGTCGGCCGTGTTCACCAGCTTGTAAATCGCGATCCCCGGCAGACCCGCGATCAGGAACCAGAACGCCGGCGCGACGACACCATCCGCGAAATTCTCGGCGGCACTTTCGATGGCAGCGCGGGCGATGTCCTCGTCATCCATCGTCGCCGTGTCCCGCCCGACGATTTTCGCGACAACCCGGCGCCCGCCTTCGGTGCTTTCCACAAGCGCATCGGCCACGTCGCGCACATGATCGACGAGCGACCGATGGGCGAGGAGCACGGCCGCGACAACGATCTCGACCAGCCAGCCGATCTGCGCCAGACCCCAAGCGATCCCGCCGACCACAACGATCAAGCCGCCCAGCGCCACGGCCCCCGTGACGATCCGGCCTTTGCCGTGGTTCATCTTGCGGTCAACCCAGCCCACCGCGCGCCCCATCAGAACGGCGGGGTGGGGGATGCGGGACCAGACCTCGTCCGGCTCCCCCAGCACCGCATCAAGGATCAGTGCGAAACAGAGGAGCGCGGCGAAACTCATGCGAGGACCGCTTCCAGCTTGGCCCATCCGGCGTCAGACGGAAGCCCGAGACGCAGCCAGGACGGCTCATAGGGAAACACGCGCGACCAGATACGGCCCTTGGCCAGACGCGCCTGCCACGCGGCGGCGTCATCCACCTTGTAGAGCCGAAACAGCGCGGTGCCGCCCGCCACCTCGGCGCCCTTGGACTGCATCAACGCATCCAGCCGCGCCACATCGACGTGCAACCGTTGGCGCGTGCGATTGGCCCAGTCCATGTCTTCAAGCGCCGCGCGCCCAACCGCGAGCGCGGGGCCAGAGACGGGCCAAGGCCCAAGCGCGTCGCGCAATTGCGCCACCAGCGCTGGATCACCGATGACAAAGCCCAGGCGCAATCCCGCCAAACCCCAGAACTTGCCCAGAGATTTCAGGATGAGGACGCCCGGTTCGGTGGCGATGGAGCGCACGTGGGTGTTGCCAAGCGAAATGTCGCAGAAGCTTTCGTCCACGACCAAGAGCCGCCGCCCCGGCGCCTCATCGGCACCGCTCCACATGAACCCCGTCGGGTTGTTCGGATGCACCACGACACGCGCATCGGCGCGCTCGCCCTCCTCGCCCCGCACGACGGACCAGCCATGTGCGCGGAAAGCGGCTTCATGCTCGTTGTAGGTCCGCTCGACAATGCGGACTGTGCCGGTCGGCAGGAGGCTCGGGATCTTGGCGATCAGCGAGGACGCCCCCGGCGCGGCCAGAACCGCGGCCCCGGCGGGGACCATCCAGAAATCTCGCGCCGCTGCTTCCAGCGCGTCCATGGCGCCTTGATCCGGCAGCGCGGTCCAGGCGTCTGCCGGCAGATCGGGGATCGGATAGGGACGTGGATTGATGCCGGTCGAGAGATCTTCCCACGCGGCCCGATGCCCGCCAAACCGCGCGATGGCACCGTCCAGCCCACCGCCGTGGTCGCGCTGTGTCCGCGTCCGGGCGGTCATGCGTCATCCTCGGGGAGCGGCGGGTGACGGGTCACGAAGTGCCCCTTCACGGCAACGGGCCACGTCCGATAAGGCACTTGACCTGTTTCGCTCGCGGAATGAAGAGCCGCCCAATCCACGATGCCCTGCGCGGCCTCTTCGCTGACCTCGAACCGGCCCAGCGTGTAGTTCAGCTTGCCAGACGCCTGCACCGCCACGTTGCAGGAATGATCGCAGCCCATGAGGCACGCCACGCGCCGCACCCGCAACGCGGTGCCTTCCGCTGCACGCTCCACCATCTCTGCCAAAGCCGCGCCGTCGGGACGCTCCGCACCCGACTCGTCCCAACCCTCGCGTTTGCAGGTTTCACAGACTGTGATCCACGTCGCCATGAGCTCTCCTTTGGGGAACGCTTGAACCGCAAACAAGCGCAAAAGGCAACGCATCGCGCGTCAATCGAATGGTCCTGACCGAATTGTCGTATCGAGGATTTTAGGAAACCCGATTACAGTCGCCGAATGCCGCGCTATGGTTGGCGGGATACGAAGGCAATCTGCGGGCATTCGGAGTCCATGAAAGTTCTCATCGTCGAAGACAAGGTCGAGCTGGGCCAACTTTGGGCGCGCCACCTGGAGAGCCAGGGAGCCGTCGTGTGCCTGGCCACCAGCGAAGATGTGGCGATGGATGTGCTGCGGGATGATGCGGTCGATATCATCGTTGCGGACCTCGATCTCCCCGGGTCCGGCGCAATCGCCGTCGCCGATTATGCCGCCTATCGTCGGCCGGACGCGCGGGTCGTCTTCGTGACGGCCACGTCCTTTTTCTCGGATGGCCAGGTCTTCACGATGTGCCCCAACGCCTGCGCCTTCCTGCCCGCGCAAACACCGCCCGCCGATCTGGCCGCCGTCGTCGCGCACCATGGCGACCGGCAACACAAAGGCTAGTTTCCTTCCGGCCCCCGCCGCCCTAGGGTCGCGCCATGACCGAAACGCCCGATCCCCGCCCCGCCGCCGTTCTCTTTGACATCGGAAACGTGCTGATCACGTGGCAGCCCGAGGATCGGCTGGACGAAATGGTGGGCGAAGTGGCCCGGCGCGCGCTTTTTGACCGCGTCGACATGCACGCGATGAACGAGCGCTTCGACCGCGGTGAGAGCTTCCGGCAGGTCGTCGGGGAAACGGCGGCGGCGCATCCGGACCTCGCCGATATCATCATGCTCTGGCACGACCGCTGGCTCGATCTTGCCACGCCGGTGATCGACCATTCGGTGCGCCTCTTGCGCGCGCTACGGGGCAAGGGTGTGCCGGTTTTCGCGCTGTCCAATTTCGGCGTGGACAGTTTTGCACTGTCAGAAAGCCGCGATACCTTTCTCACGGAATTCGACCGCCGCTACATTTCGGGCCACATGGGCGTTACCAAACCTGATCCACGGATTTACGAGATGGTCGAGGCAGATTGCGGCATTCCGCCCGAACGGCTTCTGTTTACCGATGACAGGCATGACAACATCGACGCCGCCGCCGCACGGGGTTGGCAGGTGCATCTGTTCGATGGCCCGCAAGGCTGGGCGGATCGGCTCGTGGCGGACGGATTGCTGAACGAGGAGGAAGCAAAATGAGTATCGAGATTGTGCCCTTCGAGGCCGAAGCGCGGCTCGACTGGATTGCCTTGACGGAGGCCCTACGCGCGGGTCATCGCTTGCCCAAGGCCGAGATCGCGGACAGCTTTCTCTACCGTGGCGACGATACGCTCCTGAACCGCGCGGCCTGGATCGACGGGCTGGGATTGGCGGTGAAAAGCGCGACGATCTTTCCCGGCAATCCGGCCAAGGGGCTTGGTCAGGTCAACGGGGGCGTGAGCCTTTACGACGATGCCAACGGGCAGTTGGAGGCGCTGGTCGATTTTCACCTCGTCACCAAGTGGAAGACGGCGGGCGACAGTCTTCTGGGTGCGCGACTTCTCGCACGACCCGAAAGCCAAGTGATCCTGATCGTTGGCGCGGGCACCGTCGCGACCTCCCTGCGCGAAGCCTATGGCGCGGCCTTTCCCGAGGCACGGTTTCTCGTATGGAACCGGACGTCTGCCAAGGCTGAAGCCCTTGCGGATGGGTTCGCCAACACGCAGGCCGTCGATGATCTGGAAGCTGCTGTGGCCGAAGCGGATATCGTCACCTCTGCAACGTCGCACGGAAAACCGGTTATCATGGGCGAGTGGCTTCGCCCCGGCCAGCATATCGACCTTATCGGCGCATTTCGCCCGGATATGCGCGAAGCCGACGACACCGCGCTCACCCGGTCACGGGTTTTCGTGGATAGCCGGGACACCACTTTCGGCCATATCGGCGAGTTGAAAATCCCGCTGGAAACCGGCGTCATCACGGAAGCGGACGTTCAGGGCGATTTCTATGATGCCGACAGCGGCGCGTTCACCCGCGCGCCCGACGACATCACGCTCTTCAAGAACGGCGGCGGCGCGCATCTGGACCTGATGACCGCGCGCTACATCCTGGAGGCTTGGCGGGGTCTGGACAGCGACAGCTGATCCAACTGTTGATACGACAGCTCCATGCCCTCCCTCATGATGCCGGTCGCCAACATCGGTTCGCGGGTCTCCACGTCAGGCAGTGTCATGGTCATCACCTCCAGAAACCTGCCGTTGTTTTCAAAGCACATGCCATCCGCCCCCATGCACCATGCGGCATTTGCCGTCCTCCCGCACGGCAAATGCAGCCTCCTAGCCGAAAGAGCGAAGCGCATCAGTATACGAAAACATATTCAACTCCTATGTATCTCATGAGTTATTCCAGCCGCATTTTGCTTGAGACACCCCGGCCTGACCGCTAGGGTCTCAGTCCAGAAAAGAACTCTCCGAGGCTCGTGAACCCCCATGTTTTGGACGTTTCTGGCAATCATCCTGGTTGTCCTCATCGCCCTGCCCTTCTGGCGCGAGTGGCGACGGGACAAGGTGGATGTCCTGCGCGACAACCTCGTCCAACGCGACACGGATGCGAACGGCATAGCGATCAATGAGGGATTCGCCGCCTTGTCGGATGGTATCACCTATTACCGCTGGCACGGCAAAACCTCGGACAGCGTGATCGTTCTGATCCACGGGCTGACCACACCGTCCTGGGTGTTCTCGGGATTGGTTCGGGGCCTGACGATGATGGGCTACCAGGTGCTGTGTTACGACCTCTACGGGCGTGGCCTGTCGGATGCGCCACGGGACCGGCAGACACCGCAGTTCTTTCTGCGTCAATTGACCGACCTGCTCGATGCGCTCGGGCTGGAGGGCCAGATCAGCCTGATGGGCTACTCCATGGGCGGGATGATCGCGACGTTGTTTGCAGGCACCTACCCGGATCGCGTGGACCGGATGATCCTGCTTGCCCCCGGCGGCATCGACTACACGCCCGCAGAACCTCTGCACACGGCCGGCTTGACCGGTCTGCTGGGCGATTGGCTCTGGGGTCTGTGGGGGCCGCGCACGATCCGCAAAGCCGCCGAACGCGATGCGGCGGGGCCGACCGTGGTTGTCGACATCAACGAACGCATGCCCCGCGAAACCGGACGGCGCGGCTATGCCCGGTCAGTCCTGTCAGCACACCGCGAAACGCTGCTCGTCGACCTGGAGGACGTCTACCGGGACGTGGGCCGCACCGATATTCCCGTCCTGGCCATCTGGGGCGCCGAGGACCGAGTCATTCCACAAACCGCGATCGGCACGCTGACGCTGTGGAACCGAGGGGCGCGTCACCACGTGGTGAAACGTGCGGGCCATGGGCTTCCCCATACCGCGCCAAACGAAGTGATCGGGGCCATCACCCGGTTCCTGAAGGAAGTGCCACGGCGCGCGCCGATAAAATGACACGCCCTTAAAACGACAAACCCCCGGGCGTGAGCCTCGGGGGTTCCCGTGGAGAGGCGAACCCCTCCGGCATTGCTCAGATCTTAGAGAAGACCCTCACGTTGCGCTTTCTTGCGGGCGAGCTTGCGCGCGCGGCGGATGGCTTCAGCCTTCTCGCGTGCCTTCTTTTCAGAGGGCTTCTCGAAGTGCTGGCGAAGCTTCATCTCACGGAACACACCTTCGCGCTGAAGCTTTTTCTTCAGTGCCCGGAGCGCCTGGTCGACGTTGTTATCGCGAACCGATACCTGCATGTGGTTGTCACCACCTTCCTAGGTTTGAGTTGCAAAAAGTTGCAGGAAGCGGCCTTATAACGGCGAATCCCCGCTCTGTCCAGTTTCGCTTGAAACAATCGGTCGACAGGTTCATTGTCCCTATATGAAACATGGTGACGCACTTCTGGACGCCGTGCTTATGCACGTTCCCTTTGACGGCTGGAGCGACGAGGCCCTTTATGCGGCCTGCGAAGATACCGGCATTTCCGAGGAAGAGGCCCGGTCCTATTACCCGCGCGGCGCGGTGGACATGGCCTTTGCCTATCACAAGCGCGGCGATGCGAAGATGGTCGAGCGGCTGGGGGCCGAAGACCTGAGCCAGATGCGGTTTCGCGACCGGATCGCCCATGCCGTGCGCGTGCGGCTCGAAGTGGCCGACAAGGAGTTGGTGCGCCGGGGCATGGCGCTCTTCGCGCTGCCCCTGAACGCCGCCGACGGCAGCCGCGCCCTGTGGGAAACCGCCGGACTGATCTGGGAAACGCTGGGAGACAGCTCCACGGACGTGAACTGGTACACAAAACGCGCCACGCTTTCGGCCGTCTATTCCTCAACCGTGCTCTACTGGCTGGGCGACGATACGCCCGGTCAGACCGCCACCTGGGAATTCCTCGACCGGCGCATCGACAACGTGATGAAAATCGAAGAGGTGAAGGGCAAGGTGCGCGGCACGCCGATGCACAAGCTTTTCATGGCCGGTCCGGGCAGGTTGCTCGATATGATCCAAGCGCCGGGAACGCCGCGCGACGGATACCCCGGACACCATTCACCCGGAGAATGATATGACCCTTCCCACAAAAATGCGCGCCGTCGAGATTTCCGAACCCGGCGGACCCGAGGTTCTGCGCCTCACCGAACGGCCCGTGCCGACCCCGGGCCACGGCGAAATCCTGATCAAACTGGCCTATGCCGGTGTGAATCGCCCCGACGCGCTGCAACGCGCGGGCAGCTACGCCCCGCCGCCGACCGCGAGCGATCTTCCCGGTCTCGAAGGATCGGGCGAAGTCGTCGCGCTTGGCGACGGTGTCACCGACTGGGCCGTTGGCGACATGGTCTGCGCGCTTCTGCCCGGTGGCGGCTACGCGGAATATGTCGCCACCCCGGCCGCCCATGCCCTGCCGATTCCCGAAGGCATGGGGATGAAAGAAGCCGCCTGCCTGCCCGAGACCTATTTCACGGTCTGGTCGAACGTGTTCATGCGCGGCGGATTGACCGCGGGCGAGCGCTTCCTGGTGCATGGCGGTTCGTCCGGCATTGGCACCACGGCGATCCAGCTTGCCCACACGCTGGGCGCGCGCGTTTTCACCACCGCAGGTTCGGATGAGAAATGCGAGGTCTGCCGCGATCTGGGCGCGGACGTGGCCATCAACTACCGCGAGGGCGACTTCGTTGACGTCCTGAAGAAAGAGGGCGGTGCGCACCTGATCCTCGACATGGTCGGCGGCGACTACATCCCGCGCAACATCCAGGCGCTCGCGGACGACGGACGAATGGTGCATATCGCCTTTCTCTCCGGTCCCAAGGCCGAGCTTAACTTCGCACAGATCATGGCACGGCGACTGACCGTGACCGGCTCCACCCTGCGCCCGCAATCCGATGCCGCCAAGGCCAGGATTGCCGGTGAGCTACGCGACAAGGTCTGGCCGCTTCTCGACGCGGGCCGCATCAAACCGGTGATGGACCAGACCTTCGCGCTGGCAGATGCCGCCAAGGCCCACGCCCGCATGGAGACAAGCCAGCATATCGGCAAGATCGTCCTGGAAATCTGATCGCGGTCAGGGCGCCAACGGTGGCCGCGTGCTATTGTCCCCTTGAAAAGGAGGTAATCAATATGTCTGCAACGAATGTCACCGTTCAAAGCTCGCTTGGGATGATTTGGTTCATCGGCTGGCTCTTCACACTGGGCTACCTGCAACTGGGCTTCTTCAAAGGCCTGCTCGCGTTGCTGCTTTGGCCCTACTACATGGGCGTCGCCTTCGCGGCCTGATCACGGCTCACCGGGAGGGGACGCCGCGTTCCCGGCGAACGGCTCAGCCGGCCATTTGTTCACAAAGCGCCGTGTCGATCTGCGTGTTCGACCATCCCATGCCGAGAAACTCGAAGTCGCGCGTGTAAAGCGTGATGAACTCCCAACCGGTCGGCGCGAAAGTATCGTATTCCCACTCGATCACCATGCCAGCGCGCGCCACCGCCGTGACCCGCGCGCCCGGTGCATGGGCCGCGTAGAGCGGAAAATCCGCCCCCTGCCAGCCGAGACACCCGGAGGCCCAATCGGCTGGTGCCGCCAGGTCGACCATGCCACGCCATAGGGTCTCATGCGGCACCGCCATGAAACGCGATGTGGTGTCGATATTGCACCCGACCATGTCCTCTGTCTCGCGAATGGCCGTGACGATCCTTTGGTCTTCCGCAGACAGCTTGGGCGACTTGGTTGAACAATCGTCGTTGTCGAAGAGAGCCTGCCCCAGCGGCGAGCCAAAACAATAGCCCGCGCGGTCAAACGCGAGGTTTCTCACGAACCACGCCTCGGCGCAGAACGCGTCCGCAACGGACGGCGACGACGTTAGAAGCCCGAAGGTCAGGGAAAGAAAAAACCGCATGGCACACCTCCTGTGTTGGCGCACTGTAGGAGGCTCGCACGCGCCGGGCCAGCCGCCTGGAACGAAAAACCCCGGCGCAATGGCCGGGGTTTCCAATCAACCGAAGAGGACGATCACTTGTCGTCGTCTTCCTCGTCGTCATTGTCAGGCAGGTTGAAGAAGCTCTCCGCATCCGGCGTCTCTTCTTTCTTGTTGTCGTCCCCACCCAGCGTGAAGGTTTCCAGCCCTTCAATCGCGGAAGGCATCTTCGGCTCGGTGTCAGCCGAAAGCGATTGTTCGGTCGAGAGCAGCTTGCGGCGCTCGTCGTCCGACATCGCCTCGCCTTCGGCCGCGCGCTTTTTGGCGGCCTTCTGGACGGCGGCGTCCAGCTCGGTCTGCTTGCACAGGCCCAGCGCGACCGGGTCGATCGGCTCCATCGCCTGGATGTTCCAGTGCGTGCGCTCCCGGATCGACTGGATCGTCGGCTTGGTGGTGCCCACCAGCTTGGCGATCTGCGAATCTGCAAGCTCCGGGTGGAACTTCACCAGCCACAGGATCGAATTCGGACGGTCCTGACGCTTGGACAGCGGCGTATACCGTGGGCCGCGACGCTTTTCTTCACCTACAGCCGCAGGGTTGAACTTGAGCTTCAGCTTGTGCGCCGGGTCGTTCTCGGCCTTTTCGATCTCTTCCTGCGTCAGCTGGTTGTTGGTGATAGGGTCGAAGCCTTTCACACCCTGGGCCACGTCGCCATCGGCGATGCCCTGCACTTCCAGCTCGTGCAGACCGCAGAAATCCGCAACCTGTTTGAAGCTGAGGGTCGTATTGTCCACCAGCCAGACGGC
>DOUP01000274.1 GCA_003520545.1 Maritimibacter sp. | reverse complement strand
AAGCCGTTGGCCAGGTTTCAGAAGCGGCTGGATCAGTGCCGCGTCAGCAGCATCGACCAGCCCGACCTGGGACATGCGGCGCACCAGAACGTCCGGCACCGTGACCACGTCGGTCAGCGGCTGAACGCCCGAAGGCAGGGGTTGCGGTGCATCGTATGGCTGGAGGCGCCGCCAACCCGATGCGCCTTCTTCATCGGTCGCGGGCGCACGGAGGTCATCGGCAAGTGCCGCGCCCAAAGCCGCCTCGAACCCCTTTTGCACCTTCACGAGGTCCAGAACCTGTCCGCCCTCGGCGGTGTCGCGTTCGAGAAGCCGGGCAAGCGCCATGACCTCGGCCCTCAGCGCGTTCATTTCGCCCTCTGCCTCGGAGCGTTCCGCGCGGGCATCGGCTTCGCGCCCCTGTGCTGCGGACCGATCCTCGTCAGCTTTGGTCAGGGCGTCCTCTGCGGCCTGGGCGGCCTCCTGCGCCTGCGTCTGTGAATAGGTCGCTTCGGAAAAGGCGAGCTTCGCGGCGTCCAGCGCGGCCTTGGCAGAGGTCACGGCGGCGCGGGCGCGGTCGGCCTCGCCCTCGGACTTTTCCATCGTCTTCTTGCTGTCTTCCAAAAGCCGGGTGGCCGACTGGTGCCGGGCCGCTAGCCGCGCCACATCTTCGGTCAGCTGGCTTAGTGCGTCTTCGCGCTCGCCCAAGACCCGTTTGGCATCGCGGGCCTCTTCGGCCAGCGCTTCGAGCTTCGCCTCGTGCCCTTCGGACGCCTTGGCAAGCTCGGTGCGTTCCCATTCCAGCCGCTCGATCGTCTCGCCCGCGTCGCGGTTCAGCGCCTCTTCGCGATCGCTGTCGCGGACCAGCTGTTCGATCCGGCGGGTCAGGGTATCGATCCGTTGGACGGCCTGTTCCTCGGCCTCCTTCAACTCGTCGCGGCTCACGGTCAGACGTTGCAGCACCGCCGCCGCAATGGCTTCTTCCTCGCGCAGCGGCGGAAGCTTGTCCTCGGCCTCGGTCCGCGCCTTTGCCGCCGCGCGGGCATCCGCTTCGGCCTGTGCCGCAGCCTTCACGCGCTCGGTCAACTGCTCTTGCGCCGCCTGGCGCGCTTCGTCCGCCTCTTTCCACCGACGATAGAGCAACATGCCCTCGGACCTGCGCAACTGTTCTCCGATGTCGCGGTAACGTTGGGCCTGTTTGGCCTGTCGCGCAAGCTGTCCCAACTGGTTGGCCAACTGCTCGATCACGTCATCGACGCGCTCAAGGTTGGTCTCGGTGCCCTTGAGCTTCAACTCCGCCTCGTGGCGGCGCTGATACAAACCCGAAATCCCGGCGGCCTCTTCCAGGATGCGACGCCGGTTCTTCGGCTTCGCATTGATCAGTTCCGCGATCTGCCCCTGCCGCACAAGTGCCGGCGAATGTGCGCCGGTGGAGGCATCGGCAAAGAGCATCTGCACATCGCGCGCCCGCACGTCCTTGCCGTTGACCTTGTAGGCCGAGCCCGCATCCCGCGTAATCCGGCGCACGATCTCTAGAATATCGCTGTCGTTGAACCCGGACGGGGCGAGGCGCTCGGAGTTGTCGATCTGAAGCACGACCTCGCCGAAGTTCCGCGCCCCGCGTGACGAGGTGCCCGCGAAGATCACGTCTTCCATGCCCGCCCCGCGCATCGCCTTTGCGCGGTTCTCGCCCATCACCCAGCGCAGGGCTTCCAAAAGGTTCGACTTGCCGCAGCCGTTTGGCCCCACGACGCCCGTCAGCCCATCCGCGATGACGAGATCGGTGGGGTCTACGAAGCTTTTGAAGCCGTTCAGTTTGAGGCGGTTGAAACGCAAGGTCTGCTGCTCGGGGTGATTCCAATGATTGCGCCATGATCCGAGCGTGCCTGGGGTGAGTCAACGGGGATGCGCAGGATATGGCTGTGATGGGCAGGTTATCCACAAGATATTGTTGCGACCCGTCCCGGCCCCGTGTCGCTTTCGACACACAGCCTGTCTGAATCCTTCTTGACGGCAAAGGCCCGCTCGCGCGACAAGGATAGTGCATGGTTCCCGCGACAGGTGCAAAGCGCCTTGGGAGAATAGGGAATGCGGAGGGGTGATCCAAACCGGAGCCTTCAGCCGCAGCCGCCCCCGCGACTGTGAAGCGGTTAGCGTCCGTCCATATCCACTGGGCCAAGGTCCGGGAAGGGGAAGGAACGCGTCGACCCGCTGAGCCAGGAGACCTGCCATGTGGACAGTAAACCCACCCGTCGGGGAGACGGGCAAAGGAGACAGAAAAACATGACTACCCAAACTCTCGTTCGTACCGAGGCCGCATCCACAAGCACCCTTGGCAACATCTTCGCCGTTTTCGCGCTTGGGGCGGTGCTTCTGTTCGCTGCTGGCTATGCCCAGGCCACCGTGCTGCACGACGCGGCGCACGATCAGCGTCACGCGATGGCATTCCCCTGCCACTGAGGCAGCGGCACCAACCATGCTGAAACAACTGCTGTCCGGCGCGTTGATCGCCGGTGTAGCGTCGGGGCTGATCGCCGCGGCGCTACAATTCGCGTTCGTCATCCCGCTGGTGCTGGAAGGCGAGCTTTTTGAAACCGGGGCGCGCGTCCACTTCGGCGCCGGAACACCGCAAAGCCCGGCCGGCGCGCCGGGGCTCGGGGGCGATTGGTCGCGCCACTTGATGACCGTCGCGTTCGACGTGGTGAGCTATTCGGCCTACGCGCTGATCTTGACCGGGCTCATGGCATTGGCCCAGCGCGGAGGGCATCAGGTCGATGCCCGCCGAGGTGCCATCTGGGGCCTGATGGGATTCGTCGCGGTGCAACTCGCGCCCGCTGTCGGCCTGCCGCCGGAACTGCCCGGCACAATCGCGCCCGAGGTAGGGCCGCGCCAGCTCTGGTGGAGCCTGACCATCCTCGCCACGGCCGGGGCGTTGTGGCTCATCGCCTTCGTGCCGCATTGGTGGGCGCTGGCGCTTGGCGGGGTGCTTATCCTGTTGCCACACGTGATCGGAGCGCCGCATCTCGATACCTATTTCGGCGTTGCCGCGCCGGAACTGGCCGCATCCTTCGCCGTCCGCTCGCTGGCCTTCGCGGCGGTCGGCTGGACGCTCCTCGGGAGCATTGCGGGACATTTCGCCCGGCAGACGGCCTAGGCCGGAATGCGCCCGATGAGCTTGAAGCGCAGATCACCAATCGGGCGGGCATCGGTCACGNNGCCTCCGCCGCATCGTACAATGCGACGAAGCGCAGGACGTTGGGGGCCAGCGTGGCATCGACATCCCCGAACAGGTATGCTGGCTTTCCCGTCTCGCGCACCGAGACACAAGCGGGCCTGCTACAGACGTTCATGCAGTCTGTGCGGGTTAATTCCATACGTTCTTCCAGCGCGTCGGCCAATGCGGCACCGCCTTCGCATGAGACACAGACTGCCAATCGCCCTGCCATACCCTTTCCTTTCCCGCTGCGACGGGCGAAAAGCCCGTAACGCCCCATAACGGAGACCGCAATGCGTGCCAAGATTCCTGCCACCGTGGTCACCGGCTTTCTCGGAGCCGGCA
>DOUP01000272.1 GCA_003520545.1 Maritimibacter sp. | reverse complement strand
GCACGATATGCGCCGCGTCTCCGGCCAGGAACAGGTTTCCGTAGCGCATCGGTTCGCAGACGAAGGACCTGAGCGGCGCGATGCTTTTCTCGATCGACGGACCGGTTTCGAGCTTGGCGGCCACATCTTCGGGGAGGCGTGCTTTCAGCTCGTCCCAGAAGCGCTCGTCCGACCAATCCTCGACCTTGTCGTCGAGCGGGACCTGCACGTAGTAGCGGCTGAGCACCTGGCTGCGCAGCGAACACAGGGCGAAACCGCGCTCGGAGCGGGCATAGATGAGTTCCGGGTGCACCGGTTTGGTTTCCGACAGGATACCGAGCCAGCCAAAGGGATAGACCTTCTCGTACTCGGTGATCTGGTCTTCGGGGATCGACTTGCGGCTGACACCGTGAAAACCGTCGGCACCGACGATGAAGTCGCAATCCACCCGGCACTTTTCGCCGTCCCTGGTGTAGGTAATGTAGGGCGCATCCGAGGTCAGGTCGTGCGGCTGCACATCCATGGCCTCGTGAATGACCTTGCCGCCCCGGGCTTCGCGGGCGTCATAGAGATCGCGGGTCACTTCAGTCTGGCCATAGACCATCACGGTATCGCCGCCGGTCAGACCCTTGAGGTCGATGTGATGCAGCCTGCCCATGTCGGAAATCTCGAACCCGTTGTGAATTTCGCCTTCCGCGTCCATCCGCTCGGCCACACCGGCTTCACGCATCAGATCGGTAAAGCCCTGCTCCAACACGCCCGCACGGATACGACCCAGCACATAGTCACGGGTCCGCCGTTCCAGAACGACGCTGTCGATGCCCTTAAGGTCGAGCAACTGGCTCAGCAACAGGCCCGAGGGGCCACCACCGATAATGCCGACTTTGGTTTTGATCGTGTTCGCCATGAGTTTCTCCTCCTATTGGCGGATGATCATACGGGGAGACGCGGAGGTTTGAATGGACCCATCCGCGAAAAACTTGTATGGATCGAACATGAGCGTGATCGAGACTTACAACCTGTTCGGCGAATATGCCGACCTGCCCGACGTGGTGCATTGCGAAACCATCGAAGTGCGCTCGGCCCTCCATAACTGGGAGTTGAAACCGCACCGCCACGGGCGACTGCACCAGTTCCTGATCCTGGACACCGGGCAAGCGGATGGGCGTTTCGATCAGGCCGAGGTGACCCTGGTGCCAGGCACCGTGTCGAACGTGCCGACGGGCTGCGTCCATTCCTACGTGTTCACCCCGGGATCGACGGGCTGGGTGGTCACGGTCGCGAGCGAGGTTCTGGACGAATGGCTGGCGGAGGGCGAAGGGCTTCGCCCCCTCCTGGCACGGCCCGCACAGATTGACCTGAACGACCGTATCCGCGCCGTGACCGAGGCGATTTTTGCCGAACACGAAGGGCGCGCCTTCGGGCGGGCCCATGCGCTGCGCGCACAGGTGGCTTTGCTCGCCGGTCTCGTGGCGCGGTCGATTGCCGAGGCACGCCCGACGGAACGGTCCGCAGACAGCACGTTGCAGCGGCGGTTCGAAGCGCTGGTCGAGGCGCATTTCACCGAACACCTGGCCGTCAAGGAATACGCCAACCGACTGGCGGTCACGCCCACGCACCTGAGCCGGGTCATGCGGCAGGCGACGGGACAACCGGCCTCGGCGGTGATCGAGGAGCGTGTGATCCGGGAAGCGCGGCGGAATTTGGCCTATTCGAACCTTTCCGTCTCCGAGATTGGCTATGCGCTCGGCTATCAAGACCCCGCCCATTTCTCGCGCGTGTTTTCCCGCGCAACCGGCGTGTCTCCCCGCGCCTTTCGCCAGCAGATCGAAGCCCGGTCGCCCTCGCGCACAAAATAGCAATGCGCCACCGGCATGCGCGCTTTGCTGCGCCAATGTATGGCGAACCGTATGTCGAAGGAACGCGCGACCGAGCAACCCAACAGGTCTCCCAAGACCCTCGCCGCGCCCGCGCCCACATCCCAAATGAAAGAGGGGCAGTCGCCCGCCCCTCTTTCCGGTCCAAAATATCCGGGCGACGCGGCCCAAAGCCCGCAGCGCAAATCCTCAGGCGGCACACTCCAGAAGCAAGGTGCCTGCGGCGGTGTTCGAAATCGGGATATGGTAGTTCCGCGTGATCTCGGTCACATCGTCGCCCAATGCCCCGCGCATCATCATCCACATCAGGAATTCGGTGCCCTGCGCGCCGGCCTTCTCGACCAGCTCCATCCGGGTGATCTTGGTCAGCTCTTCCGGGTTCGACACGATATTGTCGAGGCAATACTGGTCGAACTCCTTGTTGATGAACCCCGCGCGCTGGCCATCCAACTGGTGGCTTAGGCCCCCGGTCCCCAGGATCACGATTTTCGCATCCTCCGGGAAAGACTTGAGCGCCTGGCCCAGGGCCTTGCCGAATTCCAGCGCCCGCGCCAGCGTCGGGATCGGATGCTGCACCGTGTTGGCCGAAATCGGAACGGTCTTCGGCATATCCGGGTGATGCGGCGCACCGGGCCAGAACAGTTGCATCGGCACGACGAAGCCGTGATCGACCGCAAGCTCCTGGCAGGAGGTGATGTCGAAGTGATCGGCGACCATTGACTCGATGATATGCCAGCTCAGCTCGGGTGCACCGGGGAACGGGTCGAGCGCGGGAAGCCCCCAGCCTTCGTCCTCGTTGCGGTACTCATGCGCGGCCCCGATCGCGAAGGTCGGCATCCGGTCGAGGAAGAAACCAAGCCCGTGATCGTTGTAGATGTTGATGCAATAGTCGGGCTTGTTGTCCTTGATCCACTGATGAACCTTCGGATAGCCGTCGAAAAAGGGCTTCCAATAAGGATCGTCTTGCAGATTTTTCTGGATCGCATTGCCGACCGCCGGAATATGGGACGTGGTGATCCCGCCAAGAATTTTCGCCATGATGGGTCTCCCTTACGCCTGGCTCGCCAGGTATTCCTTGAATTCTTCGGTGGTCTTACCGGTCTGAAGCCCGCCTACGTCCTGCACAGACAGGCCGAAGATCCCGGCGAATTTCGCGAGGTAGTAGATGTTGCCGCCCGCGTCGATCAGGCCAAGCACATTGCGATCACGCACCGCTTGCTTCTGCTCGTCATTGAGGCCGTATTTCTCCATCCAGCCTTCCTCGTCCGCCTTGAAGCCTTCGCGGTTCTCGGCCTTGTTGAAGTCGTAGCACATCTTGTTCAGCGCATAGCCCTTCATGGCCTGCTTGCCGTCGAAGATCGTCGTGCCCGGAATGTCGATGTGGTAATCATAGCCCGGCATATCATGCATGGCCGTTCCTCCTTTATTGATCTGAGGTTGTTTCGCACGGGCGGGCGCGCGCAAATTTGACCTGAATCAAAACCGGCACCCATGGGCATTTTTTGAATGGCCTGAATGCAAAACTTATACCACTTTTGCCGGACCCTTCGACCTCAGGGCCAATAATACAAAGAAAAGACCCGCCTCCGAAACGCGGACGCGGGCCTCAAGGTCTTGTTTGGCTTAGCTTCGGGTTATGACACAGGATTGCCTCAGCGCGCCCAGTAGAGGCGCATCGGATTATCCACCAAGAGCTTTTGCTGTTCCTCGGCGCTCGGCGCGATCCGGGGAATGAAATCCACCAGGTTTCCGTCGTCCGGCATATGGCTCTTCATGTTCGGATGCGGCCAGTCGGTGCCCCAGAGCACACGATCCGGGAACCGCTTCACCACCTCGCGCGCGAAGGGCACGACATCGTCATAGGCAGGCGGGCCCTGAACCGAGAGACGCTCCGGGCAGGTCACCTTGGACCAGATGTTGTCATTGCGGTCCATGAGGTCGAGAAACCGCTGGAAATCCGGGTGATCGACGCCCTTCGCGACATCGGGGCGGCCCATGTGGTCCACCACGATGATCCCCGGCAGGCTTTCGAGGAAGGGCACCAGCTCTTCCAGGTCGGCTGCCTCGAAATAGACGACGATGGACCAGCCGAACTCCTGGATGTGCTCCGCGACCTCGGTGAAATGTTCGCGCGGCGTGGCGTCGACCAGACGCTTGACGAAATTGAAGCGCACACCACGCACCCCGGCGGCGTCCATTTCGGCCAGCTCTTCGCGGTTAATGTCGTGGCGCACGCTCGCCACGCCCCGCGCCAGGTCACCAGCCGTGCGGCAGGCATCCACCATCGCCGCGTTATCCTTGCCGTGGCAGGTCGCCTGCACGATCACATTGCGGGAAAACCCGAGGAAGTCGCGCAGCTCGTAGAGCTTGTCCTTGCCAGCGTTGCACGGCGTGTATTTGCGCTCCGGGGCGAAGGGGAACTCCGGGCTCGGGCCAAAGACGTGGCAATGCGCATCCACCGCCCCCTCGGGCAGTTTGAAGTCGGGCTTTTTCGGGTTCGGGTGGAAATCGAGCCAGTCGGCATCTTTGACTTGTACTTCGG
This sequence comes from Maritimibacter sp., assembly GCA_003520545.1. GTDB lineage: Bacteria > Pseudomonadota > Alphaproteobacteria > Rhodobacterales > Rhodobacteraceae > Maritimibacter. Next base: position 2,228 of record DOUP01000272.1, on the reverse strand, counting down.
TCATGTCAGTCTCCAAACACCTCGCCGTCCATCAGCTTGCGCGCGGTGCGCAGGATGGCGGCCGAGGCCGGGGTTCCAGTATCGTCGAGCTTGGCGATCACGGTCATTTCGCCGGTCGGATGTTCGATGGACAGCGCGCGTTCGCGGCCCTCGCCCGTCTCGGCCAGGTCATTGGCCGGGCTGCCTTCGAGCAGACAGGCGGTCGCCACGCTCACCGCGCCCAGCACGCCAATGGTTTTATGGCAGCGGTGCGGAATGAAGGTGCGCGTGTTGATCGCCCCGCCCGCTTTCGGCGCCGTGACCATCGTCATCTTGGGCACGGATTTCTCGCTCACATCCCCAAGGTTCATCATGGGGCCGCAGGCAAGCCGGATCGCTTCCAGCTTCCTGCGCAAGGCGTCGTTGGCTTCCAGGTCCTCGGGCGTTTCATCCCCGGTGATCCCCATGTCCGCGCCGCGCATCACGACACAGGGCATACCGTTGTCGATCATCGTGACCTCGACGCCTTCCACCGTGTCGACCACGTTGCCTGTGGGCAGGAGCGCGCCGCAGGAACTTCCAGCCGTATCCTGGAATTCCAGCGGAATGGCCGACGCCGTGCCTGGCACACCGTCGATGGCCGCCTCGCCCCGGTAGCTCACGACACCGCCCGGCGTGGCGACGCTCGCCACCGCCACCTGCCCGGTGTTTTCCATGAAGATCGTGACCTCGGTTTCGTCCCCCTTGGCCTCGATCAATCCGCGCTCGATGGCGAAGGGGCCGACACCGGCCAGCATGTTGCCGCAGTTTTGCTTGTCCGTGACGATGGGCTGATCGACGAAGACCTGCAAGAACAGGTAATCCACATCGACACCTTCGCGCTCGGATTTCTTCACCACGGCAACCTTGGCGGTCAGCGGGTCGGCCCCGCCCATCCCGTCGATCTGGCGCACATCCGGCGAGCCCATGACACGCAGCAGGAACGCATCGCGCGCCGCCGTGTCGCCCGGCAAATCATCGGCAAGGAAGAACCCGCCCTTGGAGGTTCCCCCGCGCATCCACATGCAACGCACACCTTCAGACATGGGCCGCCCCTGCTTTCCGGNNTCTGGAGGGGCAGCGCCCCTCCAGTTGGTCGTGGTGCGCCAGCGCCGCGAAACCAATTTCCTCAAACATACTTGAGGCCCTTCTCTTCCAGCCGGGGCCGCATGTCATAGATGTCGAGACCCAGCTCGCCCGCCTCGAACCTGACGCGTTTCGCGGCCTCGTTGGCCTCACGGTCCTGCGCCTTTTTCAGCACGTCCGCGGCTTCTTCGCGGCGCACACAAACGACGCCGTCGTCGTCCGCGACGATCACGTCGCCGGGGTTCACGAGGATGTCGGCGCAGACCACCGGCACGTTCACCGATCCCAGCGTTTCCTTGATCGTGCCCTGCGCCCCGATGTGTTTGGACCAGACCGGGAAGTTCATCTCGGTGAGGTCGCGCACGTCACGCACGCCCGCGTCGATGATCAGCCCGCGACAGCCGCGCGCCTGTGCCGAGGTTGCCAGAAGGTCGCCGAAGTAGCCCGCGTCCGAAGGGCTGATGGTGCCGAGGAGCAGCACGTCGCCCTCTTGCAACTGTTCGATGGCGACATGGATCATCCAGTTGTCCATCGGGGGCGCGAGGATCGTGGTGGCGCTGCCCGCGATCCGTGCGCCGGTGTAGATCGGGCGCATGTAGCTGTTCAGAAGCCCCTTGCGTCCCTGGGCTTCGTGCACGGTGGCCACGCCGCACTCGGCGAGGCCGTCGATCACCTTCGGGTCAGCGCGGTCGATGTTTTGAACGACGACGCCGGTGGTTCCGGGTTGAACGGTCATATCCCTGCCCCTCAGTCGAGTTCGTCGACGGTGCGCGGGAAGATGGCCTCGAAGCCCTCGGCATGGGTGGCTGCCTTGCCGCCCGCCTGACCGCCCGAGTTGCGGCGGAAATGGTTGCCGCGGTTCTCGGCCACGTTTTCGTAAAAGTGCCACAGGTGCTCTTGACCCTGCATGCACTGGATCGCGGCCCACTTGCGGTCCCAGACGTCCGAGATGTCGAGGAAGATGTTGGGTTTCCACTGCATCTGCTCGGTCTGGTGCGGCTCGAACAGGTATAGCTGCGGGGCACCCAGAACCTTTTCGCCCGGATTGTGGCCCCAAGCCTGCGCCATCATGCGGGTTTCCAACGCGAACTGGGTCGTGTTCATGTGGTCGGTGTTATAGGGGT
>DOUP01000297.1 GCA_003520545.1 Maritimibacter sp. | reverse complement strand
GCGATCCTGTCGCTGATCCTCGGGATGGGTCTGCCAACAACCGCGAACTACATCGTCGTCAGCTCGCTAATGGTAGCCGTGGTCGTGGAACTGGGTGCGCAATCCGGTCTCGTCGTGCCGCTGATCGCCGTGCACCTCTTCGTGTTCTACTTCGGGATCATGGCGGACGTGACGCCACCCGTGGGGCTCGCGTCATTCGCGGCTGCCGCCGTGTCGGGCGGCGATGCGATCCGCACGGGTTTCACGGCGTTTTTCTATTCGCTGCGGACCGTGGCCCTGCCCTTCGTGTTCATCTTCAACACCGACCTGCTGCTGATCGACGTGACATGGGTGCAGGGCATTATCGTGTTCATCGTCTCGACCATCGGTATCCTCGTCTTCACGGCGGGTACGATGGGGTGGTTCATGGCGAAGTCCCGGATCTGGGAAACCGTGGCGTTGCTTCTCATCGCCTTCGCCCTGTTCCGTCCGGGCGTCTTCATGAACCAGATCCAGCCGCCCTTTGAGGAAATCGCGCCGACCGCATTCACCGAACGGCTGGAAGCGGCGCAGCCTGGGTCCGAATTCCGCACCGTCATCTCCGGGCCCGACTTCGATACGCTCGAAATGAAGGATATGACCGTTGTCCTGACCGTGCCCGACGCCGAAGGGGTCGACGCACGTCTCGATGAGTTGGGCCTGATGCTCATGCCCGAAGACGGCGTGATGCGGATGGAAGAGCCGATGTTTGGCACGCCGCTGTCGGACCGGCTGTCCAGCTTCGATTTTTACGGAGACACCCCGGTGGCCATCACCGAGGTCCGTGCGAGTGCCGACCAGCTTCCAAAAGAGCTGATCTTCATCCCGACGCTCGCGCTTCTGGGCCTGATCGCCTTTTTGCAGATACAGCGTAGTCGCCGCGAGCCAGAAGGAGTGACAGCATGATCAAGACAGTTCTTTGCGCCGTGGACATCAACCGTCCCGAGGAAGAGCGTGGGGTGCTTGAAATGGCCGCCAAGCTCGCGACGCTCGATGGCGCGCAACTCGATGTCATCACCGTGGTGCCGGATTTCGGATCCAGCGTGGTTGGTGCCTATTTCCAGGACCACCATGTCGCGACCGCCCGCGATGAGGCCGACAAGATCCTGCGCAAGTTCACGGCCGAGGTCCTGGACCCGGAGGTCGATCCCAAGGTTCGCCATGTTGTCGCGGTTGGGAGTGTCTATGAAGAAGTGCTTCACGCGGCAGATGTCGGCAAGGCCGACCTTATCGTGATCGGGGCGCATCGCCCGGACCTCAAGGACTACCTGCTCGGCCCCAACTCCGCGCGGGTCGTGCGCCACGCCAAGTGTTCGGTCTACGTCGTCCGGTAAACGGTCCTGTCGGCATACGCCTGCGCTGCACCCGGTCTGAATCGCGATCAGGTGGTGGTCCTAAGCGGACGTCGCGCGGATGAGGGTTTTCGTCGGTCGCCTCGGCGTTCTCCTCGGTGTAGTCGATCAGACCTTCGTCCAGCGGCCAGGCGTTTACCTTGCCTTCCCAGTCGTCGACGATCGGGTTGCCGAAACGATAGACCTCGGTCTGTTGATAGGGCTCGCGCGCGGCGATCCAGGCGACGCGGGCGGCTGCAAGCGTGTCGTCCGACGGGTCAGCGATCAGTGCATCGACGGCGTCGTTCAGGGCCTGTGCGGTGGTGAGGCTGTCCTCGTACCCCGCGTGGGCAATGTCGGCGTAGGTCGTCAGCACTTCGCCCTTGGTTGCGGCGAAGGCGGGCACCGCGGAAAACCTGATTGAAACGCCCGGACATGAAAAGCTGACAAATTCAGTAAGGCTGGGACTCGTTCCAAACTGTGCGTGTTTCCAAGAGAAATGGGCGACCCGAGGGCCGCCCATGAAAACTTTGTCGATCGGCGTTTGGCCGGATGTATCGCGTCAGAACAGACCGGGCAGCCAGAGCACCAGCGCCGGGAAGGCGATCACGATGGCGACCACCACGATGTCCGACAGGATGAAGGGAATCACGCCTTTGAACACCTGAACGACGCTGACGTATTTACTGGCGACGTTCTTGATGACGAAGACATTCAGCCCGACAGGCGGGGTGATCATCCCGATCTCCAAGAGCTTCACCACCAGAACGCCGAACCAGACGAGGTTGATCTGCTGGGCTTCCAGTACCGGCAGGAACACCGGCAGCGTGACCAGCATGGCACCGAACGGCTCCATGAAGGTGCCGAGCGCAAGGTAGATCGCGACGATGATCAACATCAGCATGACATAGCTGAGGTCCGCGTTGGCCACGGCCTGCGAAATGAAACTTTGTAGGCCGGACAGCCCCAGGAAACGGGTGAACATCGTGGCCGCGAAACCGATGATGAGGAGCGAACCCGTCGTGGTAACGGTTTCGATCAGCGACCGGGAGATCGCGGTTTTGGTCAGCTTGCCGGTGGCACCTGCGACGACGAAGGTGCCGAAGGCCCCGATGGCGCCGGCCTCGGTCGCGGTGAACAACCCGCTGAACAACCCGCCGAAGACGATGGCGATCAGGACCAGGACTGGGATGAGCGACACGAAAACCTTCATGCCCTCGCCCGGCACGACCTCAGCCCGGCGCGGGATGATGTCCGGGCGCAGAAAGCTGATCAAAAGCACGACGAGGGTATAAGCGATGGCCGTGCCGACGCCGATCGAGACACCGCCCAGGAAGACCTGTGTGACCGAGGTTTCGGCGATGATCCCGTAGATGATCATCAGGATAGAGGGTGGAATGAGCGCCCCGATGGTGCCGCCCGCAGCGATGGCACCCGAGGCGATCGAGGGCCGATAGCCCGCGTTTACCATTTCCGGAATGGCGATCCGGCCCATCGCGGCTGCGGTGGCGAGCGAGGAGCCGGAGAGCGCGGCGAACCCTGAACAAGCGAAGATCGACGAAATAGCGAGACCACCGGGTAATCGGGCGAGAAACACCTTGGCCGCGTCAAATAACCCGGCTGTCAGCCCCGTGTGGAATGCGACGAACCCCATGAGGAGGAACATCGGCACAGCGCTCATCGTCCAGGAGGCGACGAAGCTGTAGGGCGTGTTTTCAAGGATGCCCAGCGCCGGTCGCAGCCCGATCATCGAGTAGATGCCCCCGAAGGAGACAAGGATCAGCGCCAACGCGACGGGCAGGCGCAGGACGAGCAGGATGCCAAGGATGACAACGCCGTAAATACCAATCTCAACGCTCATCAGTCGGCCTCTTCAAGTTTGCTGCCCAGGTTGGGGATGAGATAGCCAAGTGCCAGCAGGACCGAGACCACTGTGGCGAGGGTGAAGCCCACGGGGGCGAAGTAGAAGGAATGCCAGACCGGCATCTTGTAGGTCGCGATCTCGACCAGCGTGCCAACGCGGGTTTCGGAGATGGCCTTGTCCCAGTTGGTCCAGGCGAGGAAGCCGTAGACAACGGCCGCGATGACCATCAGGACGGCGTCCGAATAACGGCGGATGCGGTCGGTCAGAACGAATTCGATCAATTCCACCGAGATCATCTGGCGCTTCAGCTCAAGCCAGCCCAAGGGCAGGAAGGCGAGCGCGGTCATGTAGTACCGTGCGACGATTTCGGGGACCGTGTTCATGGAGATGTTGAACAGATTGCGCAGCAAGACGTCCAACGTGATGTGAAGCATCATCGCGACGACTGCGAAAGCGCCGATGTAGCCCATGACTCGGGCGGTCCACATGGCGGCTGTGATGAGCTTGCCCATTGTTCACCTGCTCGAAATAGGATGCCCCGGCCTGAGGCGGCCGGGGCAGGTTGCATTACATGCCGTAGGTCGAGAAATCGACGTCGGACCAGATTTCATCCCACGCGCGTGCGGCGAGTGCTTCCGGATCGGTGCCCACTTCTGCGACGATGCCGTCCCACTTTTCGATCAGGGCAGCAAAGTCAGCTGCCAGCGGGTTGCCTTCGACGCGCGCCTGCACGTCCTGTTCCGCGAAGGCGTTGGAGGCGGCGAGGAACTCTTCCGACGGTTCCATGTCGGTGATCCCGGCTTCGGCCACTGCTGCGTTGGCTTCCGACGGCATCTGGTAACCCCAGCGGTCGGTCAATTGCGGGTCGCCGCGGTTGGCGGCTTTCGCGAATTGCGTGCGCTGCTCGGTGGACATGTCGGCCCAGGTGTCGGCGGACACGGTGAAGTTGGACGTCACGTGGTACGTGCCGAGCGGCACGCGCAGCACGTTGGTCGCCACGTCAACCAGGCGGTAGGAGAGCATGTCGGCGATCGAGGCCATGGTGCCGTCGATGGTGCCTTGGCTCAGAGCTTCGAAGGTCTGACCCACCGGAAGGTTCACCGGGGTCGCGCCGAAGTTTTCAGCCCAGCGCGAGTAAGGTGCACCGCCCGAACGCAGGCGCAGACCTTTCAGGTCTTCGATGGTTTCGACCGGCTTCGTCGTGATCAGGACGTAAACGTCCGAGGAGCCGGAGCCCAGGAACACGCCACCGAAGTCTTTGTATTCCTGCTGGCAGGGCTCGCAGTTCACGACGAACTCGGTCATGGCCCAGGCCATCGCATGCGGGTTGCGACCTGCAAGCGCAAGGTCACCGGCAACGCCGGTCTGCGGGAAATCGGCCGCGAAGTAGAGCGGGAGCGAGTTGCCGACGGCAGCAAGCCCGGTTTGAAGCGCGTCCTTCATCTGCGGCAGCGAAACGACTTCCGGGCCGACGATGTTGGCGGACATTTCGCCACCGGTTTCCTCTTCGAGGAAGGTGGCGAATTGCTGGTACATGTAGTTCGCCGGGTGGGCCGGCGGAGCCGCCGGGGCCGCCACGATGGACTGGGCCTCGGCAACTGCGGTGAACGAAAGGGCAGCGGCCATCGCCGCGCCGGTCAGGTTCCAAAGTTTCATAGGGTTTCCTCCCATTGGGTTGCGTCCTAAAGGTTCAAAAGCCGTTTGGCGTTTTCTTTGAGGATGAGCGGACGCACCTCATCCTTGAACGGGGCGTTTTCGAAATCCCGGAGCCAGCGATCAGGTGTGATCGCGGGCCAATCGGAACCGAACAACATCTTCTTCTTCAGCATCGAGTTCGCGTATTTCACGAGAATCTCGGGGAAGTACTTCGGCGACCAGCCCGACAGGTCGATGTAGACGTTGGGCTTGTGCTGCGCGACGGCCAGCGCCTCTTCCTGCCAGGGGAAGGACGGGTGGGCCATGATGATCTTGAGGTCCGGGAAATCCACGGCGACATCGTCGATGGACATCGGGTGCGAGTATTTCAGACGCATTCCCATACCGCCGCGCATACCGGAGCCGACGCCGGTCTGGCCGGTGTGAAAGAGCGTGATGACGCCCTCTTCTTCGAGCACCTCGTAGAACGGATAGGCCATCCGGTCATTGGGCCAGAAACCCTGCATCGTCGGGTGGAACTTGAAGCCTTTCACACCGTAGTCGCGGATCAGGCGGCGTGCTTCACGGGCGGCCATCTTGCCTTTCCATGGGTCGATGGAGGCAAACGGGATCAGGATGTCGTCGTTCTCGGCGCAAAGCTCTGCCACGTCTTCGTTGGAATAGCGGCGGAACCCCGTCTCGCGCTCGGTGTCGACGGGAAAGATCACTGCCCCGATCTTGCGTTCGCGGAAGTATTCGGCGGTCTGCGGCACGGTCGGCAGCATTCCTTCGGCCCCGGCCGGGTTCCCGAAGTAGTTCGCCATCCCCTGCTGGAATTCGTTGTAGCCATCGTCGCGGTCGTGCTTGCACGGCTCTTCCGCGTGGGTGTGAATGTCGATGGCGATGAGCTCGTCAACGTTAAGAGGCATGCGTGTCTCGTCCTGTTAGTTTCTGAAGCAACCCGATGAGTGTTTCCATCTCCTCGGGCGACAACTGGTTTCGCTCGTGCGCGTTCTGCATCAGAAACGCGCCCTTGTTCTCGGCCACGAAGTCCCGGCCCTGTTCGGTCAGCGATATTCGGACCGCGCGCCGGTCCTCGGTGTGCTGTTCGCGTGCGACGAACCCCTGCTTGATCAACCGCCCGACGAGCTTTGTCATATGGGCGGGCTTGATCGACAGGTGCCTGGCAATCGTTCCCTGGCGCATACCGGGGTTCAGTCCGATGACCCAGAGCACTGTGAATTCGCCGGGCTTCAATCCGTAGCTGCCCAGCGATTCAAAGAATCGCTCGAAGGTCTGAATCTGGGCGACACGTAGAAGAAAACCCAGCGAATTCTGGATCTCGCCCATCTGGATCGCCGTTTCGTCGGTGGTTTCGGCCATCGTATCTGTCATCAGCTATCCGGGCGTGTGACTTTGCCGACCTTCTTGTTGAGGAAGGCATTGAGGCGTTCTTCCGCTTCCGGACTGGTCGCTGTGAAGGACGCGATGAAACTTTCTACGAAGAGACCGTCGTCCGATCCCATGTCCTGGATCCGGGGCAGGGCGTTGATGATCGCGTAGTTCGAAATCTCGGCGTTGGTCGCGGCGTTTGCAGCCAGCTCGACGGCCTTGTCGAGCGCTTGGCCGTCCTCCACAACGTATTGCACGAGGTTCCATCGTTCGGCGGTGTCGGCATCGACGGTGCGCCCGGTTAGCATCATGTCCTGCATCCGGGCCACGCCCATCAACCGCGCAGAACGAACCGATGCGCCACCACCGACAAAGATGCCGCGCTGTCCTTCGGGAAGGCCGAAGAATGCGGTCTTGTCGGCCACGCGCACCTGAACGGAGGAGGCAAGCTCCAGCCCACCGCCAACGACAGCCCCGTGAAGTGCCGCGACCCACGGCAGCTTGCCTTTCTGGAGCCAGCCAAACACTTCGTGCCAGCGGCGCGAGCCATGGACGCCTTCGAAGGGCGTTTTCTTGACGTGTTCGGCCAGATCGAGCCCGGCACAGAAGTGCGGACCATGCCCGTAGATCACGCCAGCCTTGGCTTCCGATTCGGCGCGGCGAATCAGCGTCGCCAGCTCTTCGACGAAAGAATCCGAGATCGCGTTGCGCTTTTCGGGGCGGTTGAGCCCCAGAATGGCGACATCTCCCCGGACCTCGTAGGTCAGGTACGTAAAGGTTTCCACTATTCCTCCCTCGCGATTCGTGGTCGATCGCAGGTTTACTATTGACCTATTTAGTTTCCGCGTAAACTATTTTCTCAAATTCGTCGAGCAGACGCAATGGGAGGATTACTATGACGAACGCACCTCTGCGCCCCGTGGCGCTGTGGAACCCCGTGATTCGGACGGACACGCGTGCGGACGGCACGATTTATGTCTGGCAGGAGGAGCCGCTGGGCGATTATCCGGTCAAGATTACCGACCGCATCGACCATTGGGCGGAAAAGACGCCTGATCGGGTTTGGATGGCCGAACGCGATGTCGGTGAAGCCGAGTGGCGCGAAGTCACTTATGGCGAGTTGCGCGAGCGTGTGCGCTCCATCGGCCAGTCGCTGCTGGACCTGAACCTGTCGACAGAGCGGCCCCTGGTCATTCTGTCGGGTAACTCGATCGCCCATGCGCTCATGGCGCTGGGCGCGCAGTATGTCGGCGTGCCTTCGGCGGCCATCGCACCCGCTTATGCCCTGGTCTCGACCGATTTTGCGAAGCTCAAGGGTGTGAATGAACAGATCACGCCGGGCGCGGTTTTCTGCGACCATCTTGAGCCCTTCGCGCCTGCAATCGAGGCTGTGTTCCCCGATCTTCCGCGGCTCGGCGTCGATGGTCCCGGGCTGGTGAAGAGCTGGGCCGATCTGAACACGACGCCGGTGACCGAAGCCGTGGACACGGCCAATGTGGCGATCACGCCGGACACGGTGGCGAAGTTCCTTTTCACCTCCGGCACGACCGGCTCGCCCAAGGCGGTGATCCAGACCCAGCACATGCTCTGTGCCAATATCGAGATGGTGACGGATTGCTACGCTTACCTGCGGGACGAGCCGCCGATGGTGCTCGACTGGGCGCCGTGGAACCACGTTGCGGCGGGCAACCTGATGTTCAATATCGTGCTCTACAATGGCGGCACCTTTCATATCGACTCCGGGCGTCCGACCAAGGACATGATCCACGAGACGATCCGCAACCTGCGGGAAGTGCAGGCCAATTGGTATTTCAATGTGCCTGCGGGGTTCGAGATGATCCTGCATGAGATGGAGAAAGATCCGGAGTTCGCCAAGTTCTTCTTCTCTGAAATGAAGCTGATGTATTACGCGGGCGCCGCGATGGCGCAACACACCTGGGATGACCTGAAGAAGCTGGCCACCCAGACCACGGGCGAGGAAATCCTGCTTGCCACCGGCCTTGGCGCGACTGAAACGGCGCCCTTTGCGCTGTTCCAAACAGAGCCACAGGACAGCCCTGGCAATATCGGTGTGCCTGCCAAGGGTCTGACGCTGAAACTGGTGCCGAACCAAGGCAAGCTTGAAGCGCGTGTTAAGGGTGTGAACGTCACGCCCGGTTACTGGCGCAATGAGAAACTGACCAAAGAGGCCTTCGACGAGGAAGGGTTCTACAAACTCGGCGATGCGCTGCGGTTCGCTGTCGAAGGCGACGCGTCCAAGGGGTTTTTCTTTGACGGGCGCGTGGCCGAGAACTTCAAACTTCAGACCGGGACATGGGTGTCGGTCGGTGCCGTTCGCGCAAAGCTGACCGATGCCCTCGGCGGTGTCGCGCGTGACGTAGTGCTGACAGGCGACGGTGAGGAAATGCTGGGTGCGCTCTTGGTGCCGTTCCGCCCCGAAATCGAGAAAGTCGTGCCGGGCGGCAAGGAGATGGCGGATGCCGAGCTTTTCACGGACCCGGCATTGGCGCAGGTGATTGCCGAGCGTTTGGGGGCCTACAACGCCAAGGCGACCGGGTCATCCATGCGTGTGCCGCTGGCCATGATGCTTGTCGAGCCGCTCGACTTGGACAAGGGCGAGGTCACTGACAAGGGATCGGTCAACCAACGCGCGGTGCTGCGTGAGCGGTCCGATCTGGTGCGGGCGATCTACGAAGACGATCCGCGCGTGATCAAGGCAATCAGACCCTAGGCTTTGACAACCCTCCCGAGATGTATACATTCTCATGTATACATGGGAGGGTGGCATGGCTGAAAGTCGTGGCAATACCAACGCGAAACGCGCGACATACGAGCTGAGGCAGCGGATCATAAAGGGTGCGTTGCCGGGCGGCACGCGGCTGTTCGAAGTGGCTTTGGCCGAAGAGCTCGACGTGTCGCGCACCCCGGTGCGCGAAGCGATGAGCCGCTTGGCGGAAGAGGGCCTGCTGGAACGTGCGCCGTCAGGCGGCTTTGTCGTCCGTTCCTTTTCCCATAGCGACGTGGTCGACGCGATCGAACTTCGTGGTGTGCTTGAAGGGACGGCTTTGCGGCTGACCGCCGAGGCCGGCGTGAGTGACAAGGATATCGCGCAAACCAAGGAGCTGGTGGACCGGATCGACGGGTGTTTCGCCGATCCGACCGCGCCGAACTTGGATCTCTACTCCGAGTCAAACGCTGATTTTCATGACAAATTGTCGACGATTTGCCCGTCTTCAATCGTGCGGAGCGAGCTGGAGCGGGTGAAGTCGCTGCCCTTCGCGTCTCCGTCGGCTTTCGTGTTCCGGCAACGCGACCGTGAGGGCATGATCCAGTCTCTCGTCCTGGCTCAGGCGCAGCACCGGGCGATGATCGAAGCCATCGCCGGGCGCGAGGGCACGCGGGCCGAAGCACTGGCGCGGGAACACGCGCGAATCGCTCGCAAGAACCTCGAAGCGAAAGCTCTCGACGCCAATGTGGCTCATCCCGCGATGGCGCTCGTGGTCGAGTAACTCTCCCGGAAGCATACATTTTGCCTGGATTTTGGGGGTATCACGCGATTTCCCCTTGCAAATCGCGCGACATCTGGCATCCATGTATACAATTTGGACCCAAAGGGAGGACACCATGGCCCAGAGCCTTGAGAAAATCATGCAGTCGGAAAACATCGTAGACCGCCTGCGCAATTCGAAAATCGGTATGTACATCTATCCGGGCGTCGCGCCGGAATTCACCAACTGGCGATCCGAACAAACCGCCTGGCGGAACTCGGTGGTTGTCTACGACCAGTCGCACCACATGGACGAAGTGACCGTCGAAGGCCCGGACGCTGCCGCCTTCCTCAGCCACGTCGGCATCAACTCGTTCTCGAACTTCGACATGGGCCGCGCGAAGCACTTCGTGCCCGTGACCCCCGAAGGCCACGTGATCGGCGACCACATCATCTTCCGCCTTGATGAGAACAAATACGTCACCGTGGGCCGCGCCCCGACTTCCAACTGGATCATGTTCCAGGCCGCTATCGGTAAATGGAACGTCAAGGTCTCCTACGACCCGCGCTCTGACTCGCGCCCCGACGGCAAGGCGATCTACCGCACCCATTACCGCTTCCAGATCCAGGGTCCGGATGCCGACAAGATCTTTGAAAAGATCAACGGCGGTCCGGTTCCGGAAATCAAGTTTTTCCACGTCGACACGATCAACATCGGCACCCGCAAGGTCTCCGCTCTGCGTCACGGCATGGCCGGTGCGCCGGGTCTGGAGATCTGGGGTCCCTATGCCGACAAGACCTATATCCAGTCGACCATCGCGCAGGCCGCGCGTGACGTTGGCGTCGAAATGCACTTCGTCGGCTCGCGCGCCTACTCGACCAACACCGTCGAATCCGGCTGGATCCCGTCGCCGCTGCCCGGCATCTACACCGGCGACGGCATGATGAAAGAGTATCGTGAGTGGCTGTCGGAAGAGAGCTATGAAGCAGCCGGTTCCATCGGTGGTTCCTTCGTCTCCGACGATATCTCCGATTACTACGTGAACCCGTTCGAACTGGGTTACGGCTTCTACATCGGCTGGAAGAAAGACGACTTCATCGGCAAGGACGCACTGGCCAAGCTGAAAGACGCTCCGACCAACCGCAAGAAGGTGACCTTCGAGTGGAACGCGGAAGACGTGATGAAAGTCATCGGGTCCTCTTTTGCGCCGGGCGAGAAGAACTACAAGTGGATCGACTTCCCGCAGCCGAACTACGCCTCCTCGACCGCTGATCAGGTCATGCAGGGCGACAAGATGGTCGGTATGTCGATGTTCAACGGCTACTCCTTCAACGAGCGCTGCCTGCTGTCGCTTGGTGTCGTGGAGCAGTCCGTCGAAGTCGGCGATGTTCTGACCATGGTTTGGGGCGAGCCGGACGGTGGCTCCAAGAAGACCTCGGTCGAGCCGCATGAGCAGACGACGATCCGCGTGCGCGTTTCGCCGACGCCTTACTCCACGGAAGCGCGTGAGAGCTACGCGGACAGCTGGCGCACCAAAGGCTCCTGAGCCTGACACACAGACGGCGTGGCACCTGAGACATGGTGCCGCGCCAACCCGCCTTCCGCGGTCCAACACGCAGCCGCGAGTGGCATAATAATAGCCTCATCTTATGAGGTGCGCGTGAATGTGATTTGCCCACTTCCCTTTTACTTATAGGTTTTGGCGGCAAGCCATCCTAGGGTGGGGACGGCACATCGAACCAATGGGAGGATCGAATCCAATGATGACCTTTATCCGTACCGCTGCCGCTGCTGCGGCGCTGACCGTGGCCGCCGCGCCCGGTATGTCCGAGACCATGAAATTCGCGCACTGGGTTCCGCCCGCGCACACGCTGACCAAATCGACCATCGAACCGCTTCAGGCCGCCGTGGCCGATGCTGGTATCGAGATCGAAGTCTATCCGGGTGGTGAGCTTGGCGCCGGTCCGCTTGAGCAATACGTCCGCGTCGTTCAAGGCGTGGCCGACATGGTGTGGGGCCTTCAGGGCTACACCTCGTCGCAATTCCCCAAGACCATGATTTCCGAGCTTCCGGGCGCCAAGCCTGGTGACATGACCGGCTACGACATGATCTGGAACGCCTACGAAGCTGGCCTGCTCGACGACGAGTTTCCGGGTACCAAGCCTCTGGCTCTGTGGCTCTCCGAGCCGAACGTCTTCATCATGAAGGACGTGGACGTGCGCACCCCGGCCGATATCCAAGGTCTGAAAATCCGCGTGTCGGGTTCCGCTGCCGCTGCCGCGATTGAATCCCTTGGTGGCACCCCGGTGCAGATGCCGGCTGGCGAGATCTACAACTCGCTGCAAACCGGCCTGATCGACGGTGTCGTGACCGGCGCGTCGGCCATCGGCGACTTCAAGCTCGACGAAGTGGCAAACAGCTACACGCTCAATGCTCCGCTCGGCCACATCTCGTTCTACGTCGTGATGAACCAGGCGAAATACGACGGTTTGTCCGACGAACAGAAAGCGTCGATTGACGCGATCGCTGGCCGCAAACTCTCGCAGTCGGCTGAAGAAGGCTGGTATGCGCGCGCAGGATCCGTGATCGAAACGATCTCGGGCATGGACGACAACACCGTCTACACCCTGTCCGACGAAGAGCGCGCAGCGTTTGAAGAGCTGACCTACCCGATCCGCGACGAAGTGATCTCGGGCGTCGATGGCGGTTCTGACGTGCTCGCCACCATGCGCGGCGAATAAGACTTGTTCGCACATGTAAATAGCTGGGCAGACAGGATTATACGCTTGTCTGCCCTCGTGGGCACGGTTGGCCTCGTGGTCGAGGTCACCGTGATCCTTATCGACGTGGTCGGCCGCTTTTTCGGCTTTCCGCTGACGGGGGCGCAGGACATTACCGCGATGGGCATGACCCTGATCGTCTTCGGCGGCATGGCGCTGTGTGACAAGATCGGGGGCCACGTCAACGTGGACCTTTTCGAAGGTATCATGCCGCGCTGGATGATCTGGACCGGCGATTTTGTCGCCGCCGCTCTGGGCGCGTTGATTTTTGTCGGGATCGCCTGGACCACGTGGCAGTCGATCTCACTCATGCGGTTCCAGATGGGGATCGTGCAAACAACGAATATCATCGACCTTCAATTCGACTGGTTCAAAGGCGCTATCGTCGTGATGTCCATCATCACCGCGGCCGGCATGACTTTGCGCGCCATCGGATTGATCGTGACGGGTGAAAACGGGCAGGAAAGCAAGGGGCACGCATGAGCGGGGAATTAATCGGGCTCATCGGGCTCATTTCGCTATTTGTCCTCTTGGGACTTCGCATTCCGGTGGCCTTCGCCATGTTTGCCGTGGGCTTCATCGGGGTGTCGATCCTGAATTCACCACAAGCCGCGCTGAGCCAACTGGCCTCGGATAGCTTCTCGCTCGCCGCCAAGGTGGAGCTCGTGGTCGTGCCGCTCTTTATCCTGATGGGGAACGTGGCGACCGAGACCGGGATGAGCCGAAAACTGTATGACGCGGCCTACGCGTGGATCGGGTCGATCCGGGGCGGGCTGGCTTCGGCGACGGTGGTGGCCTGCGGTGGTTTCGCGGCCCTGTCCGGGTCGTCGGTGGCGTCGGCCCTGACCATCGGGCGCGTGTCCTTGTCCGAGATGAAACGCTTCAAGTATGACGACCGCTTGTCCACGGGTGTGGTCGCAGCGGGCGGTACGCTCGGCATCCTGATCCCGCCGTCCACGGGGTTCGTGATCTACGCGCTCCTGACACAGGAATCGATTGGCCGACTGTTCCTCGCGGGCGTTCTGCCCGGCATTCTGCTGTTGTCGATGTTCATACTGACGATCCTGCTCATCACTTGGTTCAAACCTGAAATGGGGCCGAAAGGTCCATCGACCACTTTCTCCGACAAGATCCGGGCGACCGGCGGAGCGGCCCCGATCCTCCTGGTGATCTTTCTGACCATCGGCGGGATTTACACCGGCATCTTTTCCCCGGTCGAAGCCTCGGCCGTGGGCGCGGGTCTCGTTATCCTGTTCGGGTCTCTGATGGGGGACCTGACGTTCGCGAAGTTCTGGAAAGCGGCGCAGGATAGCGTCGTGACCACCGCCACGGTCATGCTGATCCTGATTTCTGCCTACATGATCAAGACGTTCCTGGCGCTCAGTCATATTCCGCAATGGCTTGGCACCTATCTTGAGGGTCTTGCGATCCCGGTGATCGGCGTGCTGGCGATCATGCTGGCGATCTACCTGATCCTTGGCTGTTTCCTTGAAGGCTTCGCGATGATGGTGCTGTCGATGCCCATCTTTTTCCCGGTTGTGCAGCAGCTTGGAATCGACCCGATTTGGTTCGGTGTGCTCGTGGTGTTGACGCTGGAAATGGGCCTGATCTCGCCGCCGGTGGGGTTGAACGTGTTCATCGTGAAATCGGTCGCGCCCGACGTGTCTTTGGCGAAAATGTTCCGCGGCGTGGCGCCGTTCTGGTTCGCGATGTTCCTGACGCTGATCCTCCTGGTGGCCTTCCCGCAAATCTCGCTGATCCTGCCGAATACGATGATCAACTGATGTCGACGGTACTACTGATTCCGGGCTTGCTTTGCGACCGCTTCTGTTGGGAGCCGGTTCTGAAGCGGATGGAGGCGATCGTACCGGATCTGACGACGCAATCGTCGCTCACGCAGATGGCCACCGATTGTCTTGCGATGGTCGAGGGGCCGATCCGTGTGGCGGGGCATTCCATGGGCGCGCGCGTCGCCATCGAGATTGCGCGGCTGGCGCCCGAACGGCTTGAAAAGCTGGCACTTTTGGACACCGGGGTTCATCCGCTGAAAGAGGGCGAGGTCGAGAAACGGGCCGAGATCGTGGCCTATGGTCACGAACGCGGGATGGAGGCCTTGGCGGCGCGGTGGTTGCCGCCGATGGTGTATGAGCCGAACCAGACGCCGGAGTTGATGCAGGCCCTGACGGAAATGGTGTTGCGGCAGACCCCCGACAGCCACCAGCGGCAGATCGAAGCGCTGGTCTCCCGGCCAGATGCGGCCCAGTACCTCCCTGAAATAACATGCGAAACACTGGTGATGGTCGGGCGGCAGGACCAATGGTCGCCGGTTGGCCAGCATGAGCACATGGTCGAGCTTCTCCCCAATGCGCGGCTCGAAGTGATCGAGGATGCGGGGCACTTTGCCCCGGTCGAGCAGCCCGATGCTGTCGCTGATCTTCTGGTTCCGTTCCTGAAAGGATAAGCCCTTGTTCTTCCTCATGGAAAATATCCACCACCCCGGCAAACAAGAGGCCCGCGATGCGTTGCGCGACAGCCACCGGGCCTGGGTCCGGTCGGGTGGCGACGGGCTGTGCTCGGTGCTGATCGGCTCGGCTTTGTGGGACGAAAACGGCGAAGCCATCGGGCATTGGGGCGTGCTGGAAGCCGAGGACGAGGCCAAGGCGCGGGCGTTTTCCGAGGGCGATCCATTCTATGCGGAAGGCGTTGTGAAAACGCTCAAGCTGACCCGGCTCGCGGATGGGTTCCAGGCGCATCGGATCGCGGAGCGGATGTCGGATTGAGGGGCAAAACCCGCGTATGACATCCGTGCACAGTTTGTGCACAGGGCGTGCATACGATGTACGACTAAACCTCGCCCGCGTCCGCGATCTTCTCCCGCAGAATTCGCAGGAACTCGGCGATTGCCGCACTCGGTGGATCGTCCCCGAAGCGGGCCGCGCCGATGGAGACGCGGGAGCCGGGGAGGGTGATGTCGAGCGGTTTCAGCTCTGGCCGAAGAAGCTTCAAGGCAGAGCGGCCGTAACAGAGCATGGCGATGGATTGGCTGGCGACGATCATTTGTTCGGCGTTGGAGAAGCTGAACATCTCGGCGGATTGCGCGGGCGGGATCGCGCCGGCTTCCCGGAACACCCGGTCGAAGTAGGCCCGGATCGGGGTCCCATGGGGCGCGACGATCCACTGCTCTTCCGCCAGTTCCCGGATCGACGGGTTACGGTCATGGACCGGGTGATCGGCGCGGGCGATCATCAGGTAATTCTCGTGGTATAGATGCTCTTCCTTGAAGCCGGGGAGCGGCGATGGGTCGCGCAGCACGCCGAGGATCAGGTCGATCTCGCCGCGCTTCATCGCTTCCGCGAGTGTCTCATACCCACCCGGAACGGCGACGAGGTGGACGAGCGGATGGTCTCGGGTGATCTGGCCGAAAGCGTCGAGCACCATGGATTGCCCGGAGAAGGGGAGCATGCCGACAGAGACACGGCCCACGAGCGCGTCGCCTGTCGCCTCCAGAAGCGCGGGAATATCGCCGATGATCGCGGCGATCCGGTCCCACAGAGCCGCAAGCGCGCGGGCGGCGTCGGTGGGTTCCAGGCCGGACTGGCGCCGGTGAAAAAGGACGGGAGAAACGTAATCCTGACAGGCGGTGAGTGATTGGCTGATCGCCGGTTGACTGATCCCCAGCATCTGGGCCGCGCTAGAGGCGGTGCCGGAGCGCACCACGGCGGAGACCGCGCGGAGGTGGCGCCAACGTAGAAGGCGCGGGAGGCGGAGGGGTCCAGTATTTCCCAACGGCCCTCGCTCGACCGACTCCATATCGGCCGCGATGCGACGGCATTGCGCGATGACGATGTCGCCCATGGCAGTGGGTTCCGACCCCGACCAGCCGCGTTGAAACAGCGGGACGCCCAGACGGTCCTCGGCATCGTGAAGCGAACGCGAGAACGCGGGTTGTGACAGCGCGACAGAATCGGCCGCGTCCGACACCCTGCGGTGTTCGGACAAAGACCGGATCACGCGCACGTGACGGGCCGACAGGGGGATCACTGGGCTTTCCATGCAGGTATTATAAGCGAAATGAAGAGGAATATACAGACTGCGCATAAGCGCGGAGCGCGAATGGTCCCTATATCCATGTGCAAGGATCAGGGAGGACCCGAACACATGAGTGCAGAGTCACTGGAAGATCGTCTGAAGGGCTACGATAGCCCCTTCGATATGCTTT
Source organism: Maritimibacter sp. (assembly GCA_003520545.1). GTDB lineage: Bacteria > Pseudomonadota > Alphaproteobacteria > Rhodobacterales > Rhodobacteraceae > Maritimibacter. Next base: position 14,118 of record DOUP01000297.1, on the reverse strand, counting down.
ATGAAAACCAGATGGGGCGCTACCCGTTCCCCATCGAGGCCGAATACACCCATTGGGCCGAAGAACAGCGGGCCTGGCGCGAAGGCGTCGCCCTGATGAACCAGAGCTTTCACATGACCGACCTCTACGTCAAAGGCCCGGATGTGATGAAGCTGCTCTCCGATATCTCGGTCAACAGCTACGCGAAGTTCGGCAAGGGCAAGGCCAAGCAGATCGTTTGCGTCAACTACGACGGTTACCTGATCGGGGATGCGATCATCTTCGGTCTGGAAGACGACGAGGTGAACATAGTCGGGCGCCCCATCGTGCCAAACTGGGTTCAGTATCACGCGGAAACCGGGGGCTATGATGTCACTGTCACCCGCGATGAACGCAAGCTCGACGATCCCGATAACCGTCGCCTGACCTATCGCTACGAGGTGCAGGGTCCGCTTGCGCTCGACCTTCTGAACAAGGTGAACGAGGGTGGCGAGTTGACCACCAAGTTTTTCAACATGGGTGAAATCACCATCGCAGGCTGCAAGGCGCAAACGCTGTCCCACGGGATGGGCGGGGCGCAGGGTCTGGAAATCTGGGGTCCGTTCGACGAGGGCGACAAGGTCAAGGCCGCGCTGGTCGAAGCCGGGAAGGAATTCGGTCTTCGCCTCGTCGGGTCGCGGGCCTATGCCTCCGCAGCGGCGGAAAGCGGCTGGGTGCCCTCCGTGCTGCCGGCGATCTACACCGGCGACAAGATGAAGCCCTATCGCGAATGGCTCTCGGCCAATGCGTTCGAGGCGGTTTCGACGCTGGGCGGGTCGATGAAGACCGGCAACGACGAAGATTACTACATGACGCCGTGGGACGTGGATTATGGCCGGGTGGTCAAGTTCGACCATGACTTCATCGGGCGCGAGGCGCTTGAAAAGATGGCGGAGGGTCCGCATCGCCAGAAGGTCACGCTGGTCTGGAACCATGACGATGTTCAGGCGATCTATGCCGGGCAGCTGGGTCACGAAGACCTGCCGACCAAGAACATGGATTTCCCGGCCGCGCATTACGCGAGCTATCCCTATGACCTTGTCACCAAGGACGGCGAGCAGGTGGGAATCAGTATCGCACCCGCCTATTCGGCGAACGAGAAAGCGTGGATTTCTCTCGCCGTTTTGAACCCGGAAGTGGCGGAAACCGGCACTGAAGTGACGGTTACGTGGGGTGAGCCGGATGGTGGGTCGTCTAAACCCACCGTTGAGCGGCACCGTCAGGCGACCGTACGTGCAGACGTGCATCCCTGGCCCATTCACGAAGCGACACGCCGCATATACCGTAGTCAGACCTGAGGAGAGGAAAGATGTCCGTGGTTACCATGATGAAGAACAATGATGCTCCGCTTGCTGACTTGCTGAACGGCGTGTCGATTGAAGTGATGCCGCGCACCGCTGCGAAGGTCGAGGATTTCACCGCGATCCTGCCGGCCGGCACGCGGGTTTATATCGCGCATATCGAAGGCACGCCGATTGAAGAGATGGTGGAGACGGCCAAGCGTCTTCAGTCGGGTGGGTTCGAAGCGATGCCGCACTTCCCGGCGCGGATCATGCAGGATGACGCCCAGCTGAAGGATTGGATCGACCGCTACGTGTCGGAAGCCGGCGTTGAAACCGCGCTTCTGCTCGGCGGGTCGCCGACCCGCCCGGTGGGCGCGCTCGATAGCTCGATCCAACTGATTGAGACGGGCTATTTCGATGGCTTCAAGCGTCTGCACGTTGCGGGCCACCCGGAAGGCAACAACGACATCGACGCCAAGGGTTCGACCGTTAACGTGGACGAGGCGCTGCGCTGGAAGCAGGCCTACAAGGACCGCTCGGACGTCGAGATGGCGATCGTCACCCAGTTCGCTTTTGCCGCGAAGCCGATGACCGACTGGGCCGAACGGCTGGCCGAGATGGGGATCACCATGCCGGTGCACGCCGGTGTCGCCGGGCCTGCAAAGCTCCAGACGCTGATCAAGTTCGCCATCGCCTGTGGCGTCGGCCCTTCGCTGGGCGTTCTGCAGAAGCGCGCGAAGGATCTGACCAAGCTGCTCAAACCGTTCGAGCCTACCGAAGTGCTGACCGACCTCGCGGCATACAAGGCCGAGAACCCGGACAGCCTGATCGACAAGATCCACGTCTTCCCGCTGGGTGGGATCAAGACCAGCGCGGAGTTCCTGCGCGAGAACGGCGCGTAAGCACTCTCCGGTCTGACGACTTTCCAAAACGGGCGCCGCGAACCTCCGCGGCGCCCGTTTTATTGTGCGCCGATCCTAGCGTTTGTTCAGGATGCGCCTGTGGTGCTGGCGTAGCAGAAGCCCGCCAAGCGCCGCCGAAACCAGTATGACCGTGAAGACATAGGGGATGCTGACGAAGGTTGCGTCATAATGGGAATAGACGGCCGACCGACCCAGGGACACGACATGGATCAACGGGTTCCACCACAAGATTTCCTGCACCACGGACGGCATATCTTCATACATGAAGAGCACCCCTGAGGCGATGAACAGGACGCGCGAGACAATGTCCCAAAGGGTGCCAAGCGGCTTGATCTCCAAAAACAGGTAGTGCGCGAAGACCCCGAGCCCCAGGGCCAAGCCGCCCATGAGCGCAATTGTTTCGAGCATGATACTGGAATCGAAGCGACTGGATTCGCCAGTGTAGATTGGCAGGGCATAAATCAGGATGAAGTAGGCCAGTGTCGAGGTGAAAAAGTTCAATATGAACCGCGCAAACACCGCATCAATCCAGGTAACCACCGGGAACTGTAGGAGCGGTTTGTTGAATATCAGCGCTGTGCGAACCGGGTTGAACGTTTGCTGGAAGATCGAAAACATCAGGAATCCTGATGCGTAGTACAAGATGAATGAGTCGCCCAGGGGCGGAACCCGTCCAAACAGACCAAACGCAATCGCAAGCACGATCACCATGAACAGTGGCGACATGAGCGCCCATGCGTAGCCCATCGGCGAGCGCCCGTATATGGCCCCGATTTCGCGCAGAACCAGAGCGGATACCGTGCGGAAGGTTGCGAAACTGCGCCGCTTCCCAGATTGGTGAGAAGGTTTGAGAACCGGTTCTTGCGGAATGTCGGCAGGGTTTGTCGCAGTCATGCGGGCGTGGTCCTACTCGCTGGTGTTGCCTTACACTCTTATGTAAAAGGTCTTCTAAATTCAAATCGGATCAAAGGGTTTGCCGTTGGCCGAGGAAACGCGCATTTCGCGCATGAACATCACTACGGTCAAATCCAGCTCGGCGAAAGCCGGGGAGCAGAAAGATGCTGACGAGTCCGCCAGGTTCTTTGGAGAGAAGACCGCGGACAATCCTACAACCGTTGAAAAAGAGAAAGAACCTGTCCCGCAGGTCGTGATCCGGCCGATGGCGGGACCTGCGCGCGCGAAGAAACGGCATGGTCTTCTGATCGCGTCGTTCTTCATCGTCGTGGTCCTCCCGGTGGCCGCGATCTTCTGGTACCTGGAAACGCGCTCAGTGGACCAATACGCGTCGACTGTGGGGTTTACCGTCCGGCAAGAAGATGATGCTGGTGGCATGGGTGCGATCAACGGATTGGCTGGATTGACCGGCGCTACGGGTGGCAATGCCTCGGATTCCGATATCTTGTATGAGTTCATCCAGAGCCAGGATTTGGTGCGTCGGATCGAGGCTGACCTTGACCTTTGGGGTCACTACTCTGCGCCGTATGATCAGGACCCGGTCTTCGCGCTGAAACCGGGCGGCACCATCGAAAGCCTGCACGCCTACTGGGGCCGGGTGATGGACGTGGATTACGACAACGCGACGGGGCTTTTGGGCCTGGAGGTGCGCGCCTTCACGCCCGAGTTCGCAAAACAGGTGGCGGAGCAGATCCTTGTCGAGAGCCAAACGCTGGTCAACGATCTCAATGCGCAGTCACGGGCCGATATTCTCCGGGATGCTGAGCGAGATGTGACGGATAGCCTCGTCCGGCTCAAAGCAGCGCGTGAAGCTTTGGTCAATTTCCGCACCAGAACGCAGATCGTCGACCCGGCGGCGGATATGCAGACCCGCATGGGCGTCCAGACGTCGCTTCAACAACAGTTGGCACAGGCATTGATCGATCACGATCTGTTGGCCCAGTCCGCTGCCGAAGGCGATCCGCGTATGGTGCAGGCCAAGCGTCGGATCAATGTGATCCGGGAACGTTTGGCGGAAGAGCGACGGACCTTCGCATCTGACGAAAGCGGCGATGGTTCTGATGGCTACCCGACACTGATTGCGGAATACGAAAGTCTCGCCGTGGACCGGGAGTTTGCGGAACAAACATACCGAGGTGCGCTGGCCGCGAAAGACGCAGCGCTTGCCAATGCGACACGACAAACCCGGTATCTGGCGTCTTTCATTCTGCCAACCTTGCCAGAGAAGGCGATGTATCCGAAGCGGCTCCAGGTCGTCTTGGTTGCTTTCCTGTTCGCGGTGCTTACGTGGGCGCTTCTGGCGCTTGTCTTCTATTCCGTGCGTGACCGGAACTAGGCCGTGATCAAGTTCGAGAACCTAAGCAAGTCTTTCCGGGTTCGAAACCGTCAGAAGGTGATCTTCGAGAACCTCAACCTGACGATACCCAGCGGAAAATCCATGGGGTTATTGGGCCGCAACGGGGCCGGAAAGTCGACGCTGTTGTCCATTGTGGCGGGCTCCATGAATGCCACGACGGGGCGGGTGTTTTCGGATGGGTCGATTTCCTGGCCCGTGGGGTTGGGGGCCGCGTTTCACGGCGAGATGACCGGAGCGCAGAACGTGCGGTTCGTGGCGCGGATTTACGGAGTCGATACGGACGAGCTTTGCGAGTTCGTCTATCATTTCGCCGAAATCGGCGATCATTTCTACATGCCGTTCAAGACCTATTCATCGGGGATGCGGTCACGGATCGCTTTTGGTACTGTCATGGGCATCCAGTTCGATACCTACCTGGTCGATGAAGTCACAGCGGTTGGGGATGCGGCCTTTCGGCGAAAAAGCCAAGCGGTGTTCCTGGATCGTGTGTCAGAGGCGGGCGCGATCATGGTGAGCCACAACATGGATGAGATGCGCGATTTCTGCGACATGGGCATGATCCTGAACGATGGTGAGGTCGAATTGTTCGATGACATCAACGACGCGATCAAGGTTCATGAGGACCGGATGCGACTGGGTGCGGCGGCGCAGCGGGCGTGATCGCCATTAACCTTAACTACCTATAAATGTTGGATTATATTCGCGCTAATGTTCGTGGATTGGTCACATTGTCGCGCTGATCCAGGCCCATCCGGCGTCCGACTGTCTATTCCGTTCAATGGAGCGGGATGGGCATGGGTATCGAGGTCGAAGGTCGCTTCTACGCCGGTCTGGGGGTTCTGGACAGCGGGATCGACGAGCTAGCATTCATGGCATATGGCGGCGCGCTGACGCTCGTGTCGGGGTCAGGGCGTTACGGCGGGTTGGCGACGTTTTCGCTCACCGAGAGTGCCGTCACTGTCGTGGATACCCAGGTATTCAATGCCGACTGGGTCGGCGGGCTGGTGGACGATTTCGCATTGATCGAGGCGCCGGACGGCGGGCTGGAGGCGGTGATCGGATCGACACAGGCGGGACGGCTCAGCGCCTATGCCGTCTCTGGCGATGGCCAGGTCGGGAGCCTGACCACTTACACCGGACTGACAGGCGCCGCGCGGGCCGTGTCGATCAGCGGGAGTGCGGGGGACCGGGTCGCGATTGCGGACAAGAACGGCCTGTTGACCGTCGCAGAGCGGCAGATCAACGGCAATCTTACCGGCACAACCCAGATCGCCGACACCGACGCCTTGCATGTGGATCACGTGACGGTCGTGGAAAGCGCCATCGTCAATGGCGCGGACATCCTGATCGCGGGAGATGCGGGAGAGGATGGCATCACCTCTTTCGTCATTTCGGGCGGGGTGCCAACGCTGGCCGCGACGGCGGGGCCGGAAGACGGGATCGGGATCATGGACCCGACCGACCTGGCCACGGTCGAGGTGCTGGGCCAGACCTTTGTCATCCTCGCCTCTGCACAAGGGGAGACCGGTGCATTGACCGTGTTTCACCTGGGGCAGGACGGAAGTCTTACGAACACCGATCATATCCGGGACACGCTTTACACCCGGTTCGGCGGCGTAACCGAGGTGGCCACGGTTGACGTGGACGGGCGGCACTACGTGGTCGCGGGCGGAGCGGATGACGGGGTGTCGCTCTTTGTCATGTTGCCGGGGGGGCAGCTTCAGTATCTCGATACCATTGAAAACAACTGGGTCGATGGTGGGCCGGGGCAGGTCGCGCTGGCCAATATCTCGGCGCTGGCGGCGGGGCGGTTGGGCGACCAGATCCGGATCGTCGCCGCCTCTCAGCAGGTGAGCGGGTTGAGCCAAATGTCCTACGATGTGTCGGGACAAGGCGTGCAGGCGAAAGCCGGTGCAGGGGGCGAGGTGCTCTTGGGTGGTGCTCTGCACGACATTCTTGTTGGCGGCGCCGGTGATGACACGCTGAACGGCGGTGTGGGGAACGACATCCTGGTCGATGGTGCGGGGTCCGACGTGATGACCGGTGGTTTGGGCGCCGACATCTTCGTGCTTCGCGATGATGAGGATGAAGACATCATCCTCGATTTCAACCCGACCGAGGACAGGTTGGACCTGTCGTCCTGGCCGTTCTTTTACGATCCCATCACGCTGAGCGTGGTGCCGAACGCGAACGGGGCCGAAGTGACGTGGCAGGGAACACGGTTGATCCTGCGATCCTCGGACGGGGGACCTCTGAGTGAATCCGAGGTTCGAAACGCCGTGATGATTGCCCCGGAACGGAATCTCGACCTGTCCGGATACGATTTTTCACAGGACACTGGTGACGTTACGGGTGGAGATACGGGGGGAGGTGGCAGCGGGGGAACCACGGGCGGGGACACCGGTGGCGACAGTGGTGGAGATACAGGTGGCACCGGGGGCGGCACTGGCGGGAGCACCACGGTCGGCTCCGGCCCGGTCGATGTCTACTTTGCGGCCAGCGGCGAGTTCGTGATGAACGACAGCGGCACGAGTTACTATTCCGAAGGTTGGAATGGGTACGAGATTGCCCGCGCCGAAGCCGCCATGGCGATGATCGAAGCGGTGACGGATGTCACCTTTAACAGGGTCTATTCCGCCGCAGATGCCGATTTCGTCATGGGTCTCGACACCGACCGACAGATGTCCGCGACCCTCTTCGGCTTTTTACGTCCGCCCTATGGCGGTCAGCAGGCGGGTATGTTCAACGGGCTCGCTTGGGATCGCGACGCTGGCGGCGATCTGGAGGCGGGCGGCGCTGGGTTCGTCACCATCACGCACGAGCTTCTCCACGGTCTCGGCCTTGCCGACCCGCATGATACAGGCGGCACGTCGTCTATCCTCCCCGGCGTCACCGGCACCTTCAGTGACAACGGGGCCTGGAACCAGGGCGTTTTCACCACCATGTCCTACAACGAAGGGAGCAACACAACCTCGGTCAGAGAGGGTCCGAACGCCTTCGGGCTCTGGGGGTCCGAGATCGGTCCCATGGCGCCCGATATCGCGGTTTTGCAATCGCTCTACGGTGCGAACATGACGACCGCGACCGGCAACGACACCTATGTCCTGCCGTCGGTCAACGGCACCGGCATGGGCTGGACCACGATCTGGGACGCGGGCGGGACGGACGAAATCGTGTTCATGGGGGCGCAAGGCGCTGCCATCAACCTCCGCCCCGCCACGCTCACCTACCAGATCGGCGGCGGCGGCTTCGCATCGGCGGTCTGGGGCGCATCGGGCGGTTTCATCATTGCCGCTGGCGTGGTGATAGAAAACGCCACGACCGGCCCTGGCTCGGATCGGGTCTATGGCAACCATGTCTCCAACACGATCATCACGAATGGCAGCCGCGATGTCATTCGTGGGATGGAAGGGGATGACCTCCTGTCCGCAGGCCCCGGCAACGACGATGTCGGTGGCGGTTTCGGCAACGACACGATTTACGCCGGGTCGGGTAACGATCGGATTTACGGAGGCCCGGGCAATGACCGCATCTTCGCGGGCACGGGGAACGACACCATCTGGGGCGGCCTCGACGACGACAAATCGACGCTTGGGGCGGGGGCCGATCAGTTCATCTTCACCGCGGGAGACGGTAACGACACGATCACCGACTTCGATCTTTCCGAAGACTGGATCGACCTCGACCCGCGCCTGATGACCGGCACCCGCGGGGTTGCCGATGTGATCGCGGGCGCGACCACCTCCGCCGCGGGCCTTCGCCTCACATTCGACAGCGGCGACAGCATTACTTTTGAGGGCTACAGCGATACGACCGGCTTCGCCTCGGTACTGCATTTCATCGACTTTCTCGCGACCGTCTGACGCTCGAGCATGTCCCGTTCACTCGAATCCACGCGACGTGCTCTCCCCTTTTGATAACGCACCTCCGAGACGCGAAAAACCGGTTCCCACTTTTCGCGACGTGCTCCAGTCGAACCTGAAATCCGTTATCCCGAGGTTCGTGGCGGGGGCATCGACAACCGTGGTTGTCGCCATGCAATTCGTCTTCGATCTCGACAGCGGCGATACCCACATCCTGAACCATGAGGTCGGCGAGGGGATCATTCTGCGCGATCTCGTTGCGGACGAAGTCACGCTCTTTGGGAAGTGCGACGGCCTGGTTTTCGACGAGGGTCAGACGGTCGCGAGAAAATCAATGAAATACAAGACCGACGCGAAGTCCATGGCATCGCTGAAACCCTGAAGGGTGATGCTGTCGCCGCTGTCGAAAGCGAGGTGAACCCCTGCGCCGGAGGTTGTCGCGCCCGCGATCACATCGGCAACCCCGCGGGTGCCGGTCATCAGGCGTGGGTCGAGGTCGATCCAGTCTTCGGAAAGATCGAAGTCGGTGATCGTGTCGTTGCCGTCTCCCGCGGTGAAGATGAATTGGTCGGCGCCCGCGCCAAGCGTCGACGTGTCATCGTCGAGACCACCCCAGACGGTATCGTTCCCCGTGCCCGCGAAGATGCGGTCATTGCCCGGGCCGCCATAGATCCGGTCATTGCCTGACCCGGCGTCAATTGTGTCGTTGCCGAAACCGCCGCCGACATCGTCGTTGCCGGGGCCGGTGGACAGGAAGTCATCCCCCTGCATCCCGCGAACGATATCGCGGCTGCCATTCGTGATGATCGTGTTGGAGACATGGTTGCCAAAGACCCGATCCGAGCCAGGGCCGGTCGTGGCGTTTTCTATCACCACGCCAGCGGCAATGATGAAACCGCCCGATGCGCCCCAGACCGCCGATGCGAAGCCGCCGCCGCCGATCTGGTAGGTGAGTGTTGCGGGGCGGAGGTCGATGGCGGCGCCTTGCGGCCCCATGAAGACCATCTCGTCCACGCCGCCCGCGTCCCAGATCGCGGTCCATCCCATGCCGGTGCCGTTGACCGACGGCAGGACATAGGTGTCGTTGCCGGTCGCGGTGGACATGTTCGCGCCGTAGAGCGATTGCAACACCGCGATGTCGAGCGCCATTGGTCCAATCTCTGACCCCCAGTAGCCGAAGGCGTCCGGACCCTCGCTGACCACCGCCGTGTTGCGCCCTTCGTTGTAGGACATGGTGGTGAAAACACCCTGGTTCAGGTTCCAGGTCCCGTAGTCATCGAAGGCGCTGGTAACGCCAGGGAGGATGGAAGACGTGCCGCCTGTATCATGCGGGTGCGCAAGGCCGAGGCCGTGGAGAAGCTCGTGCGTGATGGTGACGAAGCCGACGCCGCCGGCCTCCAGATCGCCGCCTGCGGACCGATCCCAAGCGAGCCCGTTGAACATGCCAGCCTGCTGTCCACCGTAAGGTGGATTGAAGAAACCGAGGATTGTGGCGGGCATTTGCCGGTCGGTGTCGAGACCCATTACGAAATCGGCCGGTCCGGCGGAATAGACCCTGTTGAAGGTGATATTCGTCACGGCTTCGATCATCGCCATGGCGGCTTCGACCCGGGCGATTTCATACGCATTCCAGCCTTCGGACCGGTAGTCCGTGCCGCCATCGTTCATCACGAACTCGCCGCTTCCGGCGTAGTAGACGTCGACCGTTGGGGAGTCGACCGTGGTGCCCCATGTGATCGCATCGACGGGTGAGCCGCTTGACGCCGCGGCGACGGCGGGTGTCACCGAAAGCGCATAGTCCCCGGTGTCTTCGCCCGCGAAATAGGCGCCCACGTAGTAGGCGCCGGTGGTTTCCGCGGCGAAGGTGATCGTGGCGTCGCGGGTCGACCGGTTGGCATCAAAGTTCCAGCTTCTGAGAATCCCGCCCGCGTCATAAAGATCGAGGATCGGGTCGGCGAGCCGACCGGTGCCCGCACCGCGCAGCGTGATCTCGACCATGTCGCCCCGGGTCAGGTCGAGACGATACCAATCTTCATCATACAGGGTGTCGATCACGCCGTAACGTGTCGTGCCAACCGTGATCGCGGCGGTTGTCGTTAGATCTGATGCGATGTCTTTCATCGTTCCGCCCTGCGATCCCGCCCCCAGGGTCGCCGGTGCCAATTTACCACCCATTTTCAACAAATAGGAACAAAACTTAGGTTATCGTTAACTTCCCTAGAGGGGCGAAGTCACGAAAACGGGCAGGTTTTCGCCGGTTTTCGCCGCGGAAAGCAGGGCTTCGGCGGTGTCCAGCGCTTCGCGAATGGTCACGTCCATGTCGAGGTAACGGTAGGTGCCCAGGCGCCCGACGAATGTGACGCCCGGTTCGGTGTCGGCCTTGGCGATGTAATCGGCGAGCATGGCTTTTTCCTTCACCAGCCGGATCGGGTAATAGGGGATGTCGTCGGGACGGCAGGCGCGCGAAAATTCCTTGTAGAGCACGGAGCCTTCGTGCTCTTCCCACGGAGCGAAATGCTTGTGCTCGGTGATCCGGGTGTAAGGCACGTCGCGGTCGCCATAATTCATCACTGCGCAGCCCTGCCAATCGCCATCCGCCGTGAAGCGTTCGAAGTCGAGCGTCCGGTAGCCCAGGCGACCAAGCTCGTAGTCGAAATACCCGTCGAGCGGACCGGACCAGACGATGTGATCGAAGCTGCCCTTCATCGCGGGGTCGAAGGCGGTCGATAGCTGCACGTCGATCCTCGGGTGATCGAGGATCGCTTCGACCATGGCCGTGTAGCCGTTCTCCGGCATCCCCTGATGGCGGTGGACGAAATAGGTGTCGTCGTAGTTGAAACGCACCGGCAAGCGCTTGAGGATCGAAGCGGGAAGCTCGGTCGGGGAACAGCCCCACTGCTTTTCGGTGTAGCCTTTGAAGAACGCCTCGTAGAGGTCGGGACCGACGAAGTGCAGCGCCTGTTCTTCGAAGGTCTGGGGTTCTTCGATTGTGGTATCGGCCTGCGCCTCGATGAACGCGCGGGCCTCGTCTGGCCGCATGGTCTTGCCGAAATACTGGTTGATCGTGTGCAGGTTGACGGGGAGCGAATAGACCGCGCCCCGGGTCGTGGATTTCACGCGGTTCTTGTAGGGTTTGAACCTGGTGAAGCTGTTCACATAGTCCCAGACCTCGTCATCGTCGGTGTGAAAGATGTGCGGGCCGTAGACGTGGACCATGACGCCGGTTTCCGCGTCCCGTTCGGTATGGCAATTCCCGGCGACATGGTCGCGGCTGTCAATCACCGTCACGTCGTGGCCCGCCTCGGCCATCTTGCGCCCGATCACCGCGCCGGACAGGCCCGCGCCCACCATCAGAACCTTCATATCGCTCCCTTCGCTCGCGTTTCCTTCATGTCTCACGCAGGGAAAGCCTGGGCAAGCAGGGGTTTCCGCCACCGCGCAGGGGTGCGAGTATAACCGCACTGAAGGCAGGGGTTTCACGATGGTAGAACAGAACGCCAATTGGATGGCGGTGGATTGGCGCGCGGACGGACTGACCGTCTGGGTGATGGGCGCAGATGGATCGGTCAAAGACCGGTTGTCCGGCGATCAGGGGGATCGCGGGTTGTCGCCGGGCGGGCTGGAACTGGCGCTGGGCGCGGTGATCGCGGGGCATCTGGACGACGATTCCGAGACCGAGATCTGGATCGCTGGAAACCCGGCGCGCCCGTCGTTCTGGTCCGAACAGGTGGTTGCGCGCAAGGTGCCCGCCACGCCGTTGGCGGACGACAGCCTGACATCGGTCGGGCTTCGGGACGGGCGGATGCGGGTCAGGCTCGTCTCCGGCCTGATCCAGTCGGGACCACCTGCATTGATGCTAACCGACACCCTGCGGGTCGCCGGGTTCCTGGCGAAGAACGAGGGGTTCGACGGTGTGATCTGTCTGCCCGGCGACAGAAGCCATTGGGTGCATGTCAGTGCTGGCGAAGTGGTCAGTTTCCAAACCGTGATGACGCAGGACCTGGTGCGCGCGGCATTGCACGCGGTGGGGGTCGAACCCGGCGCGACATCCCTGGGTGATATCGGGATCGCGTCGATGGAGGACGCGATGTCGCACCCCGAACGCATCGGACAGAAAATTGGCTCTATCTCTGCGCAAGTCGCGGTAAATGCCGTGACGGAGGCAGAGACGCGGGAAGGTATTCTAGGGGCGTTTCTGGGTCTCGAACTGGCCTCGATGCGGCCCTACTGGCTGGGTCAACAGGTCGCGTTGATCGCGGGAGATGACGATCGCGCGGCCTACGAGGCGGCGATGAAGGCGCAGGCGATCATGTTGCTGTCCGGGGATGAAGAAGAAACGCTTCTCGACGGGTTCCGTGCCGCGCGTGCCGCCTGACTAAAGCATCCTCTGCATCTCTGGTTGCCAAATACCTTCGGGGGAGGAGCGTCCTGTTTGCGGGCAAACAGGACGTGGAGGGGGCAGACAGCCCCCTCGTGCGCGACCCGGCGTAGCCGGGGCGCAAAACGGTCTCTAACCTTGGGTTTTTCCAAGCTGTTGGCGCGCGACAGAGACGGCTTTCAGAACCGCAAAGACCTGTTGTCCGGGAGTGAGCGCGAGCGCCTCGACCGAGCGGCGCGTGACGCGGGACAGGATCAGGTTGCCGCCTGCTTCGATCTGTACGAGCGCGCCGGGCCCATCGCCCATGCGGATGTCGCGCACGACGGCCGGAATCACGTTCAGCGCGGAGATGCCGGCCGGTTTCTCGGTCGCGATCATCACGTCCTGAGCTTCGACGTGGACGCGGAGCGTCTGGCCGGGGTCGCAGGGCACGGCGGGGGGGAAAAGGCGGGCTGTGCCGGCTGCCAGTTCCGTGTAGCCGTCCGGATGGTGCGCCACGACCCGCGCTTCGATCATCGCGCCCGCGGCCCCCGCGCCGAGCGGTGTGACGTTGGGGTCCGCCAGCACCTCGCCCGACGGACCGGCGCGCAGGACGCGGCCTTTGTCCAGCACGACGATGGTGGTGGCGAGGCGGGCGACCTCGGCGGCGGAGTGGCTGACGTAGAGGACAGGCACGTCCAATTCGTCGCGCAAACGCTCGAAATAGGGAAGGATTTCGGCCTTCCGGTCCTCGTCCAGCGCGGCCAGCGGTTCGTCGGCGAGGAGAAGGCGGGGGCCGGAGAGGAGCGCACGTCCTATGGAAACGCGGCTCTTCTCGCCGCCGGAGAGGGCTGTGGGCCGACGGTCCAGAAGCGGTTCGATTCCGAGCATGTCGATCACCTGGTCCATATCCGGGAGCGAGGCATTTCTGGGCGCGAAACGACGTCCGTAGGCGAGGTTCCTGGCCACCGTGAGGTGCGGAAACAGCCGCGCGTCCTGGAACACGTAGCCCATGCGGCGCGCATGGGGCGGCACCCATGTGCGGTCATCTTGCAGCACGGTGTCACCCAGCGCGATACGCCCCGCATCGGGCCGGGTCAGCCCCGCGACCGCGTTGATGACGCTGGTCTTGCCGGAGCCGGAGCGTCCGAAAAGCACGGTGACGCCTTTGGGGGCTTCGAATGTGACGTCCAGGGTGAAGTCCCCGAGACGTTGTCTGATATCGACGGAGAGGATCAACGGCCCATCCTCCGCGCCACGCGCTGGGCGAGCAATTCGGAGACGATGAGCGCCCCCATTGCGATGGTGACCGAGACAAGAACCAGCTTGAGCGCGGCGCTTTCACCGCCGGGCACCTGAAGGA
>DOUP01000216.1 GCA_003520545.1 Maritimibacter sp. | reverse complement strand
ACCATCGACAGCGACAGCATGATGGTCTGGTTCAGCCCCGCCATGATCTGTGGCATGGCAAAGGGCAGTTCCACTTTCCAAAGCACCTGGCGTTTCGTGGCCCCAAAGGCTTGCGCGGCTTCGAGAAGCGGGGTCGGTGTCGTGCTGATCCCGAGGTGCGTCAACCGGATCGGCGCGGGCAGCACGAAGATCACCGTCGCCAGCAGGCCGGGCACCATGCCGATGCCGAAAAACACGATCGCAGGAATGAGATAGACGAAGGTCGGAAGCGTCTGCATCAGGTCGAGCACGGGTCGCATCCAGGCATAGAGTTTGGGTCGGTGCGCCGCGGCGATACCGATGGGCACGCCGATCGCCATGCAGACAACGCAGGCCGACAGCACGAGCGTGAGGCTTTCGGTCGTTTCCTCCCAATAGCCTTGGTTCAGGATGAAGAGAAAGCCCAGCACGATGAATGCCGTGACTTTCCAATTTCGCTGGAGATACCATGTCAGCGCCGCGAACAGTGCCACGATGACGAGCGCGGGCGGACCCTGGAGCGCCCAGAGAATAGACTCGATCATCACTTCCATCGCGATGGAAATCCCATCGAACACCGGGCCGCCCACGTCCTGCAACCAGTCGAACAGGTTTCGTGCCGTTCGGCCAATCGGGATTTTCGTATCTTCCAACCAGTCCATTTGTCTCCTTACCGGGCCACGTCAGAGGCGGTCCCGATCCATGTGTAGGCAAAGCTTTCAGCGGGGTCTTCGGCCTCGACCGCGAGCACGAGTCGAAGCGCGGGCGCATAAGTCAGGGTGCGGGTCGAAACGGTGCCCTCCGGATCCGCCCGCATTTCCCGCACCTGCCATGTGTCATAGGTGCAGGTGAGAATGGTCGTCTCCCCCTGCCCCTCGAAGGTTAAGAGAAGCTGCGCGGTCACGTTTTTGCCCACACCGCTCCGCTCGGTTACGCGGAACCGCGCCTCGCCCGCTTCGTCCAGCCGGTCGAGCTGCTGAACGTTCGGGTCATAGCCGAAAAACCTTTGCACCCCGTCCTTCTGATCCTGCGACAGCGCCAGCGCGTGATCGAAGGTCCGCAGATGACCGGTCTTGTCGCCGCCCGGTTCCCCGGTGATCCGCGCCTCGAAGAACCCGGTCGCGCGCAGTTCCACGTCCGAACGTATGTAGAGCGGCTCGTTCTGCACCAGCACCACCCCGCCCGCGAGGTCGTCGGCGGTCGGACAGGTGGCCAGCGCCGGGCTGGTTATGAGGAGAAGGGGGAAAATCACGCGCATAAGAAAAGGGCGGCGGGTCTCCCCGCCGCCCGGACCCATCAATCCAGGTGATATTTCACGGCTGCGACCGCGTCGCCACCGTCCTGCGTCGTGACGCCGTCGAGCCAGGCGGTCCAGGTCGCCTCGTTCGAAGCAAGCCAGGCCTTGGCGGCGTCTTCCGGGGTTTCACCATCGTTCAGGATCGCGCCCATGATTTCGTTTTCCATGGCGAGCGTGAACTTCAGGTTGCCCAGAAGCGCGCCAACGTTCGGGCATTCGTCCACGAAGCCGGCGCGGGTGTTGGTGTAGACCGTCGCTCCGCCCAGGTCGGGGCCGAAATAGTCATCACCGCCTGTGAGATAGCCCATATCGAAGTTGGCGTTCATCGGGTGTGGTTCCCAGCCGAGGAACACGATCGGCTCGCTGCGGTCCGTCGCGCGCTGCACTTGGGCGAGCATGCCCTGCTCGGAGCTTTCCACCACGTCGAACCCTTCCAGATCGAACGCATTTGCTTCGATCATGTCCATGATCAGGCGATTACCATCATTGCCGGGCTCAATGCCGTAGATCTTGCCGTCGAGCGCATCCCGGTTCGCGGCGATGTCGGAGAAATCGGCGATCCCCATGTCCGTCGCAGCCTTGTTCACGGCCAGCGTGTATTTCGCGCCTTCGAGGTTTTCGCGCACGGTCACGACGGTCCCCGCTTCGCGGTAAGGTGCGATGTCGCCTTCCATCGTGGGCATCCAGTTGCCCAGGAACACGTCGATATCACCATTGGCCATCGAGGTGTAGGTCACCGGAACGGAGAGCACCTTGATGTCCGTTTCGTAACCAAGCGCGTCCAGAACAACAGTGGTCGCCGCCGTGGTCGCGGTGATGTCGGTCCAGCCAACGTCCGAGAATACAACCTCGTTACAGTTTGCCAGAGCGGGTGCGGCGGCACAGATCGCCAGCGCGGAAAGGGTTGCCTTGAGCTTCATGTTTAACTCCCTGAGTTTTTATTGATTGACGAGTCAATCAAAGATGAACACTTTGGCAGCGATCTGTCAAACAAGTGAGTCACGCGTAATGCCAAAGGTTGGTATGGAGCCTATTCGTCGGGAGGCTCTGATAAAAGCGACAATTGCGGAGATCGGGGAAACAGGCTCGCTCGATGTGACCGTATCGAAGATCGCAAAGCGTGCGGGCATGTCCTCGGCGCTGGCGCATCACTACTTCGGCTCCAAGGAACGCATCTTTCTGGCCGCGATGCGCCATATTCTCACCGTTTACGGCAGATGGGTGCGCTGTGAGCTCGGGACGGCGAAAGGTCCGCGCGCCCGGCTGGACGCGATCATCCGCGCCTCGTTCGAAGCCGGCAACTTCGAGCACGAGGTGATTGCCGCCTGGCTGAATTTCTACGTTCACGCGCAATCGGATGCGGGGGCCGCGCGGCTGTTGGGCGTGTATCACGCGCGCCTGCGCTCGAACTTGGTCCACGACTTGCGCCCGCTGGTCGGCGACCGCGCCGGGGAAACCGCGGAAACGATCGCGGCGCTCATAGATGGTCTCTACATCCGTCACGCGCTCGTCGCGCCCCCGGACGGGGTGGCCGCCCATGCCCGCGTGACCCGCGTGCTCGACAAACTCCTGGAGGACACATGAGCCGCCCCAACATCCTGATCCTGATGGTGGACCAGTTGAACGGGACGCTGTTTCCCGACGGTCCGGCGGACTGGCTCCATGCACCCAACCTTAAAAAACTGGCGGCCCGTTCGGTGCGGTTCCAGAATGCCTACACCGGCTCGCCGCTTTGTGCGCCCGGACGGGCGGCCTTCATGTCCGGCCAACTGCCATCGCGCAACGGCGTTTATGACAATGCCGCCGAGTTCGCCTCGGACATCCCGACCTATGCCCACCACCTGCGCCGCGCCGGGTATTACACGGCGCTGTCTGGCAAGATGCACTTCGTCGGCCCGGACCAGCTTCACGGGTTCGAAGAGCGGCTGACCACGGACATCTACCCCGCCGACTTCGGCTGGACACCGGATTACCGCAAGCCCGGCGAGCGGATCGACTGGTGGTATCACAACATGGGGTCCGTCACCGGCTCCGGCGTGGCCGAGATTTCCAACCAGATGGAATACGACGACGAGGTCGCGCATTTCGCGAAAATGAAGGTCTATGACCTCGCCCGGGGCAAGGACGACCGCCCGTGGTGCCTGACCGTCAGCTTCACGCACCCGCATGACCCCTATGTCGCGCGCAAGAAATACTGGGACCTGTACGAAGACTGCGAGCATCTCCTGCCCGAGGTGCCCGCGATGGACTACGAGGACCACGACCCGCATTCGCAGCGAATTTTCGACGCGAACGACTGGCGGTCCTTTGACATCACAGATGAGGATATCCAGCGCTCCCGCCGTGCCTATTTCGCCAATATCTCTTACCTCGACGCGCATGTCGGCGAGATCATGGAAGCGCTGGAAGGCACGCGGCAAGACAAGGATACGATCATCCTCTTCGTTTCAGACCACGGCGACATGCTGGGCGAGCGTGGCTTGTGGTTCAAGATGAGCTTTCTCGAGGGGTCCGCCCGCGTGCCGCTGATGCTTGCAGCCCCGGGACTGGCACCGAGACTGGAAACCACGCCGGTCTCCACCATGGACGTGAACCCGACCGTGGGGGATCTGGCCGGGATCGACCTGTCGGCGATTGCGCCCTGGACGGACGGCCAAAGCCTCGTCCCGCTCGCCAAAGGAGAAGGTCGCGAAGCTCCGGTCCTGATCGAATACGCGGCGGAAGCGAGCTATGCGCCCTTGGTCGCGGTGGTTGAGAATGGGTGGAAATACACGCGTTGTGCGCTCGATCCGGACCAGTTGTTCGACCTGGCGAACGATCCGCACGAACGGGTCAATCTCGCCGACGACCCGGCCCATGCGAAAACGCGCGCACGCCTCTCGTCCATTGCCGATGCGCAATGGGACCTGGAGCGGTTCGACCGCGAGGTCCGCGCGTCACAGGCGCGTCGCTGGGTCGTCTACGAAGCCCTTCGCAATGGCGAATACTACCCCTGGGACTACCAGCCGCTGCAAAAAGCCTCCGAACGCTACATGCGTAACCACATGGACCTGAACGACGTGGAGGAAAGCCAGCGCTTTCCCCGCGGCGAATAGAGGGAGACGAACAATGATCGACCCGAAACCCACAGCCAGCCACTTTATCGACGGCGCCTATGTCGATGACCCAGCCGGTGCGCCGATCCCGGTGATCTATCCGGCGACGGGCAAGGAAATCGCCCGCGTTCATGCGGCGACCCCGTCACTGATCGACAGCGCTCTGGCAGCCGCGCGCCGCGCCCAGCCCGCATGGGCGGCGATGAGCGGACCAGAACGGGGCCGAATCCTGCGCCGTGCCGCCGATCTGATCCGGGAGCGCAACCGGGAGCTGTCGGAGCTGGAGACGATGGACACCGGCAAGCCGATACAAGAAACGTTGGTGGCCGACGCGACTTCCGGCGCGGACGCGCTTGAGTACTTCGGCGGTCTGGCGGCAAGCCTGACCGGAGAACACATTCAACTGGCTGACGGTGACTTCGTCTACACCCGGCGCGAGGCGCTTGGCGTTTGCGTCGGGATCGGCGCATGGAACTACCCGACGCAGATTGCCTGCTGGAAAGCCGCACCTGCGCTGGCCTGCGGCAATACGATGGTCTTCAAACCCTCCGAGTCCACGCCCCTCGCCGCCCTTAAGGTTGCTGAAATCCTCAAGGAAGCCGGCCTGCCCGACGGCGTCTTCAACGTCGTGAACGGCGCAGGTGAAGTGGGGGCGGCGCTCGTCGGCGACCCGCGCGTCGACAAGGTGTCGCTCACCGGATCGGTGCCGACCGGGAAGAAGGTCTATGCCCAGGCCGCCGCACAGATGAAACACGTCACCATGGAGTTGGGCGGCAAGTCCCCCATGGTCGTTTTCGAGGACGCCGACATCGACGCCGCCGTTTCTGGCGCGATCCTCGGCAACTTCTACTCCTCCGGTCAGGTCTGCTCCAACGGCACCCGCGTTTTCGTGCAGAAGGACATCCAGGACGCCTTCCTGTCCCGGCTCGCCGAGAGATTGAAAAACGCGGTCATCGGCGACCCCTTGGACGAGCAGGTCTCCTTCGGTCCAATGGTCAGCGAAGGCCAGATGAACATCGTGCTGAACTACATCGCCAAGGGCGTGGAGGAAGGCGCACGGATCGTGGCAGGCGGCAAACGCGCCGACCGCGAGGGGTTCTTCGTCGAGCCAACCGTGTTCGCCGATGTCACCGACGATATGGTCATCGCGCGGGAAGAGATTTTCGGCCCGGTCATGTGCGTTCTCGCCTTCGACACGGAGGACGAGGTGATGACCCGCGCAAATGCCACGGAATACGGTCTGGCGGCAGGTGTTTTCACCCGCGACCTGACCCGCGCGCACCGCGTGGTCGCCGGCTTCGAGGCGGGCACCTGTTACATCAACACCTACAACGACGCCCCGGTCGAAGCGCCCTTCGGGGGCGTGAAAGCCTCCGGCGTCGGGCGCGAGAACTCGAAAGAGGCGATCAACCACTATTCCGAGGTGAAATCGGTTTACGTCAAGATTGGAGAGGTGGAAGCGCCGTTCTGACGCTCCCGAGATCGAAATCATGCAAGCAGACTACGTCATCATAGGGTCCGGTTCTGCCGGATCGGCGCTCGCCTATCGCCTGGGCGAAGCGGGGCATTCGGTCATCGTCGTGGAATACGGCGGCTCGGATGCCGGGCCGTTCATCCAGATGCCGGGCGCGCTGTCCTATCCTATGAACATGGCGCGCTACGACTGGGGCTTTTCGTCTGAACCGGAGCCGGAACTGAACAACCGGCGCATGGCGGTGCCGCGCGGCAAGGTCGTCGGAGGATCGTCTTCGGTGAACGGTATGGTCTACGTGCGCGGCCATGCGGGCGATTTCGACCATTGGGAAGAAACCGGGGCAAAGGGCTGGGGCTATGCCGATGTACTGCCCTACTACAAGCGTATGGAGCATTGGCACGGCCCCAACGCGTCGGACTGGCGCGGGACGGACGGCCCCTTGCATGTTCGGCGCGCGCGCCAGTGGAATCCGCTCATGCATGCTTTCGTGGAGGCGGGCGCCGAGGCCGGGTATCCCGTCACGCCCGATTACAACGGAGAACAACAAGAAGGGTTCGCGGCCTTCGACATGACGGTCCACCGGGGGCGCCGCTGGTCGGTGGCGAGTGCCTATCTCAGGCCCGCGCTCACCGATTTCAACGTGCGCCTTGTCAGGGGGCTGGCCAAACGCGTGGTGTTCGACGGAAACCGCGCCGTAGGGGTCGAGGTCGCCCAGAGCGAAACCGAAACGATCCACGCCCGGCGCGAAGTCATCCTCGCCGCCTCCTCGATCAACACCCCGAAGCTCCTGATGCACTCCGGCATCGGTCCCGCGGCGCATTTGAAAGAACACGGGATCGAGGTCCGCGCCGACCGTCCCGGCGTGGGGCAAAACCTTCAAGATCACCTTGAAGTCTACGTTCAATACGCCGCCAAGAAACCGATCACCCTCTATCGCTACTGGAACCTCCTGGGCAAAGCGATGGTGGGAGCGCAATGGCTCTTTACGCGCACCGGACACGGGGCCTCGAACCAGTTCGAAAGCTGCGCCTTCATCCGGTCTGCGGCTGGCGTCCCCTACCCTGACATCCAGTTTCACTTCCTACCCATCGCGGTGCGCTACGATGGCAAGGCCAGCGCCGAGGGTCACGGTTTCCAGGCCCACGTCGGCCCGATGCGATCCAAGTCGCGCGGCGCGGTCACGCTGCGGACCGGCGATCCGCTGGACGCGCCGAAGATCCAGTTCAACTACATGAGCCACGAGGACGACTGGGCCGACTGGCGGCGTGCGCTTCGCCTGACCCGCGAGATTTTCCGCCAACCCGCAATGGAAGAACATGTCCGCCACGAAATCCAGCCGGGCGGCGATGACAGCGACGCCACCCTGGACGCCTTTGTGCGGGACCATGCCGAGAGCGCCTATCACCCCTGCGGCACGGCCCGGATGGGCGCGGTCGATGATCCGGGCGCGGTGGTCGACCCCGAATGCCGCGTGATTGGCGTCGAGGGTCTGCGCGTGGCCGACAGTTCGATTTTCCCCCGTATCACCAACGGCAACACGAACGCGCCGTCGATCATGGTCGGTGAAAAGGCCGCCGATCATATACTGGGACGCACACCCCTTGCGCGTGACGAGAGAGAGCCATGGGTCCATCCGGACTGGCAGCACAGCCAGCGCTGACCTACATCTGTCCCATGACGAATGATCCTCTCAAACTCAACGGCCGCGACGGCCTGCCCAAAGAGCTTCGCGTTCTGGCCGACCTTTACCCGCGCGAAATGTGGGAGGGGCACAAGAATTTTCCCGGCCTCACCGCGTTCTGGCTGGAGATGCACGGGAAATTCCGGTCGGTTCAGGACGAATTGATCGACCGGTCACAGGCGATGCTGGACGGCAACCTCGACCCGATGCGCTACGGGGCCACGACGGCGCGTTATTCGCAGTTCCTGCTGCAAGGGTTGCATGGCCACCATAACATCGAAGACCACCATTATTTCCCGTGGATGGTGGAGCTCGATTCCCGTGTCGCACGGGCTTTTGACATTCTCGACAAGGATCACCACGCGCTCGACCACTACATGCAGTCTCTGGCGGACAGCACGAACGCGGTCTTGAAGCCGCTCCAGGACGGCAAAGACGTGCGAGAGGAAGCCGCGAAACTGCTGGACGTCCAAGGCGATTTCCAACGTTTCCTCGATCGGCACCTCACCGACGAAGAGGACGTGATCGTGCCCTTGATTCTGGAATACGGTTCGCAGGGACATTGATTTCGATTTGATCCCTGTCAAAGCCCCGCGTGTTTGTCAGGCTTAAGCTCGAAAGCACGCAAACAGGAGACCTACATGTCCAATACCCCGCACGAGCTTCATGACGAATTTCCCGACATGGCTGACCGGATTTCCGAGCTCAAAGTTTCGGACAAGCATTTCGCAAAGCTCGCCAATGACTACCACGAGGTGAATCGCGCGATCCACCGCGCCGAGACCGACGTGGAGCCGACCGACGATTTCCACGCGCAGGAGTTGCGCAAGCAACGGGCGGCGCTCAAGGATGAGATTTACAAGCTTCTGACCGAAACGGCGGCCTGAGCCTCCGCCGCGATCTCCGCGCACCTCCCTGAGCGGAGAACAGAAAGCCCCGCGCCGATTGGCCGGGGCTTTCCTATTGAAACGGGTTCACCCTGTCATTCAAGTGCCCCGCCCGGCGATGGGACGAGGCCTTGCCCCGGACTACTCCACGCCTTTTTCGTCGGCCACCGCATCCGGGTCACGGCCCTCAACCACGGCTTCGAACCGTGTGAAGAAACTGTCGACCATCTTCTTTGCAAATCCGTTCACGATCCGATTGCCAAGCTGGGCGAGCTTGCCGCCGACCTTTGCGTCGACGTCGTAGAACAACTCGGTGCCGCCTTCGACCTCTTCGAGCCGCACGTCAGCGCCGCCCTTGGCAAACCCGGCGACGCCACCCTTGCCTTCACCGACAAGTCGGTAGCCGTTTGGCGGGTTCATGTCTTCCAGCGTCACGGCGCCCTTGAAGGTGGCCTTCACCGGACCGACCTTCTGCTTGACGACCGCTTCGAAACCCTCGTCGGGCGAGCCGTGAAGCTCTTCGCAACCGGGGATGCATTTCTGCAGCGTGTCGGCGTTGTTGAGATGGTTCCAAACCGTTTCGCGGTCTGCCGCGATCACGCGGCTTCCGTGCATTTCCATAGCGCATCCTCCCTCAGTTCGGTCCGAGCACCTTAGAAACTGTGGTGTGGTCGGTAAAGCGGACTGACCGTTTGGTGCCATTGTTAATGTCTCATGGCTGAGACAAGCCGCTATCGGTCGATCTCATAGGGCAACACGCCGCGTGCATCCGGGTCGATGTGCAGGCGCCGTTCCAGGGGCGGCACAGAGCGCTGGTGGCAATCCGGGCGTTCGCAGATGCGGCAGGAGATCCCGATGGGTTCGAATGCCGCCGCGTTCGTCACGTCCAGGTCATCGGCATAGATCAGGCTGCCCGCGTGTTTGACCTCGTANNTCGTGCCGGCCTGATCGACCCGGACGAAGAAGAACGGGATCCCCTTCGCGCCCGGACGCTGCATCGTCGACAGCCGGTGCGCCACCTGCTCGATGGACGCACCGAACAGGTCGGACAGCCTCTCAAGATCATGGCGGGTCTCCCGCGCGGCTTCGAGAAACCGGGTGTAGGGCAGAAGCGCCGCGCCGGCGAAGTAATTCGCCAACCCGATCCGCGCGATGGCCCGCGCTTCGTCCGACTGGAACCGGGCGAAATCGAGCGTGGCGTCCAGAAGGTCGGATTGGGCGAGCAGGGCCACCTGGTGAAGAAGCTGGAACCGACGGGTCGCCGCTGTCGCAAGAGAAGACAGCGTCAGCGTCGCGGTCTCGGCATCATAAGCGCGGAGCGAGGGTTGATCGGCGAGCACGACCGTCACGCCACGACGGGCAAGATAGGCTTCTGCGGCGGCTTCGGGCGCTGCGTCCCGCACGAAATGTTCCGCAGCCCGGTCCACGGCGTCGATATAGTTGTCGCAATAGTGAAAGAAATCGCGCACTTCCTCCCAGGAACTCGCCTGCACGCGCGATCCTTCCCGACCCAGAGCCTCGTCCAATGATGCGAGCCGTTCGTGACCTTGCCGGTAGGCGCGGTGAAGCTCGATGAAGGCGCGGGCAAGCGCAGGCGCATTCGAGGCGACCAGCCGCAGGTCGGCAACCGGCGGTGCGCCATCGGCAAAAACCGGGTCCGCCAGGGCCTCGCGCATATCCGTGACGAGCCGCTCGGCATCCCCCGTGGACAGCTCGGCAACGTCGAATCCGAACTCTTGCGCCAGCGCAAGCACCACGCCGGTCGATACAGGGCGGTTATTGTTTTCCATCTGGTTGAGGTAGGGCAGCGACACGCCCAGCTTTTCAGCGAAGGCTTTTTGCGTCAGCCCAAGCCGCGTCCGGGTCTCGCGCAGTTTGACGCCCGCGTAGAGTTTCTGTGTAGCCATGCACCCCTCCCTTTGCCAAGAGAAGGTGTATATTTTGCAAACCGACCCGTAAAGGTGTTACTCGGCGGCGGCGAACGCCGCCAGCCGCCGCTCTCGCCTGATCACCAGAAGGATCGCGACGAAGGCCGCACCGGTGGACAAAAGCATCATCAAGACCAAAGGCATCGGACCGCTCTCGACCGTGAGCAGCGAGCCGACGACCGCCGAGATGGCCGCACCGCCGCCGATCATCATCGCCCCGCCCAGGCCCGAGGCACTGCCCGCAAGCCCCGGACGCACGCCCAGAAGCCCCGCGTTGGCATTCGGGAGGACGAGACCGTTTCCGAAGCCCACGAAGGTCATCATCGCGAAAAAGAGATACGGGTCATGCAACCCTGCCAAAAGCATCGCGATCAGCAGACTCAGGCCAAACCCGGTCGAAAGGTTGCCCGCCAGAATGAGCGTGTTGATCCCGACGCGCATGGCAAGGCGGGTCGTGAAGAAATTCCCGACAAGGTAGCCAATGGCGGGCGCCCCAAGCAGGAACCCCAGAAGGCCGGGCTCGATCCCGTAGATATCGCTGCCCACGAAGGGCGCGCCGCCGAGATAAGCGAAAAAGGCCCCGGAGGCGAACATCGCCGCCAAGGCGTAGCCCCAGAAACGTGGGGAGGTCAGCAGCTCCGGGTAGGCCGCGATCTGTCCGCGCAATCCGCCTTCGCCCTTTGGCTTGGTCTCCCCCAGATCGAACACCATCAACACCAGAACGGCGACACCCAGCACGAACTGGAGCCAGAAGGTCGACTGCCAACCATATTGCTGCGCAAGATAGCCGCCCAGCGCTGGCGCGAACATCGGAACCAGCGACATGCCCATCGTGACATAGGCGATCATCGCGGCCGCGCGCGTCGACGCGAGGGTCCATGCGATCGAGGCCTATGCCTCCCGAAGCGCCAACAACAACCCGATGTCGAAGTTCCTCGCGCGCGAAGCGCTTCGTCTTCTGGGCGCGAACATCGAAACGGCGGTCTCGAATAGCGCAGACGTGGCGGCGCGCGGCGCGATGCTGCTCGGTTCGATGCTGGCTGGGCAGGCCTTCGCCA
>DOUP01000307.1 GCA_003520545.1 Maritimibacter sp. | reverse complement strand
CCGACCGTGCCGATCATCCTCGGGATGGTGCTGGGCGGCATCATGGAGGTAAAACTGCGCGCCTCCATGGCGCGGGTGAACAGCCCGCTCGACTTTGTCGAACGGCCCATCTCGGCAATCATCGCCAGCGCCATCGTGCTGCTGATCGGGTTCCACATCTGGGGCGTAATCCGGGAACGTCGCGCCCGGTCGCCGGAAGATTCCCACGACCACGACATCCACGACTCGCAACAAGGCTGATCCATGCTTGACCAATCCCGCATCGACGCACTCCGCCAGACCGACCCGGCCCCAGGCGATCACCTGATCGACGGGGCATGGGTGCCTGCCTCTGACGGCGGGCGGCTTGACGTCATCTCGCCGCTGGACGGCAAGCGGCTGACCACCATCGCGCGCGGCACGGCGGACGACGGCGCCGCCGCCACGACCGCTGCCCGCAAGAGTTTCGACTCCGGCGTCTGGTCCAACGCGGCCCCGGCCAAGCGCAAGGCCGTCCTGATGAAATGGGCCGCCCTGATCGAAGAACACGCGCTCGACATCGCCGTGCTCGGCGTGCGCGACAACGGGACCGAGATCGGCATGGCGTTCAAGGCCGAACCGCTCTCGGCCGCTGGCACCATCCGCTACTATGCAGAGGCCATCGACAAGCTGGCGGGCGAGATCGCCCCAACCGACCCATCGGTCCTCGCCCTCGTTCACCGCGAGCCGGTGGGCGTCGTCGGCGCCATCGTGCCGTGGAACTTTCCGCTGATGATCGGGGCCTGGAAACTGGCACCGGCCCTCGCAGCAGGCAACAGCGTGGTGCTGAAACCGGCCGAAACCGCCTCGCTCTCGCTCCTGAAACTCGCGGAACTGGGGATGGAGGCCGGCCTGCCGCCCGGCGTTCTGAACGTCGTCACCGGCGAAGGCCCCGTGGTCGGCGAAGCCATCGGGATGTCGATGGATGTCGACGTTCTGGTCTTTACCGGCTCCGGCCCAGTGGGGCGCAGATTGCTCGAGTATTCCGCCCGCTCGAACATGAAGCGGGTCTACCTCGAACTGGGCGGCAAATCCCCGAATATCGTCTTTGCCGATGCGCCCGACCTCGACGAAGCGGCCAAGGTCTCGGCCAACGGAATTTTCCGCAATTCCGGGCAGGTCTGCGTCGCCGGGTCGCGCCTTCTCGTCGAGCGCAAGATCCACGACACCTTCGTCGAGCGGCTGACCGCTTTCATGAGCGGCATGAAAGTGGGCGACCCGCTCGACCCGGCCACCAACGCGGGCGCGGTGAACTCCGAGCGCCAGCTTACCCAGAACCTGTCTTTCGTGGACGAGGCCCGCGCGGCGGGGCGCAGCGTGATCGGCGGATCGCGTATCCTCGAAGAGACCGGCGGTTATTTCATGGAACCCACCCTCGTCACCGGCGTCACGCCGGACGACCGCGACGCCCGTGACGAAGTCTTCGGCCCGGTGCTCGCCGTGATCCCCTTCGACACCGAAGAAGAGGCGCTGCGTATCGCCAACGGCACCGACTACGGGCTCGCCTCGGCGGTCTGGACCTCGGACCTGTCGCGCGCCCACCGCATGATCCGGGGCATTCACGCGGGCGTCGTCCACGTGAACACCTACGGCGGAGCCGACAACACCGTGCCGCTCGGCGGCGTCAAGCAATCCGGCAACGGCCACGACAAGTCGCTTCATGCCCTGGACAAGTATCTCGACCTCAAGACCGCGTGGATAAAGCTATGACCGACCCGACCATCCTCGTTATCGGCACCTACGACACCAAGGACGACGAGCTGTCCTATATCGCCGGGGTCATCCGGGCGCAGGGCGGCAAGGTTCTCACCATGGACGTAAGTGTGCTTGGCGATCCGTCCACCCCTACCGACTTCTCGAAACACGACGTGATCGAGGCGGGCGGCAGCACCATCAAGAAAGCGATTTCCTACGGGGACGAAAACCTCGCGATGCAGGACATGGCCAAGGGTGCAGCCACGCTCGCGGCGCAGCTCTGCGACGAGGGCCGCTTCCAGGGCGTCATCGCGCTCGGTGGCAGCATGGGCACCGATCTTGCCCTCGACGTGTGCAGCGGCCTGCCCATCGGGGTGCCGAAATACATCGTCTCGACGATCAGCTTCTCTCCGCTCATCCCGCCCGACCGCCTGCCCGCGGATGTCCAGATGATCCTCTGGGTCGGCGGGCTCTATGGCCTCAACTCGGTCTGCAAGGCATCGCTCTCGCAGGCCGCGGGCGCGGTTGTCGGTGCCGCACGCGCCGTCGAAAAACCTGCGCGTGACCGTCCGCTCATCGGTATGACCTCGTTCGGAAAGACCGCGTTGAAATACATGGTGGATCTGAAACCGGCGCTCGAGGATCGCGGCTTCGAAGCCGCGGTGTTCCACGCGACCGGCATGGGCGGGCGCGCGTTTGAAAGCCTGGCCGGGCAAGGCTCCCTTGCCGCCGTCATGGATTTCGCCCCGCAGGAAATCGGCAATTTGATCATGGGGTCCAGCGTTCACGCGGGGGACTCCCGCATGACCAACGCCGGGCGCCTCGGCATTCCACAGCTCATTTCCATAGGGTGCTACGACCTGATCGACCTCGTCGGTTGGCAGCCCCTGCCGGATAAACTCGCGGGACAGGAGGTGCACGCACACAACCGCCTGATCTCCTCGGTCCTGATGACCCCGGATCAGCGCCGAGAAATGGCGCGCGACATGTGCGAACGCCTGGCAACCGCCACCGGCCCCGTCACCTTCCTTCTGCCGCTGCACGGCGGCCACGAATGGGACCGGGCCGGCGGCATCCTGCAAGATCCGGAAGGACTGTCAGCCTTCATCGACGAAATTCGCACCTGCCTTCCGCCGAATGTCGACCTCGTGGAACTCGACTGCCATATCAACGACCCCGAATTCGTTGCCGCGGCGCTCGATGTGTTCGACGGCTGGTGCGCGCAGGGCCTTATCAAGTAACGCCCCCGTAACCGATCGACAGGCACTCGTCCCCGATTTCGGGGGCATGGTGACGCGCAGGTCGATGAGGCTGCCCTGACCCGGGCGGGTCTTCACGGGCGGCATAACCCTCCCCGCGATCCGGCGTAATAAGTCCGCGGCCTAGTTGAACATCGAGTTCGGGATGGTCAGAGCGATCTGCGGGAACGCGATGATCAGAAGCAGGCAGGCAATCATCGCCAAAAGAAACGGCAGGACCCCCCGGAACACCGTGGACAGAGCCACATCGCCCGCCACGTTTCGCACCACGAAAACGTTCAGGCCCACGGGCGGCGTGATCATCCCCATCTCGATGACGATCACGGCGATAACCCCGAACCAGATCGGATCGAAACCAAGCGCCACGATCACCGGGTAGTAGATCGGAACCGTGATGACCAACATCGCCAGACCGTCGAGAAACATTCCCAGAACCACGTAGGTCAGCAGGATGATAACCAAGGTGCCATAGGGTCCAAGACCCAATGCGGCGAGCCCGTTTTCAAGCCCGCTCGGCACGCCGGTCAACGACAGGAACGGGTTGAGCACATTGGCCCCGATCACGATCATGTAGAGCATGGTCGAGGTGGTGACGGTTTCGATCACCGCACGCCCGAACCCCTTCAGGTCGATCTTGCGCAGGGCGAAAGCGAAAAGAACCGTCAGAGCGGCCCCAACCCCCGAGGCTTCGACCGGGGTAAAGGCCCCGATGTAGATCCCCCCGATCGACACGACGATCACCGCGATCAGCGGCAGGGCAGACAGCAGGGTCGAAAACCGCCGGGACAGGGCGACTTTCTCACCGCGCGGACCGGCCGCGGGATCGCGCAGCGTCGTGATCCAGATCGCGAACATGAAGAGCGACATCATAAGGATACCCGGAAGGATACCGGCCATGAACAAACGGCCAATGCTTTCCTCGGTCAGGATCGCGTACATGACGAACCCCGTGGACGGCGGGATCAGGAAGCCAAGCGTGCCGCCCGCCGCGATGGAGCCGGTCGACAGGCCCGTTCCGTAACCAAGCCGCTTCATCTCCGGCAAGGCAACCTTGCCGATGGTCACAGCGGTTGCGACCGATGAGCCGGACACTGCGGAAAAGGCCGCACAGCCGATCACGCTGGCCGAGGCGAGGCCGCCCCGCAGGCGCCCGACCCAGGCATAGGCGGCATCGTAAAGCCCGCGCGAAAAGCCGGCCTCCGATGCGACGTTGCCCAGAAGGATGAACATCGGCACCACGATGAGCGAGTAATTGGCGACCGCGGAATAGGTTTCCGTCACCAGCACGGCGGTCGCCCGGTTCATCCCGTCGAGAATCCATGTGCCGAGAAACCCGGTAATCAGCATGGCAAAGGCCACCGGGGTGCGCAGAACCATGAACCCGAAGAGCGCGACGAACCCCAGTATGCCAAGAACAATATCAGGCATGTTTCGCATCCCCCATGGCATGTCCCTGCCGCACGATCAGGACGATCTGCATGGCGAACACCAGGATGGAGGCACTGATACCGACGAGGATAAGCGCATAGAGCGGCCAGGTCGGCAGGCTCAGCATGTTGGTCGCGTCGCCGAACTCAAGGGCGTCGAGCGCTTTCATCCAGGCACGGCGCACCAGGTGCCCGAGCACGAAGATCGACACCAGCCGGGACCCGATATCGGCGATGAACCGACCCCATCGACCCAAAAGTGGATCAAAGATATCGGCGCGCACATGGTTCATCGTGTAGGTCGCGTAAGGCAGCGCCAACATGGTGAGCGCAACGGCGGTCAGTTGCACGATCTCGTTCACGCCGAGGATCGGCTGGCCCGCGACGTAGCGCATGAGCACGGCAGAGGTGATCAGCACCATCATGAAGACAAGCAAGATCCCCGCCAGCACGGCGAGGATCAGGGTTGCCCGGCCGAAACGGTCCGGCCAGGTCCATGGTTTCCGCTCTGTCACGATCAGTCAGCCTTGAGCGCGTCGATCCAGGCCTGCGCCGGGATGCCCTCGGCCTCGGCGTCCGCCACGATCTGCGCCACGGCGGCCCCGGAGGCTTCGTTGAACCGGGCGGCTTCCTCGTCGGACAGGGTGATGACCTCTTTGCCGTCCGTGGCCTCGAAGTCCGCCATGGACTGATCCGCGATCCGGAGCCACGTCGACCCGGCGGTCATCGCGGCGTCGCGCCCTGCCTCCAGAACAGCCTGCCGGGCCGTGTCATCCAGCCCATTGAACACGTCCCGGTTCATGATCAGGAAGAACTCGGAAATCGTCGTATCCATGCCCTGCGTGATCGAGGTGGTCACCTCGGCGAGCTTGAAGGCTTTCAACGTCGTCGGGTCGATCATGGCCCCGTCGATCACGCCCGTCTGCATCGCGTTGTAGATTTCCGGAGCGGGCATGGACACCGGGTTGGCGCCCCAGGCCTGAACCACCAGCCCCGCATTGCGCGACGGCACACGGATGTTGAGACCGGAGAGATCGTCCATCGACGAAACGGTTTTCTCGGCCATCAAGAGCAGGTTTGGCGCGTTGTTCCACAGGCCAACCAGTTGCACGCGACGGTATTCATCCGACAGCATGTCCACGTTGTCCATCATCGCCTTGGTGCCACCCTCGGCGGTAATGACGCCCGGAAGCTCGCTGATCAGCGTGAGCGGGAAATTCGACGCGGTATAGCCCGGAAGGCCAAAGGCGATATCCGCCACCCCGTCAACGACACGGTTGTATTGTTCAAGCGGACCGGCCCCCAGCTCTCCGCCCATGAACACGTCGACCGTCACCTCACCATCGGTGGCCGCCGAGATCGCGTCGGCGAAGGGGCCATAGGTGGTATCCACGATGAAGTGGGTGGGTGGCTGGAAGTCCGCCAGCTTCAATTCCTGCGCCTGCGCGCCGGTGGCAAATGTCACGGCAAGCGCCGCTGCACCGAGTTTGGTGATGATACCCATGGTAATCCTCCCTTTTGGGTTTTGTTTCGGTCCGGGCGAGCGACCTGGACCGTCGATATCGGGACGCCGCCTCAGGCGTCGTTCATTTCCCTGGCCTTGTCACCGCCGCCAACCCCGTAGCTGATCGGCACCTTGCGAGAGGCCTGGAACTCTTCGAGCGTCTCACCCCGGAAGGCGGCGTAGACTTCGGGATTGGGCACGCCAAGCACGGCGGCCATCTTTTCAAGCATGAAGAAACTCACGCCGTAATGGATCATCTCGATCCATTGTCGCCCCTTGATGAGCGCGATTTCCTCCTCCGTCAGACCCCGCTCTGCGGCCAGCGCATCGAAGTCTGTCCTGAACCGCTCGCGGTGAGCCGGCTGGATGAGGTCGTGAAGGAAACTGTTGATCCGGAACGCCGCGTGAGAGCGGGCATGGGTCAGGGGATGCGTGCCTTCAACCTGTTCGGCCCCGGCAAGCTGATACCCCATGTGATCCCGGTAAGCGGCTTTGTCTTCCTCTGTAGCGGGCGCGCCGTCGTCTTCCAGTATCATCGTTGCGATATTAGTGACAGACGGCGCATAGGTCGCCTTGTGCTTCAAGGTCACGTTGTCCGACAGCGCGCCGCGCATGATCAGCCACATGATGACCTCGGCCCCTTCCATACCGCCTTTCACCACGTAGTCGGCCAGCCGCATATCGGCGAGTTGCTCGGGGTCTGTCTCGATCAGCTCAAGGAAGGTGTCGTCCCACTCTTCGTTGATGAAGCCCGCGCGCTCGCCATGGACCTGGTGGCTCAGCCCGCCTGTCGCCATGATCGCCACGTTGAGATCCTCGGGATAGCTCTCGATCGCCTTGCGCAGGCTTTTCCCGAGTTTGTACATCCGCTTCGGCGACGGGATCGGCAATTGCAACAATCCGCAATGCAGCGGCACGACCTTGCCCGGCCATGGCCCATCCGCATCCCCCAGCATCGACAGCGGCGACAGCATCCCGTGATCGACGGGCTTGCCTTGAAAGAACGACATGTCAAACTCGTCGGCGGTCAACGCCATGGCAATGTGCTGGCTCAGTCCGAGGTGCCCGGTCGCGGGCGGCACGTCACGCGGTCCGCCACCTTCATCCGCCGGGTAATAGGTGTCGTCGATCCCCATCGAGAAAAACGGGTAGTGGTCGAAATAGAACGACGTGACATGGTCGTTGTAGATCAGGAAAATCACGTCGATCTCTTTGTCCTGCACCCACTGGCGCACCACGTCGAAGCCGTCGAAGATCGGTTTCCAGGCCGGGTCGTTGTGCTTGTTGGTGTCTTTCGCGAAACCGATGGTGGGCGAATGGGAGGCACCAATGCCCCCGATGATACGTGCCATGTCGTGATCCTCCGAATGTCGTGGGGGCGTTGTCCGTTTCGGACGGTCTACCCCGCTCCTGACCGGCAGCGGCCAGTGCTCCTCCGTCTGACGATCATAAACGGTCGTGACACCCGCACAATTAAGTGTTTTCGTATCCAGCGTTCGCTTTTCCGAACGATGGAGGGAACCATGAAGTGGCGGATAGACGATGTGCCGATCTTTGCCGCGATCGTCGAACAGAATGGTCTGAGCGCGGCGGCGCGCACCTTGGGCCTGTCGAAATCGACCGTGTCCAGCGCGCTTGCCCGGCTGGAACAGGCCCTTGGCTTTCGGCTCTTCGTGCGCAACTCCCGCAACATCCGCCTGACACCGGAAGGCCAGACCTTCTACCGGCAGGCGCTCTTGATCCTCGAACAGGTGCGCGAGGCGGACGCGACCGCCGCCGGGCTCAGTTCGGAACCCGCCGGTCGGCTTGCCGTCGCCCTGCCCCCGGCCTTCGCGCAGGAAGTGGTCGCACCCCGGCTTGCGCAGTTCGCGGAACGCTATCCCGAGGTCGAGCTTGAGATCATCGTCACGGCGCAGGGTATCGACCCGCTGCGCGACCGGATCGACGTGGCGGTGGTGGTCGGCCCGCTTCAGGGCAGCGACCTGATTTCTCGCACGCCTCTGTCGGGCCACCTCGCCTGGGTGACGCGCCCCGCCTACTTGGAAAAGAACAACATCGACCCCACGCCAGAAGGACTTCGACAACATGTCCAGCTTTGTGAAACACGCTACGGACTTGCCCGAATGCCGGTGCACGCGGCGGGCACGGCAACCCACATAGACCTGCTCACCGGGATCACCCATGTCAACGATCCGCTGGTCGTCCGGCAGGCCGTGATCGGAGGCGCGGGCCTGTCACCCCTGCCCGAGCTCTATTGTCGCAAGCCCGTGTCGGACGGCACGCTCGTCGCGGTCGGAGGCGCGGTAACATTCGACCTGTCCGCCTCGATCCTCTCCGTGGTCTACCCGCACCGCATGCTCATGTCCCCGCGCCTGCGCGCCTTCATCGACTTCCTGTCCGACATTTCGAAATGACCCGCGCCAAAACGGCCCGTGGCGGTCAGCAAAAGGGTGATGCGGCCACCAAGGGGTGCCGCGCCGGGTATCGGCGACAGCACATCCGGGCTCAGTGACGTGTTCGCCTGGTTGGTAACAGGGACCAGCCAAACCGTTTTTCCACGCCCCCCCAGATGCCAGACCTGGACCAGAGCATGGTCAGGATCGCCGCGATTCCGAGAACGATCATGTAGACCGCGCCGAAGTCGATCAGAAGCTCGCGGAGCACGAAATAGAGGATGGTGCCGATGATGGCCCCCTCCAGCCGCCCGATCCCCCCGATCACCACGATGAAGATGATGACCACGGTCCAATCGGTCAGCGAAAACGCCGAGGTCGGCGAAATACGCAGTTTTTGCAGGAAGATCACCGCACCGATACCGCCGGAAGCCCCGGCAACCGCGACGTAGGTCCAGAACCGCGCCTTCCAGATATCGACGCCCACCGATCCCGCTGCCAGCGCGTTGTCGCGCAGCGCCATGAGGGACAACCCCGGCTTGGACCGGATCAGCGCGAAAGCAAAGGCGACGGTGCCGAGACCGAAGGCCACCAGCAACCAATACACCACCGCTTCACGCCCGTCGCGGCTGTCGGCAATGGCGCGCACCGCATCCACCGGGAGCGACATGCCCGCCCCCGCGCCGAGCGTTGGGATCGCCGAGAAGATCAGCGCAATGGTTTCGGCGGCGACCCATGTGCCAATCGCGAAATAGGCCCCTTCGAGCCGGAACAGGAGCGGCGCGAAAATCGCGCCCGCGACCGCCCCGGCCACGATGGCGAGCGGGATCGCGACCAGCGGATTGAGCCCGAGAAAGATCACCCCGATGAACAGCATGTAACCGCCGAGGCCGACAAAGGCCTGTTGCCCCACCGACATCAGCCCCGCGTAGCCTGCGAGCAGGTTCCAAAGCACCGCGAGCGCGAGAAAGGACATGAATTCCCCGATCAGCCGAAGGTCCGCACGCCCCGCCCAGAGGGGGGCAGAGGCAAAGATCACGGCAACGACGATCAGGCCGAGACCGACACGAAGGGCGGGTTTGGAGAGGCGCTGGGTCATGTCTCAATCCATCCGGGGGAAAAGGCCGCGTGGCTTGATCGCAAGCACGGCAAAGAAAACAAGGTGACCGGCGAGGGTCTGGAACGCCGGGGATATCTGTGCGCCGATCGCTTGGGAGACGCCGATGACGATGCCACCCGCGAGCGTGCCCCAGAGGCTTCCAAGACCGCCGATGATAACCGCCTCGAACCCGTAGATCAGGCGCGCGGGACCGGAAAACGGGTCGAAGTTCGACCGTACCGCAAGCAGCACCCCCGCCACCGCGATCACCGCGAAGGAGAGCGCCATGGCCAGCGCGAAGATATGGCGGGTGTCAACGCCGATGGCCTGCGCGGTTGCGGGATCGTCCGAGGTCGCGCGAAACGCCCGCCCGATCCGCGACCGGAAGAACCCGACCTCCAGAAGCAGGATCAGCCCGACCGCCACCGCGAAGGTCAGAAGCGGCAAAACCCCGAGCGAGATCGGCCCGACCGCGACACTCGCGGTCTCGATCGGCCCGGCCGACAGGCGGCGGGTGTTCGTCTCGAAGACCGTAAGAAGCGTGTTCTGGATAACGACCGCCAAACCGAAGGTCACGAGGATCGGGGGCAACAGGTCGTCGCCCAGCGTCTTGTTCAGGATGAAACGCTGGATCACGTAGCCAAGCGCGGCCATCAGCGGCACCACGAGGATGAGCGAGGCAAAGGCGTTCATCCCGGTGGACTGGATGATGACCATGGCGATATAGGCGGCGAGCACGATGAAATCGCCATGCGCGATGTTGACCAGCCGCATGACCCCGAAGATCAGCGACAGCCCGGCCGCGAAGAGCGCGTATAGCCCGCCCAGCAGGATGCCCTGCACGATGGCGTCGATCAGGTTCATGCCGGTTCCTCCCCGAAGTAGGCGGCGGTCAGTTGCGCCTTGGTGAATTCGCTGGCCGCACCACTGAGGGCGACATGTCCCTCGACGAGGCAGACGAGGCTGTCGGCCAGTTTCATCACCCGGTCCACGTCCTGTTCCACCACGACGGCGGAAATGCCGGTCTCGATGATCTTGGGCAGCGCGGCATAGACATCGTTGACGACGATGGGGGCGAGACCGAGAGAGATCTCGTCGAACAGGACCACGTCCGGGTTGGCCACGAGGGCCCGCCCGATGGCGACCATCTGTTGCTGGCCGCCGGAAAGCTGGGTCGCCTGCTGGCGCCGTTTCTCGCCGAGGATCGGGAACAGGTCATAGACCCGTCGCGGGGACCAGTCTCCCTTGCGGCCATGGTCCGCGGCGATGTTCAGGTTCTCTTCCACGGTGAGGGACCGGAACAGCCGCCGCCCCTCGGGCACCATGACGATCCCGAGCCGCGCCATGCGGTCGGATCGCACATGACCGATGGGCTTGCCGCGAAACGCGACCATGTCGCCGCCGCGTGGCAAAAGCCCCATGATCGACTTGAACAAGGTGGACTTGCCCGCGCCATTCGCGCCGACAACGCCCAGCACCGAGGCTTCGGCCAGGTCGAACGAAACATCGAACAGCGCCTGGAAATCGCCGTAGCCGGACGAGAGACCGCGCACGGAAAGGATCGGATCAGCCATGGACCACCTCCAGCTCCGCTTCGTCGGGACCGAGATAGACAGCCGCGACGCGCGGGTCGCGCATGATCTCGTCCGGGGCGCCCTTGGCGATCATTTCGCCGAAGTCGATGACCATGACCTCGTCCACCACCGACAACAGGGCATGGAGCACATGCTCGATCCAGATGATCGTGGTGCCCGCCGCACGGATATCGCGGATGAGCGCGACAAGATCGTGACATTCCGCTTCCGTCAGCCCGCCGGCAATCTCGTCGAGAAGCAGCAGGCGCGGCTTGGTCGCGAGCGCCCGTGCCAGTTCCAGCCGCTTTCGGTCCAGAAGCGTGAGGCTCCCCGCGAGCGTGTTCGCCTTCGGACCCAACCCGGTGCGGTCCAGCGCCTCGCCCGCCACGTCGCGCGCGGCGGCTTCGCTGATCCCCTGGCCGAAAGCCGCGGCAATCAGACCGTTTTCAAAGGCGGTCAGCCCCGCGAAGGGCTGCGGCACCTGGAAACTGCGCGCGATCCCCATGTGGCAGCGGCGTTTCGCATCGACCTTGGTGATATCCTGCCCAAAGAGCGCGACACGCCCGGCACCGGGTTTCACGGTGCCGGTGATCAGGTTGAACAACGTGGTCTTCCCCGCCCCGTTCGGTCCGATGATACCAAGCGCGGTATGCTCCGGCACGTCGAAGGACATGTCCTTCGTCACTTCCAGCGCCCCGTAGGATTTTCGCAACCCACGCGCCGAGAGCGCCAAGACTTGTTCTGGCATAAGCTCCTCCCTGCTTGAAAAATTTCTGACATGCTTCATGTATGCTTTGCAAGATAATATATTAAATATTGCTTGATTTCTTTTTCTGTGCCAGCGTCACGGCGCGGGAGGGTGTTGCTTTTCGGGCTGGAGACGGCCCGGCAGAGCGTGCCGGGAGGCCCGTGAGGCGGAGGTACGCGCCCGGTCAGGGCGGCCACCCGCGATGCGACAAACGCGCAACCTTTTGGGAGGAAATTGAAATGTCACGTTATTCCAAATCGCTCTGGACCCGGCGCCGGGTGCTTGGCGTATCCGCCGCGGCCCTTGCCGCTCCGGTCATCGCGCCGCGCCGCGCCTGGGCCAGGGGAAATGAGATTCGGCTCGGCTGGGTCAGCCCCACGACCGGCCCGATCGCGGGCTTCGGCCAGGCCGACGATTACATCATGGCCGGTGTGCAGGAGGTCCTGAAGGACGGGGTCGAAGTGAACGGCACCACCTACACCGTGAATTTCATTCGCAAGGACACGCAGTCCTCGGCCAACCGTGCCGCCGAGGTTGCCTCGCAGCTCATCCTCGAAGACGAGGTGCACATGATGCTGTCCTCCTCCAGCGCGGACACGGTTCTGCCGGTGACGGATCAATGCGAGCTGAACGAGGTGCCGTCGGTATCGACCGATACGCCTTGGGATGCCTTCTTTTTCGCGCGGGGCGGCGATCCGGCGAAGGGCTTCGACTGGACCTACCATTTCTTCTGGGGCGTGGATCAGATCATCGACGCCTATTCCGCCCTGTGGGAGCAACTCGACACCAACAGGAAGGTCGGGATGCTTCTGTCCAATGACGCCGACGGTGTGTCACAGACCGATCCGGTAAACGGCATGGCCGCCAAGCTGCGCGCCAAGGGGTACGAGGTCGTGGATGGCGGGTTGTTCGAACCGCTGTCCGACGATTATTCCGCCCAGATCGCCAAGATGCGCGATGCGGGCGTCGATATCATAACCGGCGTTTTCCTCCCGCCGGACTGGACGACCTTCTATCTGCAATCCGTGCAGCAGGGTTTCACGCCGAAAGCGACGACCGTCGCCAAGGCGCTCTTGTTCCCCGCCGCGGTCGAGGGTCTCGGCGATCATGGCGCGGGCATGTCGACGGAGGTCTGGTGGTCGCCCAACCACCCCTACCCTTCGACCCTGACGGGCGAGTCCTCGATGGACATCGCGACCGGCTACATGGCCCAGAGCGGCAATCAATGGGTGCAGCCGATGGGGTACAAACACGCGCTGGCCGAAGTCGCCGTCGACATCCTGAAACGGTCCGGCGATCCGACCGATCCCGGCGCGCTGATGGAGGCGATCAGGACGACGGACATGACCACGCTCGTCGGCCCGGTGAATTTCCAGACCGGCGCGATGCCAAACACCAGCCAGACGCCGGTCGTTGGCGGTCAATGGGAAAAGGGCAGCGAGTGGCCCTTTGACCTGAACGTCTGCGAGAACGAGAAATACCCGGAGATCGAGGTTCAGGCCCCCTTCCGGTCGCTCACCTGAGGGTTCCATCTCCCGAGGCACCCGGACCCCGTCGCGGCGACGCGGCGGGTTTTTCATGGGTGAAGACGGCGAAGCCACAGGGTGAGCGCGACCATGACCGCGCTGATCGCCGCCAGCGTCAGGAGCGGCGCGGAAAAGCTGCCGGTGGCATCGAGCAGCAGGCCGAAACTGAACGGACCGAGCATGCCCCCGATTTCGGCGGCCGAGAAGAAAAGCCCGCCCGCCAGACCGACGCGATCGGGCGGGACTTCGGGCCGGTCCACGAGGATCAGCATGGCGATCGTGATCATCGTCCCGCGCGCAAACCCCTGAAGCGTCAGGCCCGCCAGCAACACCGGACCGGAGCCGAGGAGCAGGACAAGACTGGTGACGAAGGCGACCGCGAACAGGCCTGCGAGGATCGGGAGGCGCCGCGCGGGCGTGGCGAAGCGGGGCAGCGTAAGCGCGGCCACCAACCCCACGAGCGTCGGAATGGCCGCCCACCGCCCGGCCTGTCCCGGCTCCATCCCGGCCGCCCGCAGGATCGAGGGTAGCCAGTTGTTCAGCCCGTGATTGATATAGAAAATCCCCACCGCCGCGCCGAGCAGCATCAGGACCGCCGGTTCCCGCAGAAGCGTTTTGACCGATGACAGCGACATGGGCTGGGTGGATTTGCCGGTCGAGCCCCGGACCCCGCGGCCCAGACCCAGCCACGCCAGCCCGCTCGCCGCCGCCGCGCCCGCGTAGATCAGCATCACCCCGCGCCAGTCGCCGGCCAGCGGCAGGATCACCGGATGGGTCAGGCTCAGCGCCACGATGCCGCCAATCGCGGGGCCGGTGACATAAACCCCCATCGCCGTGCCACGCGCCGGACCCTCGAACAGGTTCGCGATCAGCTTGGGCGCGCCGGTCGAGACGAGCGGCCCGCCGAGGCCAAAGATCGCGACCGCGACCAACAAGTCCCCTGCCCCGTCCGCCGTGGCCCGCAGCACCCCGGACAAGGCAATGACAAGCGCGGCGACGAACAGCCCTGCGCGCGTCCCGATCCGGTCGAGCACCATCCCCGCGGGAATGGCGACAAAGACATAGACCAAGGGCCATGCCCCCATGATGAACCCCATCATCGTCGAGCCGATCCCGAGGTCGCGGCGTATCTCGGGCAGAAGCGGCGCGATCGAGGCCATCATCGCGCCGAAGCAGGCATAGACCAGCCAGACCCCGAAGAGGGCGCGCCAGCGGGCCGCGCTGGAAGGAACCGAATGCGGTGTCGTGTCCGTCATGCCCCTGCTTTAACAGATTTAAGTCAGAATAAAATATTATTGGTAGACGAAAGCATTTTATCGGGTTACCCATTCAGAGGAGGCGAGTCGAGGGAGTGTCCCGCACTCGCGCTGTGTTTCAAAGGCGTTGCCGGTTCCCGCTGAGCCGGGTGCATGGCGCGTTCTTTCGTCCACACAGCGGACCAGCAAAGGCACGGGAGGGCCAGATGCAAACAACCTTTAATCCGCGCGTGTTCCAGATGGGCTATGTCGCGATGGGCACGACCGACTTCGGCGCGTCCCGCGCGCATTTCGAGGAAACCATCGGGATGACCGAAACAGCGGTGGGCCATGACGGCGAGCTATTCCTGTCCATCGGCTACGAGCACCACAACATCGTGCTTCACAAATCCAGCGAGAAGGCGTTCGTGAACGCGGGCTTCCAACTGCCGCCCGAAACCGACCTGTCGGAATTCCTCAAGGACGCCGAGGCGTTCGGCGTCAAGGGGCAGGTGAAATCCGACAGCCAGCCGGGTGTCGCCAAGCTGGTCGAGCTCGAGGTTGCCAAGGGCAACGTGATGCAGTTCTACACCGACATCGAAGCACCGGCGCCGGGGTTCAAGAAGACCGGCGTCGCGCCTTTGCGTCTTGGACATCTCGCCATCATCTCGTCCGAGGGCGACAAGCTGATGAAGTTCTACCAGGATTTCCTGGGCTTCGTCGCGACCGATACCATCGGCGGGGGGGGGGGGGGGNNCCCCCCCCGCCACACGGCCGGGCACAATCTCGCGGGCTATCACCACGCCCCGGACAACGTGATGATCGAGCTTTACACCGACATGGACGTGTTCATCCCCGAGCTGGGCATGTGCGAGGCGCGGCCCTGGCACGAGCATTACCCGATGAAGCCCCGCGACTGGGGCCTGGATGAACTTTGCGCCTGGGAAACCGAATACAGTTATCCGCTCGCGCAGGGCTGACCCTTTGGTCCAAGCCGGACCACACCACAACAAGAAGGACAGAAAACATGCGTCTCGTGCGTTTTTCCAAATCCGGCGGCAGCGCCGAAAACGGGGTTCTGACCGGGGACAAGGTTGTGCCGATCGCGGCGCTCGCCCCGGACGCCCCGCAGGACATGAAGGCCCTGATCGCCGATTGGGACGCGCAGGCGCCCAAGCTGGCCGGGGCAGAAGCTCACCCGGCAGCGGTGGCCTTGGCCGACGTGACGCTCGAAGCGCCGGTGCCGGACCCGGAGAAGATCATGGCCATCGGCCTCAACTACCTGGACCATATCGAAGAAACCGGCATGCCCACGCCGGAGCAACAGCTCTGGTTCGCCAAGATGTCGAACGCGGTCAACGCGCCCAACGGCGATATCGAATTGCCGAAAGTGTCGGATCAGCTCGACTGGGAGGTCGAGATGGTCGCGATCATCGGCAAGGGCGGCCGCCATATCTCGGCGGCGGACGCGCCGGACCATGTGTTCGGCTACGCCGTCGGCAACGACGTGAGCGTGCGTGACTGGCAGATGAAGACCCCGCAATGGGTCATGGGCAAGAGCTTTGACACCCACGCGCCCTTCGGCCCCGCGATTGTCACGGCAGACGAAGTGGGCGATCCGCACCGGCTGGACATCACCTGCAAGGTGAACGGTGAAACGCGGCAATCGTCCAACACCCGGCATCTGCTGTTCAACGTCTGGGCACAGGTCGAGGAACTGAGCCGGGTCATGACCCTGAAACCCGGCGACCTGATCTTTACCGGCACACCCGGTGGCGTCGGTCTCGCCATGAAGCCGCCGGTCTTTCTCAAGGAGGGCGACGTGGTGACCTGTGAAATCGAAGACTTGGGCACGATCACGAACAAGGTCGTCGCGGAGGTCTGAACCCCATGAGCAAAAAGGTCATCATCACCTGCGCCGTTACGGGGTCGATCCACACCCCGTCGATGTCGCCCCACCTCCCGGTCACGCCCGAGGAGATCACGGCGGCAGCCGTCGGCGCTGCGGAAGCGGGCGCTGCGGTGATCCACCTGCATGCGCGCGATCCCGAAACGGGCGCGCCGGAACAAACCATCGAGCGCTACATGGAGTTCCTGCCGCGCATCAAGCAGCAGACCGGCGCGATCCTGAACATCACGACCGGCGGCGGGCTGGGGATGTCGATGGACACACGGCTGGCCCCCGCGCTGGCCGCCAAGCCCGAGCTTGCGTCGATGAACATGGGGTCGATGAATTTCAACATCTCGGGGGCGGCAAAATCCCTCGGCCCGAACGCGCAGGCCTGGGAACGACCTTATGTCGAGGGGGGCGTGGACATCATCATGTCCAATACCTTCGCCCAGATCGAACGCGCCATGCGCGCGCTTGGCGACAACGGCACCCGGTTCGAGTTCGAGTGCTACGACGTGGGCCACCTCTATACGCTCGCGCATTTCGTGGACAAAGGTCTGGTCAAACCGCCCTTCTTCATCCAGCTGATCTTCGGCATTGCCGGCGGCATCGGCGCGCATCCCGAGAACCTGACCCATATGAAGTCGATCTGTGACCGGCTCTTTGGCAACGACTACCGATTTTCCGTGCTGGGCGCCGGGCGGCACCAGTTTCCGCTCGTCACCATGAGCGCGATCATGGGCGGCAACGTGCGGGTCGGGCTTGAGGACAACCTCTATCTCGGCAAGGGCGAGCTTGCGCCGTCGAACGCGGCCCAGGTTGAAAAGATCCGGCGCATCCTGACCGAACTTGGTCTGAAAATCGCGACACCGGACGAAGCGCGCGATCTCCTGGCGACCAAGGGCGCAGCCGAGGTTGCCTTCTGATGATCGACTTTTTCCATGCGCCCGGGGCCTGTTCCCTTGGTATTCATGTGATCCTCGAAGAGATCGGGGTGGACTACAGGTTGCACGTGCTTGACCTCAAGTCCGGCCAGCAGCGGACTGACACCTATCGGTCGATGAACCCGAAGGGCACAGTCCCCGCGATCCGGCTTGAACAGGGCGAGGTGCTGACCGAGTTTCAGACGATCGCGTTCTGGCTCGCTGAAAGCCACCCCGAAGCCGGGCTACTGCCCGAGGATCGCCTGGCCCGCGCGCGGGTGATGGAGGCGCTCGATTATATTGTGGCCAGCGTTCACATGCGCGGCTTCACCCTCGCGCTTGTGCCGATGAAATTCGTCTCTGACCCTGCCGCGCAGGAGGCGCTTCGCGCGCATGGGCTGGCCGCGGCCACCGAGGGTCTTGCACAACTGTCCGAGACCATGGGCGCGCACGACTGGCTCTTGGGGGAGTATTCCATCGCGGATGCCGCGCTCTTCTATCTCACGGTCTGGGCGGACCGGCTTGGCGTGGAGTTGCCCGCGAATATCGCTGCGTTTCACGCACGGATGACACAACGGCCCGCCGTCGCGCGGGCATTGAACATGGCCGCGACGACAGGCTGACACGACAATCGGGGCGCGGGGAGGCGCTCCCAACGGGAGGAATGACATGACCACAGATTATGACGTGATCCAGATCGGCTATGGCCCGGTCTCCAAGGTTTCGGCGCTCTTGCTCGACCGCATGGGCTGGAAGGTCGGGGTCTTCGAACGCTTTGGCGAGTTCTATCCGCTCCCGCGCGCGGTCTGCATCGACCACGAGGTGTTTCGAATGCTTCATGCGAACGGCCTGGGCCCCATCGCGGATGCCGTGACGGACCCCACCCCGCCCTATCGCTGGTTCAATGCCGACTGGAAGGAGCTGCTGACCATAGACTGGTCCGGGGCCTCGGTGTCGGGCAGCGACGAGGTCATGTTCGTTCACCAACCCAGTTTCGAGGCGCTTCTGGACGCCGAAGCGAAACGCCGCGCCAATATCGACCTCCATTTCGAAACCGAGTGCATCGGGTTCGAGCAGGACGCCGACAAGGTCACCGTCCACATGCGCGACACCAAGACCGGGAAAGAAACCTCTTGCACCGCGCGCTACCTGATCGGCGCGGACGGCGCCAACAGCCTCGTTCGCGAAACCCTCGGGATCACCCGCACCGATCTCGGGTTCGAGGCCGACTGGCTGGTCGTCGACTTCGTTTTGAAAGAAGGGCTGGACGCGACCCAACTGGGTCTCATCGAATGCGGCCAGTATTGCAATCCGGCGCGCCCCACCACGATTGTGCCGGGCGGCACGGACGACGGGCGCGTATGCCGCCGGTGGGAGTTCATGCGCCTGCCACATGAATCCAAGGAAGAGATGGTCGAGGAAGCCAAGGTTCAGGAGCTTCTGGGCGATTGGATCAAACCCGAGCAAGGCGATCTGGTGCGCCACGCGCTCTATACCTTCCGCTCGCTACTGGCCGACGAATGGCGCAAGGGCCGCGTGTTCCTCGCCGGTGACGCCGCTCACCTGATGCCGCCCTTCATGGGACAGGGCATGTGCGCGGGGCTGCGCGACGTATGGAACCTGTCTTGGAAACTCGACCGGGTGATGCGGGGCGAGGCGAACGACGCCCTGCTTGACACCTACATGCCCGAACGCCGCCCGCATGTAAGCGACGTGATCGAGGCGTCGATGT
Organism: Maritimibacter sp.; assembly: GCA_003520545.1. GTDB lineage: Bacteria > Pseudomonadota > Alphaproteobacteria > Rhodobacterales > Rhodobacteraceae > Maritimibacter. The sequence continues at coordinate 5,143 of DOUP01000307.1, read as the reverse complement.
TCCTGGGGTCGATCATCTGTATCCCCGACGAGGCCGCCGCCGCCGAACGCGACGAGACGTTCTTCTCGGGCAAGGCCCCACCGCCCGCCCCCTTCCCGATCCTTACCGACGGGATGCTGGCACGCGATGCCACGGGTGCGGTGGTCGCGCCCGCGGGCGAATTGTCGCCGCATGGAACCGTGCGCCTTGGTCGCCGGACCGCCCGGTTCGACAGCTTCGTGCGACCGGGCTTCGTTCTCGTGACAACCGAAGACCTGGGCCCCGTCTCGCCCGAGGCGCAACAGGTGCTCGACGCCCTCGCGGTGACACGGGTCGAAGTCGCCCCGCGCGTCACCGCCCGTGACGATCAGGTCGCCGACACGCAGGGCATGATCCTGCCGTGGATGGAAACGCAGGGGATTGCCGCGATGCTGGTGCGCCCGGACCATTTCGTCTTCGGCGGGGCCAAGGACGCGACCGCCCTTGAGACGCTGATTGCCGAGCTTGGCCGTCAGGCTCAGGCGCTGGGTCTCATGCCCGCGACCGAAGAAACGCTTGTCTCCGCCTGAACGGACCGTAAAAACACCCCAAGGCGGCGTCTCAGGATGCCGCCTTCTCCGTGTCCCGCGGGATCGCGAGATGCGCGTCCAGCAGGATGCGCCGCGTGTTGGTCAAATGCGCCGTCATCGCCTCGACCGCCGCCTTGGTATCGCGTGCGATTGCGGCATCGGCGATGGCCTTGTGTTCCTGCTCAAGATCGCGGTGATGTCGGCTCACCGAGGCGGTGGCGCTGCGATAGCGTTCGGACTGGGCAAAAAGCGACTCCCGAATCCGCATCAGCCATGGGCTGTCGCAGGCCGCGACGAGGGCTTCGTGAAACCGGGTATGGGTCTCGACCCAGTCGGGGTTGAGGCGCGGTTCCGACCCTTCGGCGTAGATCGGTATCCGCGACAGTTCGAACAACGTCGAAACGATCCCCGTCTCCCATTTCAGATCGCCTTTCTCGATGGCTTTCTTCAGGCACTCCGTCTCGATCAGGACGCGGGTGTTGGTCAGGTCCGTCAGATCGTCTTCGGTGATCGGCGCGACGCGAAATCCCTTGTTGGTCTCGTTGATGACGAGCCCTTCCGACGACAGCCGCGACAAGGCTTCGCGCACCGCACCCAGCGAAAACCCGAGCGAGGCCACCAGGTCGGAAATCTTGATTTTTTCATCCGGTTTGAACGCCCCGGACAGGATGTCGAACCTGATCCGCCCATAGGCTTGCGCCGTCATGGTTTCGCCCTTCGCTTTCGGCATTGTGATCCTTTCCGCCAACGCGCCTGATCCTGGTGTGACCCAAGCCTTGGTCATAATATATTATACCGTATGAAGTATGCTTAACACGTTGGTGAGCCGAAGAAAGTATTTTTCCGTTAAAACCGATCGCAATCGGGCCATGAACGCGACAATCTTGTTTCGGATTGGTTGTCCGCCAACCGAACAAACAACCTTCCGATCTCATGGAAAGTACTGCCGCCCCACGAACCCGCCGCCATTGTTTTGGGCTTAGGTGAAGAGAAGAGCGGTCCGTCGTCAGCAAGCTGTTCGGCGCGCGGCGATTGACAAACGGAGATGCAGCACAACGTCAGACGAACTTGGGACTTTCACCTTGACCAAGGAAGGCTCTTCGCCTAGGCAAATTGCCTGTGCGGGTGTTGTGTAATGGTAAGACCCTTGCCTTCCAAGCAAGAGATACGGGTTCGATTCCCGTCACCCGCTCCAAGCACACATGCGAGAAGATGCAACGGAGTGAGATAGAGCCTTATTTTCAAGGCAAAGTTGACACCTCGGACACAGACTGTCTTGTTTGCAAGGGTATCTAGCGGCGACTTTTTGTTGGTATGGTTGGCAGGAGATACCAACAGCCGATTCTGCGATACCAACAAATGCCTTTGACCGATGCTGCCGTAAGAGCCGCCCAACCCGGGCCGAAACTCAGGAAGATGAGCGACGGTGAAGGGCTGCAACTCCACGTTCAACCCAACGGATCGAAGCTCTGGCGGCTCGCCTACCGATTCGACGGGAAGCAACGGACTCTCACCCTCGGCAAGTATCCTGACGTCTCTTTGAAGGCCGCCCGGCTCGCCAAGGGCATCGCCCGTGCGAGGCTCGCTGACGGGCTGGACCCGATGGACGAACGCCGCGCCACCGATGAGCCGCAAGGAACCACATGGCGCGAAGTTGCGACGGAATACGTCCAGCTTCAAAAGGACCGCAGCCGGGCACCCAAGACAATCGCGAAGCTGGAGTCGCAGCTCGTGCGGGCAGACAAGGCGTTCGGCTCCACGCCTATCCGCGACGTCAAAGCGTCCGAAGTTCTGGCGATGCTTCGCAAGATCGAAGCTGAGGGGAAGCACACCACGGCGGCGGGCACTCGGTCCGCCTGTAGCCGGGTGTTCAGATACGCGGTTGCCACGGATCGTGCGGAGGTGGACCCGGCGGCGGCCTTGGTCGGTGCGTTGGTTGGCGTCCAGACCACAGGCTATCCCGCCATTGTGGACCCGGACGGAGTCGGCGGCTTGCTTCGCGCGATCCGCGACTATCCGGGGGACCTCACCACCAAGGTCGGTCTCCACCTTTGCGCTTACACGTTCCTTCGCCCGGGCGAAGTGACCGGGCTGAAATGGGGAGACGTAGATTGGGAAGCGCGACAGATCAACATTCCGGCGGAGCGCATGAAACTCCCTCGCCCGCATGTGGTGCCCCTGAGCACTCAGGTCGAGGGGTTCTTGAGGTCCGTTCACCCTCTCACGGGGCGCGACAAATTCATTCTCACGAGTCTGCACACCAAGGGGCGGCCTTTGAGCAACAACACCCTCAACGCGGCCTTGCGGCGGCTCGGCTTCTCGAAAGAGGAAATGGTTGCACATGGGTTCCGTAAGACGGCTTCGACGCTCTTGAATGAGGCCGGGTTTAATCGGGATTGGATTGAGAGGCAGCTTGCCCATGTCGAAACGAACGCGGTCCGGGCAGCTTATGACAAATCGCAGCACATCGAAGGCCGGACACAGATGATTCAAGCCTATGCCGATATGCTCGACGAATTGGCGGAGCGGCCCACGAAGAAATAGGTCGCCCTGCTTTTGGTCACACGGCGTGGTTCACGAACTGACAGGCCGCCCCACATACATGGTGTCGGAGCTGGTCAACGTGATCTCACCGTTGGCCGAGTCCCAGAATACCGGGCCGCGCACGTCCATGGCATCGGTGGCCTGTTTCGACAGTGCAAAGGCTCCGGCAGTCGTGAGGACCTTCGTTTCGCCTGAGGCGGCTTCGTTGGGCGAGTCCCTGAGGGAGCCGGGGCACAATAATCGGGAAACCCAACGCGCCCGGCGGACGGGGCCGACGTGCGCAACGCACCGGCGGGGTTCGGCGCGGTGAACGAGCAAGATTGTTCCGACATTCACCGAGACGTTGCCCGGGCCGGTGTCGTTGCTTGGTAAGGCGGTGCTGACTGACGAGCCCGCGCGTTCACGGAAACGCGGTCGGCCCTTGATGGTGCGGTTTGTTTTTTTCACCACGCGGCCCGGGCAAGTCACGTGCGACAGATTCCAACTCCGGGGGCGCGACGGGGGCACGCTGGAGTCCGCGACCGAACGCGCAGCCCGGGAAGTAGACCGGCGGACCGGCGGGCGTGGGACCGTCTCGCACTTGGGACCCTGACCCACCCGCCCCCGGGCGATCTCGACAACCTGACAACCTGACCCCCTGCCCCTAACCGGGCGGGGGGGGTTTTCTTTTGTCCGGCCCCGTGCGGGCGTTCTAGGGGGCGTGCCGGGCTGGACGTCGCACCGGCTGGACCTGACCCCCCGGGGGGTGCAATCCGTGGCGCGGATTCGACGCGTGCCGGGGCGATCTGGACGCGCACCCGGGCGGACGCGGTGCAGCATGACAAGCCGGGCGATCTGGACCCGGCGGACGCAAGCCGGGCGATCCCGCCCCCGCCCCCGGGCGATCTCGACAACCTGACAACCTGACACGCCGGGCGATCTCGACACGCGCAACCGTGCCGGGGGTCCGGCCATGCGTGCCCGGTGGACGTGGTGCAGCTTGCCGGGCGATCCGGTCGCGCTTGCCGGTGGACGTGCCCGGGCAATCGGTCCGCGCAATCTGTTTTCCGAATCCGTCGGGCGAAACCGTTTTCCGAAACCGTCCGACCGAATTGATCCGGCGGACGTGGTGCCGGGCTATCTGGAGTCCGGGTGGACGTGGTGCCCGGCTTCCATGGGCGGGGCGGGTGCCCGGCTTGCGGGGTGCCGGGTGGTTTCTAGTGCCCGTTGTCCGGGGCGATCTCGACTCCAAGTGGACCCGACTCAAGTGGTGCCGGGGTGCCCGGGTGCCGGTGTGACTCGGTGCCCGGTTGAATGGATTCAAGGTCGCTTTGGGTCCTTCCCCGCGAAATCGGGCTGTCGGGGGGTGCGCGGAGCCCGGTATTCAAGAGTTCTGGGAATGTTCTAGGGAACGGCACATGATGTCATACTATTACACTCGGACCCACAGGGAATCCGGGGTGCCCGGCTCTCGGGCGGCGGGGTTGATCGGCTGACCCTCCCAGATCGGATTCCGGGGTGCCCGGCCCTCCTGCTGCCTATGTTATATTATAACACCGAACCCCCGGCGTCCGGGTCTCCCCCGAGCGAAGCGAGCGGCAAGCACGACCGGACGACCGGCTGCCGGGGTCGCTCGACCATCTCCACCAGCGGTTGACGTCTCAAACGATGGTTGAAGGTTTCCAAAAATTTTTCCGGCAGAAATTGAAAGATCAGCACAACGGCGGGCGGTCACACGTCGTCACACGTCGGTCACACGTTCGACCGCCAGACGTGTGACCGGGGAAACGCCTTTTTTTAAGGCTTAAACGGGCTTCGGCGGCCTTCGGTCACAGGTGTCACAGGTATCACAGGTATCACAGGTTACTCTCTATAGAGGATATAAAAGTAGCCCGGAGACCCGGAATTTGTGCAAAACAACCCGGTCTGCGTGCCCAGATTCACCTCTATAGGGCGAACCTGTGACGGGTGTGACCGCCCCGAGTTGACCGCGTAAGTCTTTGATTCTACACAGATTTTCCGGTCACACCTCCGCCGGACCGTTGTGTGACGATTTTCGCCCCCGGCAAGCG
>DOUP01000294.1 GCA_003520545.1 Maritimibacter sp. | reverse complement strand
GTTTTCTGGTTTTCTGGTGAAAACGTTCCGCGTCCCTGCCCCCGGCACAACCCTTTTCTCACCCAAAGTCTCCCGCGCCCTTGCCCTCGCCGTTTCCGGCGCTAGGCTCACGCGAGCAGCAGATAGGAGACCGGCATGAGGCGCAAACTCGCGGCAGGCAATTGGAAGATGAACGGGACGGCCGAGGCTTTGGGCGAGATCGACGCCATCGCGAAAACGGCCAGCGGCGCCGAGGCCGAGGTGCTGATCTGCCCCCCGGCGACGCTCATCGCCACGGCCCAGGGCGCGGCAGGTGACAGGCTATTGCTTGGTGGCCAGGACTGTCACGCGGAACGCTCCGGCGCCCATACCGGCGATATCTCCGCCGCCATGCTCAAGGATGCGGGCGCCACGTATGTCATCCTCGGACATTCCGAACGGCGCGAGGATCACGGTGAAGACGACGAAGACGTCCGCGCCAAGGCGAAAGCCGCGCTCGATGCGGGGCTCAAGGTCATCATCTGTGTCGGCGAAACGCTGGAGGAACGCGAGGCCTCCAATACGCTCGACATCATCGGCGGCCAGCTCGCAGGCTCCATCCCCGACCTCGTGACCGCGCAATCCCTCGTCGTCGCCTATGAGCCGATCTGGGCCATCGGCACCGGCAAAACACCGACCCTCGACCAGATCGGAGAAGTGCACGATTTCATTCGCGGGCGCCTCGAACGCCGCTTCGGCACGGGCGTCGGTCGCTCGACCCGAATTCTTTACGGCGGGTCGGTCAATCCCGGCAACGCTGCCGAGATTTTCGGCGTCTCCAATGTGGACGGCGCGTTGGTCGGCGGTGCCAGCCTGAAGGCCGTCGATTTCACGCCGATCATAGACGCGTTGAGTGCCGCCAAATGAACCACGACGAACTTGCAGATTGGTCCAAACGTGCCGCTGATTGGGTGCGCGACTACCACGCGGGCCTGCGCGACCGTCCCGTGCGCCCCGACCTCGCCCCCGGCGACATTCGCGCCGCGCTGGACACACCGGTGCCGGAAGACCCGGCCCCCATCGAAACGATCTTCGACGACTTTACCCGCATCGTCCCCGACGGTATGACCCATTGGCAGCACCCGAGGTTCTTCGCCTATTTCCCGGCGAATGCCGCCCCCGTGTCCATGCTGGCCGAACAGCTCGCCAACGGTATCGCGGCCCAAGCCATGCTGTGGCAGACCGCGCCCGCCGCGAACGAAATGGAGGCGCTGGTCGTCGACTGGATGCGCGACGCGCTTGGACTGCCTGCCACGTTCACCGGCACGATCCACGACAGCGCGACGACCGCGACCTTTGCCGCCGTCACCACGATGCGCGAAAAAGCTATTGGGTTTCAGGGGATTGGCGAAGGGCTTTCATCTGCCCCGCGCCTGCGGATCTATGCCTCTGCCCAAACCCACAGCTCGGTGGACAAGGCCGTCCGCCTCTCCGGCATCGGACAGAACAACCTCGTCAAGGTCCCCGGTCGCGCAGATGACCCGCTCTTCTCCATGGACCCCGAGGCGCTTGACGCCGCCATTCGGGCCGACCTCGATGCGGGATACAAACCGGCGGGCGTGGTGTTCGCAATCGGCGGCACCGCGATTGGCGCCTGCGACGACATCGCCGCCGCGATCCAGGTCGCCAAACGCCACGGCCTTCCCACTCATGTGGACGCCGCCTGGGCGGGAAGCGCCATGATCTGCGAGGAGTTCCGCACGCTTTGGGCGGGCGTGGAGGAGGCCGACAGCGTGGTTTTCAACCCGCACAAATGGCTGGGCGCGCAATTCGATATCTCGATCCAGTTCCTCAAGGATCCCGGGCCGCAGATTCAGGCCATGGGCCTGCGCCCCGATTACCTGCAAACCCCCGGCGCCGAGGACATCGTCAATTACAACGAATGGACCCTGCCCCTGGGCCGCCGTTTTCGCGCGCTCAAGCTGTGGTTCCTCCTGCGGGCCGAAGGCTTGTCCGGCCTGCGCGCCCGGATCCGCAACCACGTTGCCTGGGCGCAGGAGGCTCGTGATGCCATCGCCGCCCTGCCCGGGTTCACGATCCGCACCGAGCCGATCCTGTCGCTCTTCACCTTCCAGTTCCGCGACAGCGCCGCCACCGAACGCCTGCTCGACGCCGTGAACCGCGACGGGCGCATCTACCTCACCCAGACCATGCACGAAGGCGACTATGTGATCCGGGTTCAGGTCGGCCAGTTTGACGTGACCCGGGAAGATGTCATGATGATCCCCGAGGTTCTGGAGGATCTGTCCCGGAGGATTTGACCATGCTCGCCCGTCTCGCCGCTGTCATCCTGCTTGTCCTGCCGATCACGGCCATGGCGCAGCAGGAAAGCTGGCCGGTCTACGCCACGACCTATGTCAATGATTATGCAGATCTTTTGCCGGACGATGTCGAGGGCCGCATCGCCAAGTCGCTCAAGGTGCTGCGCGAGGATACCGGGGTCGAGGCCACCGTCCTCACCCTTCCCACCCGCCAGGGCTACACGCCGACCGACAGCATGGAGGATTTCGCGACCCGGCTGTTCAACCATTGGGGCATCGGGGACGCATCGAGAAACGATGGCATCCTCATCATGGTCCTGCGCAACGACCGGGAAATGCGGATCGAACTGGGCTCCGGCTATGGCTCCGCCTTCAACCGCGAAGCCCAGGACATCATCGACCGGGTGTTCCTGCCTGATTTCCAAGACGACAATTACGCCGATGGGATCGAAGACGGCACGTACGCCGTGATCGAGCGGATCGCTCGCGTCCACGCGGCCGGCGGCACCCCGACCTTCGAGCGCGACGAAACCGGCACCGCCGTCGGCTGGATCCTGGGTCTGCTCGCTGTCGGCGGCTCGCTGCTGGCGATTTTCTGGCGACGCATCTGGGACCGGATCAGCCGGTGCCCCGAATGCGGCGCGCGCGGCATCCACACGACGCGCCACACCCTGGAACGCGCCACACGCTCGCAACAGGGACGCGGGCAGAGGATCACCGATTGCCCGCATTGTGGCTACCACGCCGTCAACGCCTTCACGATCGCCCGCGTTACCTCATCGTCCTCGTCGGGCGGCTCCTTCGGCGGCGGCTCGTCGTCCGGGGGTGGCGCATCGGGGAGATGGTAGGCATGAGCCCGCTGCGCAGGCGAAGTGTCCCCAACGTCAACCTAGCCTTAACGGGCTTGGTCATTACATTAAGGTCATGACTCGCTTCATTCTCGAAGAAACCACAGGCGAACATATCGCTGACGGCGTCCTGCATGTTCTGGGCGTGGTGTTTGCCGTCGCCGCGGCCTCTGGGCTTCTGACATGGGGCGCGCTGTCGCTCGACGGGGCGCGTATCGCGGCGAGCCTTCCTTACGTGTTTGGGTTGATCGCGACCTTCGCTTTCTCGGCGGCCTATAACATGACGCTCCATGCGCCGATCCGTGCGGTGCTGCGGCGCTTCGACCATGCCGCCATCTACCTGATGATCGCGGGCACCTATACGCCAGTGGCTCTGGTCGGCGTCGGTGGCGGCTACGGCATAGCGCTTGCGCTGACGAGCTGGGCCATCGCGCTCACCGGCATCGTGATGAAGCTTGGCTTTTTCCACCGCTTCGAACGTCTGGGATTCGTGCTCTACATCCTGCAAGGCTGGCTCGCCCTGATCGCCATCGGTCCGATCGTGGCCGCCCTGCCGTTGGCCGCGATGATCCTGCTCGCAGCGGGCGGCGTGATCTACACCGTGGGCACGGTGTTCTACCACAAGGCGCTGCCCTACGCGCGGGCCATCTGGCACGGACACGTCCTTGCCGCTGCCGCCACGCATTACGCCGCCGTGCTTTTAGTGCTCAATATTCCCTGAGCGGTGACGCGCGGGAATTCGCTCAATCACACAACCTTGATGACAGTCAGCGCCCTTTGGCCTATCCTGCCACCAGGAAACGGGCATCAGACCCGGCAGAGCAGAACGAGGCACAGGCAATGACAGATTTCTCCAGACGCGGATTCATCGTTGCAGCCGGGGGCGCGGCCTTCGGACTGACAGCATGCGGCAACGGACTTGGCTCCCAAGGGGCGTCCAAGATCGACGCACGGGTCGCTGAAACCCTGAATTATCTCTATTCCACCTACCCCGAAGCCCGCAACTTGTCCGAGAAAGCCAACGGTATGCTGGTCATGCCACTGGTGACCGAGGCCGGGCTAGGCGTCGGCGGTTCCTACGGGCGCGGTGCGCTCCGCGTGGGCGGCGCGACCGTGGATTACTACAGCCAGGCCAAGGCCTCCGTCGGCCTCCAGATCGGCGCTCAGCAATACGCGCACGTGTTGTTCTTCATGACCGAAGACGCACTTGGCGAATTCCGCTATTCGCCCGGTTGGGTTGCCGGTGCGGACGTCAAGTATGCCGTGCTGAACGATGGCGACCGCTTCACGGCGGACACGCTCGCGGGTAACTCGCCGGTCGTCGCCATGGTCTTTGGCACCGCAGGCCTGATCGTGGGCGCGACCATCGAAGGGTCGAAATACACCCGGATCATCCCCTGATCCCACTCCCCCGTAGAACAGCAAAACGCCCGCCGATGTCCCGCGCGGGCGTTTTTCGTTTCGGACTACGGACGGCCCCTCAGACGCGGTTTCCTGTCAGGTCTCAAGTGACCGTTCCGGTCAGGTCTCAGGTGACCGTTCCGGTCAGGTCTCAGGTGACCGTTCCGGTCAACGCAAACGCCAGGTAGAGCACCAGGATCGCCGCCACCCATGACGCGGCGATCCGTAGCGCGATCACCGTGATCTCGCCCGGCCATCGTTCCACGATCACCCGCGCCAGCCCCGCCGAGGCCGCGACCGCAAGGTTCGCCGCAAAGACCAGCCCAAGGTAAACCGGAAACCGCACCTCGCCCCAACCGTGCCCCTCGAGCGCGGCCAGCATCACAGTGCCCCCGGTCAACGCGCCGAATATCGGCACCGCCGCCGCGATGCGCGCAATTGGCACAAGGGCACAAAGCGAACCCACGACCAAACCGACACCCAAGGGCGCCAAGGCCACACCGGGCGAAAACAGCGGCGCAAGCGCCAAGCCTGCGGCCTGCCCAACAAGGAACAAGGGCCAGGTCGCCAACAGCCCCTCGGTCTTCCACAGAACCACCATGACCGCGAGCGCGACAAGCGGCAGGATCAACGAGGGTGTGGACAGGATGACGCCAGCGCCTTCCAGAAACGCTCCGTAAGCGTCCTTCCCGGCTGAGAAGGCATGCGCTTGCGCCCGCCCCGGAAGGACGAGCGCAGCAAGGCAGAGGCCAGTGACCGGGGCAAAGCGCATCAGGCAAGCCCGAACAGGAACGCGCCACCAATCGCCGCGATCACCACACCGGCCCCGCGCACGGCGATCCGCCCCGCGCTTGACCCGATAAGCATGCCAAAGCCGATCCCGACCAGGTGCAAAAGCCCGGTGCCGATGACAAAGCCGATGCCATAGGCAAACGGATTCGCCGCCCCCGGCAATTCGGTGCCATGCGCATGACCGTGGAAAATCGCGAAGACCGCGACCAACACACCCGCCACCCACAGCGGTGCCCGCACCGCGAAAGCAATCAGAAGGCCCAACACGACCCCCGACAGGGCGATCCCCGCCTCGACCGCCGGGAGCGGCACACCCATAACGCCAAGCGCGCCACCGATCGCCATCACCAGTGGGAACACCACCGGCAGGATGTAAATGGCAGGCTTGCCAAGGAACGCCCCCCAGAGACCCACGGCCACCATGGCGACGACATGGTCCCAGCCAAGGATCGGATGGGTGAAGCCCGAAATGAACCCTCCGACCTGCGTGTCCGTATGCGCAAACGCGCCGGTTGCAATCAGCGCCAGTGGCAGCGCGAGGAGAAATCGGGTCATCTGGACCTCCCTGGAAAAAAACCTGTTGGTGAACATTCGACCACGGCGGTCAAACGGTTGCAATACAAGGCCGGATCTTACACCGGACTAACGCAGCCGCTTGATGAGCGAGGACGTATCCCAACGGTTTCCGCCCATGTTCTGCACGTCCTTGTAGAACTGATCGACCAAAGCCGTCACCGGAAGTGCTGCCCCGGTCTGCTCGGCCTCCGCCAGGCAAATCGCCAGATCCTTGCGCATCCAGTCGACCGCGAAACCATGTTCGAAATGATCGTCCAGCATGGTCTCATGCCGGTTCACCATCTGCCACGACCCCGCGGCCCCGCCGGAAATTGCCTCGACCACAGCGCGGCCGTCCAGCCCGGCTTTCTCCGCAAAGGCAAGGCCTTCGGACAGCGCCTGAACCAACCCGGCGATGCAGATCTGGTTCACAATTT
>DOUP01000257.1 GCA_003520545.1 Maritimibacter sp. | reverse complement strand
ACAGTTTCACCGGGCCAGCGACCGAGGACATGGCCTTGGTCTGCGCCGAGGAACCAACCCGCGACACCGACAGGCCGGTGTTCACAGCAGGCCGGATACCCTGGTAGAACAGTTCGGTTTCAAGGAAGATCTGACCGTCGGTGATCGAGATCACGTTGGTCGGAATAAATGCCGACACGTCGCCGCCCTGGGTTTCGATGATCGGCAGCGCCGTCAGCGAACCGGAACCGTTGTCTTCGTTCAGTTTGGCCGAACGCTCCAGCAGGCGGGAGTGAAGGTAGAACACGTCACCCGGGTAAGCTTCACGCCCCGGCGGACGGCGCAGAAGCAGCGACATCTGGCGGTAGGCGACGGCCTGCTTGGAGAGGTCGTCGTAGATCATCAGCGCGTGACGGCCATTGTCACGGAAGTACTCGCCCATCGCGGTCGCGGTATAGGGGGCGAGGTACTGCATCGGCGCCGGGTCGGAGGCGGTCGAAGCGACGATGATCGAGTAGTCGATGGCGCCGGTTTCTTCGAGCTTCTTCACGAGCTGCGCAACGGTGGAGCGCTTCTGGCCCACGGCGACGTAAACGCAGTAGAGCTTCTTCGATTCATCGTCGCCGGCGGCGTCGTTGTAGGTTTTCTGGTTCAGGATCGCGTCCAGCGCCACGGCGGTCTTACCGGTCTGACGGTCACCGATGATAAGCTCACGCTGGCCGCGGCCGATCGGGATCATCGAGTCTACGGCTTTGAGGCCGGTCGCCATCGGTTCGTGAACCGACTTACGCGGGATGATGCCCGGGGCTTTCACGTCAGCCATCGAACGCTGCTTGGTCTTGATCGGGCCTTTGCCGTCGATCGGGTTGCCGAGACCGTCGACCACGCGGCCGAGCATCTCTTCACCCACCGGCACGTCCACGATCGCCTTGGTGCGCTTGACGGTGTCGCCTTCCTTGATGTCACGGTCGGAACCGAAGATCACGACGCCGACGTTATCGGCTTCGAGGTTCAGCGCCATGCCCCGGATACCACCGGGGAATTCGACCATTTCACCGGCCTGCACGTTGTCCAGGCCATAGACGCGCGCAATACCGTCACCGACGGACAGCACGTGGCCAACTTCAGCGACTTCGGCTTCCTGGCCAAAGTTCTTGATCTGGTCCTTGAGGATCGCAGAAATCTCGGATGCTTGGATACCCATACTTTTATCCGACCTCTTTCATGGAATTCTGGAGAGCGTTCAGGCGCGAGGCGATCGAGCTATCGATCATCTTGGACCCGACTTTGACGATAAGGCCGCCGATGAGGCTTTCATCCACGGCCAGGTTGATCTTCACATCTTTGCCGACGGAGGCCTTGAGAGCCTTGGCAAGCTTGTCCTGCTGCGCCTTGGTCATTGACTTGGCCGCAGTGACGTCCGCAACCACTTCACCCTTGTCGTCAGAGATCATGGTGCGCAACTGGCCGATCATCTGCGGCAGGATGAAGAGACGACGCTTTTTCGCCATCACGCCCAGAGCGCCTTTGACGGCCTCCGAGAGTTTCATCTTGTCGGCAATGGCAGAAATGGCTGCGGCCTGTTCGTCGCGCGAATAGATCGGCGAAGAGATCAGGGCCGCGAAATCATCGCTGTCGGCCATGGCTGCGTCGAGTTGATCGAGATCCTTCTCGACGTCAGCGAGTTTCTTGGAATCCTTGGCCAGTTCAAAAACGGCCGTGGCATAACGCTGGGCAATCCCAGAAGTGATCGAAGCTGGTTCGGACACGTCCACCCTTCCGATGTCTTTAGCCCCTTTGCGTGGCTGCCGTGTGGCAGTCAGGGGCGGCCTCTTGATGCCGCGCGTCTAGCGAGCCATCTGAAATTCAGCGGCGGTCTAGCAGAGCATTTCGGAACCCGCAACACGCTAGCACGAGTTTTGCGCCAACATATGGCACGGGGAGGCCGAGTCACACGTTTTCTGTGCCTCAAGCCTCCAAATCCAACGGATGCGAACCATTGTTTCGCAAAAGCGGCACCGAATCCCCTTGGAGAGGGTCGCCACCTCCCGGGCCGCTATCCACCCGCTCGCCGGCTCGGTGTCGGCTTCGCGGCGCCCAAACCGTCCAGCACGGACAGCGGCTTTTTGACCGCCTCGCCCAGCCCGGACTTCGGCGTCGCGCGCACCTGCTTGGAAGCTTCGACCATGAGCACCCCTCCGACGATCCGCGGCACTCCCTGCCCCAGCTTTTCCCACATCGGCCCGGTCTTGAGCCAGAACCGGCGGTGGGTGGGCGGCTGATACAGCGTGACCGTGTGCCGCTCGATCACGAAACCATGCGATTTGACCAGCGTCTCGAGCTGTCCGGTCGAATAGGGTCGCCCATACCCAAACGGCGTATTGTCGGAGCGTGACCACAGCCCGGCCCGGTTCGGCACGATAAAGACAACCCGACCACCGGGTCCAAGCACGCGGTAAGCCTCATCGAGAAGCGCGGGTGCATCGCCGCAGGTTTCAAGCCCGTGCATCAGGACCAGCCGATCCACCACGCCCGTGTCGATGGGCCAGAGCACCTCTTCACAGAGAACGGATACATTCGGCATCCCGGCGGGCCAGGCCATGACACCCTGCGGCCCCGGCATCAGCCCGATCACCCGGCGCGCATCCGCAAGGAAAGGGCGCAGGAGCGGCACGGCGAATCCATAGCCGACGACCGTCTGCCCCTTGGCACTTCCCGGCCACATCGAAACCAGCTTGTCACGAATATGGCGTTGCGCCACCCGGCCCAAGGCCGACCGGTAGTAAAACGAGCGAAGATCCTGCGCGTCCAGATGCATGGGGGCACGTTAGCGCATCACACACTCAGGGGAAGGGGCAAACCGCCACACCAGCCCTTGAGCATTCGGCTCATACATCCCATATTTCCCCCATGGCTTTAGAACTCGTCACCATCCCATGCCGCTCGGACAACTACGCTTTCCTTCTGCACGACGCGAAAGCGGGCAAGACCGCGCTGTTCGACGCTCCGGAAACCGCGCCGATTCTCACAGCGTTGAGGGATCGCGGCTGGACGCTCGATGACCTGTTCATCACGCACCACCACGGCGACCACATCGAAGGCGTGGACGATTTGCGGGCTGAATTCGGCTGCCGCGTGATCGGCGCCAAGGCCGACGCCGAACGCCTGCCTGCGCTCGATGTCGCCGTAGAGCCCGGTGACCCGCTCGATTTCGCGGGCCACATTGTCGATGTGATCGCGGCGGACGGCCATACCATCGGCCACATCGCGTTCTACGTCGAAGACGCAGGTGTGGCCTTTACCGGCGACAGCCTGATGGCGCTTGGCTGCGGTCGCCTCTTCGAAGGCACGGCGGAGCAGATGTGGGGCACGTTAAGCCGCCTCATGGAATTGCCCGACGACACCCAGATCTGCTCGGGCCACGAATATACCGCGGCAAACGCCCGGTTCGCGCTGTCGGTCGACGCCCAGAATTCCGCGCTGATCCAACGCGCCGACAATGTCTCTGAACTCCGCGCTGCCGGTCAATTCACCGTGCCGTCGATCCTGGGCGAAGAGAAAAAGACGAACCCTTTCCTGCGCGCAGGACAGTCGGACATGAAACACGCCGTCGGGATGGATCACGCATCCGACGCCGAGGTTTTCGCCGAAATCCGCCGTGCCAAGGATAATTTCTAAGCCAAAAGCACACGATCACCGCTGTGTGAGATAATTTTGGTGAGAAAACCCTTGAAGATACGTTCGGAAAACCGAACCTTAATTGTACGAGGCCACGGTCGGAGCGGACGGGCCCGAAATCCCGCCCCCGGCCACAGAACCGAGGAGTGTCCACTTGCCATCATTCTCCAACACGCTCGAACAGGCCATCCATGCCGCGCTCGCTCATGCCAATGAACGACAGCATGAGTTGGCGACGCTGGAACACCTGCTTCTGCCTTTGATCGACGAGCCCGATGCGGCCCGTGTGATGAAAGCATGCAGCGTCGATCTGGAGGAGCTGCGCCAGACTCTCGTCTCCTACATCGACGATGAACTCGGCGCATTCGAAACGAACATCGAGGGGTCGGAAGCCGTCCCCACGGCAGCCTTCCAGCGCGTGATCCAACGCGCCGCGATCCACGTGCAGTCGTCTGGCCGCACCGAAGTGACCGGCGCCAACGTGCTCGTCGCGATTTTCGCCGAACGCGAATCCAACGCGGCCTACTTCCTGCAAGAGCAGGACATGACGCGCTACGATGCGGTAAACTACATCGCGCATGGCGTGGCCAAGGATCCGTCCTACGGCGAAACCCGCCCGATCTCCGGCTCGCCGGACTTCGAAGAGGCGACCAACGACGCCGCCGATGAAGAAGCCAAGGATTCGGCGCTCGCCAAGTATTGCGTGGACCTGAACGCAAAAGCCCGTGCGGGCGACATCGACCCGCTGATCGGGCGCGACTCCGAGGTGGAGCGCTGCATCCAGGTCCTGTGCCGCCGCCGCAAGAACAACCCGCTTCTCGTGGGTGACCCCGGTGTTGGCAAAACCGCCATCGCCGAAGGTCTCGCCATGCGGATCGAAACCGGCAACACGCCGGAGGTCCTGTCCAAGACCGTGATCTTCAGCCTCGACATGGGCGCGCTGCTCGCCGGCACCCGCTATCGCGGTGACTTCGAGGAGCGTCTGAAAGCGGTCGTGACCGAGTTGGAAAACCACCCGGACGCGGTGCTCTTCATTGACGAGATTCACACAGTGATCGGCGCGGGTGCCACCTCAGGCGGCGCCATGGATGCTTCCAACCTCCTGAAGCCCGCGCTTCAGGGCGGAAAACTGCGCTGCATGGGTTCCACCACCTACAAGGAATTCCGCCAGCACTTCGAGAAGGACCGCGCGCTGAGCCGCCGGTTCCAGAAGATCGACGTGGAAGAGCCTTCGGTGGAGGACGCCGTGAAAATCCTCAAGGGCCTCAAGCCGCACTTCGAGGAGCATCACGCGATCAAATACACCAACGACGCGATCAAGACCGCTGTCGAGCTGTCAGCCCGTTACATCAACGACCGCAAACTGCCCGACAAGGCCATCGACGTGATTGACGAGGCGGGCGCGGCCCAGCACCTTGTCGCCGCCTCGAAGCGTCGCAAATCCATCGGCGTGAAGGAGATCGAGGATATCATCGCCAAGATCGCCCGCATCCCGCCGAAATCGGTGTCCAAGGACGACCAGGCCGTGCTTAAGGACCTTGAAGGGTCGCTCAAGCGCGTGGTCTTTGGTCAGGACAAGGCGATTACGGCCCTGTCTTCGGCGATCAAGCTGGCCCGAGCCGGTCTGCGCGATGCCGAAAAGCCGATCGGCAACTACCTGTTTGCCGGTCCGACTGGTGTGGGCAAAACCGAAGTGGCGCGGCAATTGGCCGACCAGCTCGGTGTGGAACTCCTGCGCTTCGACATGTCGGAGTACATGGAAAAACACGCGGTCTCCCGTCTGATCGGCGCCCCTCCGGGCTACGTGGGCTTCGACCAGGGCGGTCTTTTGACCGACGGCGTCGACCAGCACCCGCATTGCGTGCTCCTGCTCGACGAGATCGAGAAAGCGCACCCGGATGTCTACAACATCCTGTTGCAGGTGATGGACCACGGTCAGCTCACCGACCACAACGGTCGCACGGTGAACTTCCGCAATGTCATCCTCATCATGACCTCGAACGCCGGGGCCGCCGAACAGGCGAAAGAAGCCATCGGTTTTGGCAACGTGCGCCGCGAGGGCGAGGATACGGCGGCCATCGAACGCACGTTCACGCCGGAATTTCGCAACCGTCTGGACGCGGTCATTTCCTTCGCTCCGCTGGGCAAAGAGGTGATCGGCCAGATCGTCGAGAAGTTCGTGCTGCAACTGGAAGCGCAACTCATGGACCGCAACGTGACCATAGAGCTGACGCCGAAAGCGACCGAATGGCTGGGCGACAAGGGCTACGACGACCGGATGGGTGCCCGTCCGTTGGGTCGCGTGATCCAGGAATACATCAAGAAGCCGCTGGCGGAGGAGTTGCTCTTCGGCAAGCTCGCCAAAGGTGGTGTGGTTCAGGTCGGCGTGAAGAACGGCGAGATTGACCTGCGGATCGAAGAAGCCGGGTCGCCACGCTTGGCCAGCAAGAAAAAGCCTCCGCTTCTCACGGCGGACTGATCCGGGCCATCAAACAGCGAACCCCCGCGCCAATCGCGCGGGGGTTTTTCTTTGGCTTGCCCTGTGTCGCACTCCGCTCCTACTGTGACGCTCATGTTTCGCGCCGCCCTGCTTCTGACCCTGCTCCTCGCAACGCCTGCCCTCGCGCGCGACCCCATCCTGTCGCTGCCCTTGGACTGCACCTTGGGTCAAGACTGCTTCATTCTTAACTACGTCGACAGCGACCCGTCCGAAGGGGCAGCGGATTTCACCTGCGGTCCACGCAGTTATGACGGACATAAGGGCACCGACTTCGCAGTGACGTCATTCGCGGCAATGGAAGCGGGTGTGACCGTCTTGCCCGCCGCCCCAGGTGTCGTGACCGCGTTGCGGGACGGCATGCCAGACACCGGCCTCTCCGATGGGTTCGACGCCACGCTTGATGGTCGTGAATGCGGAAACGGCCTCGTGATCGACCACGGAGGCGGGTGGGAAACCCAATACTGCCACCTCAAGAACGGCAGCCTCGCCGTCAAGAAAGGCCAGCGCGTATCACTGGCCACACCGCTTGGCGACGTCGGCTACTCCGGGCGCACCGAATTCCCGCATGTTCATTTGGCAGTCCGCAAGAACGGTCAGATCGTCGACCCATTCAACACCGACGACATCCTATCCTGCGGTGAGGATGACGGCCCGGACGACGACCTCTGGCGCGACCTGACGCCCTACGACAGCGGCCTAATAATTGGACTTGGAATGGCCGACGCTGTCCCGGATTTCGAATTGCTCAAGGCGGGCGGCTATCGCGACGAAGCATTCGCGCCGAATGCGCCTGCTCTCGTTGGATGGGTGCTGATCGCTGGCGGGCGCACAGGTGATACGGTCGAGATCGAAATCCTCTTTCCGGACCGAAGGCGCCTGATCAAAGACGAACAGACCCTGACGCGGACCCAGGCTATGCTCTTCCGTGCATCTGGAAAACGCATCCCAAACAGCGGGTGGCCTGTCGGCGAATACGTCATCGCCGCGCGCCTCCTGCGCGACGGCCTCCCCATCAGTTTTGACAACACACGCATCACCGTTGCCGAGTGACGACTATTTCTCGGTGAGCTTCAACTCGATCCGCCGGTTCGCAGCCAGCGCGGCATCACTGTCGCCCTCCGCGATCGGCTGATACTCCCCGAAACCGGCCGCCACCAGCCGCTCGGGCGGGAAGCCCAGATCGTCCATCATGTAACGCACGACCGACAAGGCGCGCGCCTGGGAGAGCTCCCAGTTATCCTCGTAACGTGCGTTCCCCCGGAACGGCGTCGCGTCCGTGTGCCCATCGACACGCAAGATCCAGTCGATCCCTTCGGGGATTTCGGACGCCACATCGAGCAGAATGTCCGAAACCCGCGCGATCTGCGCCTGCCCTTCGGGACCAAGATCCGCGCCGCCCACATCAAACAGAACCTCCGAGGAGAACACGAAGCGGTCACCTTCGATCCGCACACCTTCGCGGTTGCCCAGAACCTGCCGCAACTTGCCGAAAAACTCGGAGCGATAGTTCTCCAACTCCCGCGCCTCGGCGCGCAGCCGCTCGGCCTCCGCCGCCTCCAATGCCGCAGTTTCCGCCTCCGCCGTGGCCCGGGCCGTCTCCGCATTGGCACGCGCGCGCTGTTCGGCCGCGACCCGCGCCAGTGCTGTATTGAGCCGCGAACCCAAGGCTTCCACCTGAACTTGGGCCTCTTCCTCGGCCGCCTGCGCCTCGTCCAATACGTTTTGCAGATTGCCCAATTGCGAGCGCAGCGCGGCCACCTGTTCATTTAGCAAAGCCACGCGCCGCTGCGCTTCTTCCGATTGCTCTTCTTCGCCCGCGAGCGTTTCGCGCGCGGTCGCGAGGAGCGCCGCTTGCCGGTCCGCCTCGCTCAAAGCCGCGTCGCGCGCCGCCTCCAGATCCTCGCGCGCGGCATTGGCCGCTGCGAGAAGCGTCAACGTTTCCTCGGCCTTTCGACGTTGTTCGTCCAGGGCGAGGCTCATCGCGGTAATCTCGTCATCCGCGTTTTCCAGCCGCGCCCGCAACGCTTCCAGGGCCGCCGCATCCGCAAGCTGCGCCTGCTCGGCCTCTGAAATCACCGTCTCCTGTTCGGTGATCGTGGCTTCCAACGTCTCGTTCTCAGCCCGGATCTCGGCCAACATCGCCTCGACGGCCTCGCGTCGCGCTGCTGCCAAACGCGCGGCCTCGGTCTCCGCGTCGACCTCGTCGCGTGCGCGGGCCAAGGCCAATTGAAGCGCCTCTTTCTCGTCGATCAACTGTCGCTGTGCGGCTTCCAACTCGGCAATATCCGCGGTCAAGACTTCACCTTCTTCCAAGGCCCGGTCCCGTTCGGCGAGCAGGGAGGCCACCTGGTCTTCGAACGAAGCGATCCGCGCGGCCTGTTCCTCGGTTTGTGCCGTAAGGCTTGCGATCCGCGCGATATTCGACGCGTTTTCCGCCCGCACATCGCTTAGGGTCGAGGTCAGCCCGCCTAGTTCCTCGCGCAGGTTTTCGGTTCGCTGCCGCTCCAGCCCCAAGGCATCGGCAAGGTCGGCAACTTGCAGTGAAAGGTTGTCCAGTTTCGTCGCCTGCCCCGAGATTTCCTCGCGCAGGACGAACTGCACGACCATGAAAATGGTCAGAACGAACATCAAAACCAGCAAGAGCGCGGTCATCGCGTCCACGAACCCGGGCCAAATCGACCCGGAGACGTTGCGCGCGGAGCGGCGGGCCAGTGCCATCAGCCCTGCCCCCCGAGGCTCCGGATCGCGCGCGTCAGCGATTGGATGTCATGGCGAAGCTCGGACATGCTCTCCTGCCGCCCCGCGGACATCTCCTCGAGAATGCGCAGCATCTGCACGTCGATGGAGCGCAGCC
>DOUP01000291.1 GCA_003520545.1 Maritimibacter sp. | reverse complement strand
TTCCCACTTTTCGGGTCGAGATCGCGTCTCGGCTCGAAGGTAGGCGCTTTTCGAACCCCGCCAATCGCCGGGATTGAAGGGCGTTGTCCTCTCCCCGGACTGTTTCGTTTGACCGATCCAGCGCCCCGGGTTGACAGGCTGCCTCTCGCGAGGGCCACCAACACCAATGAAAACTGGCCCCACGCGGAGGCCAGATGGCGGGCTTATACAGTGCCATTCGGGCGAGTCAACGCTTTGTCACACCCTCATTCGCCTTTCTTTCTTGCCTTGAGACACTGGTTCTCTATCATCGCGGCCAACGACAATGGAGCGTTTATGACCTGTTAAGGCCGGGAGGCACGATGGCCTCCCCTCACATGACCGACCGTAAGACCCGCCGCCTGCGGGCCGTGAACCATGTTCGAGCGTTCGAGACCTTTCAGAAAGATACGATCCATGACACGGGACTATTCCCAGCTTTTCCCCAACGCCACGCCGAAACCCGCCGCGACGCGCCTGTCGCAGCTGGGTTGGCAACCGTTCTTCGCGCAGCAGCTTGAAGCGGATGCTTTGACCGAAACGCCCCCGGTGCGCATAACCGAAGTCCACCGCTCCGGCCTCGTCTGTCTTGGCGAGACACTCAACGTCGAGGTGCCGCCGGACGACGACCTGACTGTCGGCGACTGGCTTCTGTATGACGCGGAACATCCCAAGGACAGCGTCCGGCTGGAGCGCAAGTCGCTGATCCAAAGGGTCGCGGCGGGGCGTTTGAAATACGTCCAATTGATCGCGGCCAACGTGGATACGGTGTTCATCGTCACCTCGGCCAACGCGGATTTCAACATCGCAAGGCTCGAACGCTACATCGCCTTGTGTTTCGAAGCCGACGTCGACCCCGTCATCCTTGTGACCAAGCCGGATCTGACCGACGATGCCGAAGATTACCTCGCGCGCGCGGCCGCGATTTCGGACCGCGTGCCCGCTTTGGCGATCAATGCCAAAAAGGACGACGTTGCCGAATGTCTGTCAGACTGGGCGAAACCCGGTCGGACCGTCGCGTTCCTTGGGTCCTCCGGCGTTGGGAAGTCCACGCTGACCAATGCGCTCGCGGGCACGGAGCTCGACACCCAGGGGGTGCGCGAGGACGACGCCAAGGGGCGGCACACGACCCGGCACCGACAGCTTTACCTGACCGAGAACGGCCCCGCCGTGCTCGATACCCCGGGGATGCGCGAGTTGCAGCTCACGGATGTGGCGGCCGGTATTTCCGAGTTGTTCGAAGACATCGAAGACCTCGCCACCCGCTGCAAGTTCCGGGACTGTGCGCATGAGAGCGAACCGGGCTGCGCGGTGCAGGCGGCGATTGCGTCAGGCGATCTGGATCCAGCCCGGCTGGAGCGGTTCCGCAAGCTGGCCGCCGAAGAAACGCACAATCGCGAAAGCATCGCGGAAAAACGCGCGCGGCAGAAAGGCTTTGCGAAACACGTCAAGCGGGTCACGAAAGACAAACCCAACCGACGGTAACGGGGCCGCTTGAGCCCGCAGGCGCGGGGGCTTCGAGCACGTCGCGTAAAAGTGGGAACCGGCTTTTCGCGTCTCGGACGTGCGCTAGAGCCCGGCGCCCATGATCGCCGCTTCGGCTTTCGACAGGATACGACGCGCGGCAGCGCCGTATCCGCTGGCCCCCATGCTCAGATCCGGCATTTCGGATAGAAGCCGGTCGCGCTGCGCCTGCTCGACGGCCGCAATCGCTTCGTCTTCGGGAAGGAAGCTCTCGGTCTCCAGGTTATTGGCGAACACCACCTGGTGCTGATCCAGCAGAAGATGGATGTAGGTCACACAGGACACGGACCGGTCCCGCGTGATGAAACGGTCGTCGATCAGGTCGCGCGCGGCAACGAGGACTTCGTCTTCACCGAAGAGTGCATGGGCCTTCTGGCCCTTGACCAACATCCGGTGCGCCGGCGAAACCAGCAAATCCCCGTCCGGTCGATCCTTGCCCAGGGCGCCGGAACGCAGGCGGACCGGGCGTAGCTCGGGAAGCGCATAGAGCCGGGCGCCGGTCACCCTTTTCTGTCCGATCCAGCGCACCTCCTGGAGACCGTTGTCCTTGGTCTGAATGCGGTCGCCTTCGCGGATGTCTTCGACGGCCACGTCCCCCTTCGCGGTTCGGATGCGCGTGCCCGGGGTGAAACAGATCACACCGGTCGGCTGGTCGATTTGCCGGTGCACTTCGACCGCCTCCATCCGCGCCTCGACAACCCAAAGGTCGCGATCACTCGGCGGCAAGCTGTCGTGAAACATCAAGAGCGTACCACCGGCATGGCCATTGTCCACGACCGATATATCGTAGCTGTGATATCCATCGGTCACGGTGAATCCGAGATCGAACACATGGTCCACGCGGCTTTTGCTCTGCGGATGCCCCAGTTCGTCTCCCAACATGCGGTGCACCTTGCGTGCCACGCGCTCGCGAATGTCTGCCTCTCCGGTGGCAAGGTTCAATCGGATCACGTCCTGCGGGCCGTCCACCCGCACAGCGTCTCCGCGCCACTGCCAACTTGCCCCAATACCCAAGGCTCCGCGGGGCGCACCCACGAGACCATCAATTGCGGTTTGGGACCAGGAGATAACAAACGAGCCAAGAATGCCCGTCATCATGCCTGTTTGCCTGCCTATGCTCGGTTATCAAACGGCGACCTCTATGGACCGCTTCGTTCATTTATGCCGTCACCCTAACACGCGCGATTCGCGGTGTTAAGGATTTTTGTCCCGAGGACTCGCTCTGCGTGTGTGCAGCGTCGGTGGCTCAGAATTTGAGCTGAAGCTGCCACGATCCCACGACCTGTCCGCCGCCTTGGCCGACAAATTCCGGCCCCAGATAGGTGGCGCCGTAGAAGAGCGAGAACAGCTTGTCTTCGACCATCATCCCGGCCCGCACACGGCTGCGCAATGCCGTGGGGCGATAGGTCGGCGCCGGGAGGTATGCGGAGGAAAACACCCGCGCCACGTCAGCGCCGAAGACGGCCGTCACCCCCGGCTCCGTCGCGCCTTCGAGCACCTGATACTTGTGGCCCGTGACGTAATCGCGACCAAACACCCCGTGATCGAAACCCGGACCCAGGGTCAAATCGAACCCCGCGCGCGCATAGCTTTCCAACCCGTATCGCCCCTCGACGAACGGGCGGAGCGTGACCGCGTCGCCCAGAGAGACGTCATAAGACGCGGTCGCGGAAGCCATCGGGCGGACGCGATTGCCGATCTGGCTGGCCTGCGCGCCCGCAGATATCCGGTCAAATCCAAACCGCTGGTGAAACCTATCCTGCAAGGAAATGAGCCGCGTCGCCGGCCCGACCGCCTCGACCCCGCCGCCGAGCGCGAAATCCCATCCGCCGCGCGCCGCATGTGTCCAAAGCCCAGCGCGCAAGATGCCCGCGACCCGGCGGTCCCCGGCCGCCGGCGCGCGCGTGTTTTCGGGTGTGATGATCTGAAGCCCGCCACGCAGTTCCCACAAACGGCCAAACTGCGCCGGCGGGTCATAACGGTCTTTCGGGCCGTAAAGAAACGAGATCATGTTGGATGCGCTTTGCCATCGGTCCTGACCGTCTCCGTAGAGATCGTTCGTCGCGAAGGTCGTGTAATCCAGCAGCCCGCGCTCCTGCGCTGCAAGAGGGCTGGCGAAGGCCGCGCAACATAGGGCGACGAAGGCCATGAGCCGCGTCTTGAACATACACATCGATCCTATCTCCCGGCCCCCACCGGGATTTCGACTCATAAGGCCGCAATCGATTCGAACCGAGTCAAAAATGGCTTATGCGTGACGATGGCTTCAGGTATTCGACATTCGATTTGCTTTTTCGATGGATGATCCCGATTGCCATGCTAATTTTCGAACATGCTTCATAAACTCGAAATGTTCATCGCCCTCGCCCACGAGCGGCACTTCGGTCGCGCCGCCGAAGCGGTCGGCGTGACGCAGCCGACGTTATCCGCCGGGATCAAGCAGCTTGAGGCCGAGCTTGGGGTCAAGCTCGTGCAGCGCGGCTCACGGTTCGGGGGGCTGACACCCGAGGGCGCGCGCACGCTCGACTGGGCGCGGCAGATCGTGGGCGATGCGAAGCGGCTGAAAGACGAGATGCGGTTTGCACGGGAGGGGTTGTCGGGACACCTCCGGCTCGCCGTCATCCCCACCGGCCTCACATGGGCCTCTCGTCTCGCCGCGAGTTTCAGCGCGGCCCATCCCAATGTGCGCTTTACCATTCTCAGCAGAACCTCAGCCGAGATCCTGGAGATGTTGGAGAACCTTGAGGCCGACCTGGGGCTTTCCTATCTCGACAACGAACCGCTCGGCCGGGTCACGACCCTGACGCTTTACCGTGAATCCTACGCCTTGGTGACCGGGCAGGACAATCCGCTCGCGGACCAGGTTCAGATCGGCTGGGCCGACCTCGCGGGTCATCGACTGTGCCTATTGACGCCCGATATGCAGAACCGCCGCATCATCAACCGTGCGTTCATGGAGGTCGGACTTGCCCCCGAAGCCGACATGGAATCGAATTCCACCGTGGTCCTGGTGAGCCATGTAGAGCAAGGCGGATGGTCCACCGTGCTGCCCGTCGACATGGCGCAGAGCCTCGCCAACGGACGTGATGTGGCCGTGATACCGATCGTGACCGACCACCCCGGCCCGTCCGTGGGGCTTGTCGCCCCATACCAGGAGCCTCAAACCCCTGTTTTACAAGCACTTCTTGATGCCGCGAAACGGCTGGCGAGCGCCTGAATATTGATAGATATTTTCTATCATCCAACGAATTATCAATATTGATCATCGCTATGATTCTGTGCAGGGTCCGGCAAAATCCGGAGGATCCATGCCAGCCCAACTGCCAGCCGCGCCCGCACCCGAGGCGATCAGGGACGTTATCGACGCCCACCTTCATCTTGAAGGTCCGCTCCTTCCCATTCTCCACGGGATGATGGAGGCCTTCGATCATGTGCCGGACAGCGCCCTGCCGCTGATTGCCGATGCGTTGAACATCAGCCGTGCCGAGGTGCACGGGGTCATGAGTTTCTATCACGATTTTCGCTCGATCCCGGCGGGCCGCCACGTGGTCAAGATCTGCCGCGCGGAGGCCTGCAAATCGGTGGGCGCCGACGCGCTGGCGGAGCGGGCCTTGGCGACACTCGGCACGTCCTGGCATGGGACGACACCGAACGGGGCTGTTACCATCGAGCCTGTGTATTGCCTCGGCCTTTGTGCCAACGGTCCGGCCGCCATGGTGGATGACCGCGTGGTCGCGGGGCTCGACGAGGACAGGCTAGCAGCCGTTTTCAAGGAGGCCGGCGCATGAAGATTTTTCTTTCGCAGGACGCAGTTGCCCGAGCGCTCGGCGCCGATGAAATCGCGCAGGCGCTCACCGACGCGGGAGCCGAACTGGTCCGTGTCGGGTCGCGCGGCATGACCTGGCTGGAGCCGCTGGCCGAGGTCGAGATCGACGGGGTCCGCCATGCCTTCGGACCCTTGGCGCTGGCCGATGTACCCGCGCTTCTGGACGGATCGCTCGAAGGGCACGGTCCGACCGAGGAGATCCCGTTCTTTGCCGGTCAGACGCGCCTCACCTTCCAGCGCTGCGGCGTGATCGACCCGCTCGATCTGGACGCCTACCGCGCCCACGGCGGTCTGGCCGGGCTTGAGAAGGCCATCGGCATGAACGACCTCGGCGTGGTCGAGGAAGCGAAAGCATCGGGCCTTCGCGGGCGTGGTGGCGCGGGGTTCCCGACCGGCATCAAATGGGAGACCGTCGCCAAGGCCGAGGCCGATCAGAAGTATATCGTTTGTAATGCGGACGAAGGCGACAGTGCCACCTTTGCCGACCGCATGATCATGGAGGGAGACCCCTTCTCGCTGATCGAAGGCATGGCCATCGCGGGCGTCGGGGTCGGCGCGACGAAAGGCTATGTCTACCTGCGTTCCGAATACCCGGACGCGATCCACATCATGAACAAAGCGGTGAAGATCGCCCGCGCGAACGGCGTGCTGGGCGACAGCATTCTGGGCAAGGGTCCGGCCTTCGACATGGAAATCCGCGTCGGTGCAGGGGCCTATGTCTGCGGCGAGGAAACCTCGCTTCTCAACTCGCTCGAAGGCAAGCGCGGCGTGGTCCGCGCCAAGCCGCCGCTGCCCGCATTGGAGGGTTTCCTTGGCAAGCCAACGGTCGTGAACAACGTGATCTCGCTCGCGACCATTCCGGTGATCTTCGAGAAGGGCGCGCAATATTACGCGGACTTCGGCCTGGGTCGCTCGCGCGGCACCATCCCGCTCCAGATTGCGGGAAATGTGAAATACGGCGGGCTGTACGAGGTCGCTTTCGGTCTGCCCTTGGGTGAAATCGTCAATTCCATCGGTGGCGGCACCCGCTCGGGCCGCCCGGTGAAAGCGGTGCAGGTCGGCGGACCGCTGGGCGCTTATTTCGGCCCGGACCAGTTCGACACGCCCTTCGGATACGAAGAGTTCGACGGGGCCGGTGGGTTGATCGGTCACGCCGGTTTGACCGTGTTCGACGACACCGCCGATATGCTTCAGATGGCTCGTTTCGCGATGGAGTTCTGCGCCGTGGAAAGCTGCGGCAAGTGCACCCCCTGCCGCATCGGCGCGGTGCGCGGGGTCGAGACCATCGACCGTATCGCCGCTGGCGACGATGCCGCGAAAGAGCTTCTCACCGATCTGTGTGAAACCATGACCGACGGCTCGCTCTGTGCGTTGGGTGGCTTCACCCCCTACCCTGTCATGTCCGCGCTGACCCTGTTCCCGGACGACTTCGCCACCGCCAGGGAGGCAGCAGAATGATCCGGTTTCGCCTGCTAACGCAGCCGATCCGTGCGGGGGCGCTGCCCCCGCTCCCCCGGGATATTTCCGGACCGGAAAGACACAATGGCCCGCGCCCCATGGAGCGGATGCGCAAAATCGAAACACTCGACGCCCATGCGACGGCCAATCGAAAAGGATGACGCCATGAAAGACTTCATCATCCCCTGGGACGACAGCGACAAAGGCACGCCCGCCAAGACCGGCGCGCCAGTCACCCTGACCGTCGACGGGGCGGCCGTGACCGTGCCCGAGGGCACCTCCGTGATGCGGGCCGCCTACGAGGCGGGGATCACCGTTCCGAAACTCTGTGCAACGGATAACGTCGAGGCTTTCGGCTCCTGCCGCCTCTGCGTCGTGGAAATCGAGGGGCGGCGTGGCACGCCCGCCTCCTGCACCACGCCGGTGACCGAAGGCATGGTGGTTCACACCCAATCGTCGAAAGTTCGACGCATCCGCAAGGGCGTGATGGAGCTTTACATCTCCGATCACCCGCTCGATTGCCTGACCTGTAGCGCCAACGGCGATTGCGAATTGCAGGACATGGCCGGGGCCGTGGGCCTGCGCGATGTGCGCTATGAGTACGGTCAGAACCACTTCGACCCGACCGGCGACGGCGCGCTGTCGCTCGCGGATGCCAAGCGCCGCGCGGACGACACCGACCTGCCCGGTAACTTCCGCTACATGGAGAAAGACGAGTCGAACCCGTATTTCACCTATGACCCCTCCAAGTGCATCGTCTGTTCACGCTGTGTGCGGGCCTGTGAAGAAGTCCAAGGCACCTTCGCACTGACCATCGAAGGCCGGGGTTTTGACAGCCGCGTCTCCGCCGGCACACCGATGGACGATTTCCTGTCGTCGGACTGCGTGTCCTGTGGCGCCTGCGTGCAGGCCTGCCCGACGGCAACGCTTCAGGAAAAATCCGTGGCCGAGCTTGGCACGCCGACCCGCGCGGTCGTGACCACCTGCGCCTACTGCGGCGTTGGCTGTTCCTTCAAGGCCGAGATGAACGGCGATCAGCTTGTCCGCATGACGCCTTACAAGAACGGCAAGGCGAACCGGGGGCATAGCTGCGTGAAGGGCCGCTTCGCCTATGGCTACATGGAGCACCCGGACCGCATCCTGTCACCGATGATCCGCGAGTCGATCGACGAGCCGTGGCGGGAGGTCTCCTGGGACGAGGCCCTGGGTTTCGCCGCGAAACGTCTGAAATCGTTACAAAAAAATTACGGGCGGCGTTCGCTGGGGGTCATAACTTCTTCACGCTGCACGAACGAGGAAACCTTCCTTGTGCAAAAGCTTGCGCGCGGTGTGTTCATGAACAACAACACCGACACCTGCGCCCGCGTCTGCCACTCGCCCACCGGCTACGGTCTGGGCCAGACCTTCGGGACGTCGGCGGGGACGCAGGATTTCGACAGCGTCGAGCACACCGACGTGGTGATCGTGATCGGGGCGAACCCGACCGATGGCCACCCGGTCTTTGCCTCGCGTCTGAAAAAACGTCTGCGCCAAGGTGCCAAGCTGATCGTCATCGACCCGCGCCGCACCGACTTGGTGAAATCGCCACATATCGAGGCGGCGCATCACCTGCCCTTGCGTCCCGGCACCAACGTGGCCGTGGTCACGGCGCTGGCCCATACCATCGTGACCGAGGGGCTGGCGGATGAAGACTATATCCGCGAGCGCTGCGACTGGGACGAATACCTCGCCTATAGCGAGTTCGTGTCCGACCCGCGTCATTCGCCAGAAGCCGTCGAAGAGCTGACGGGCGTCCCGGCCGAAGAGCTGCGCGCCGCCGCCCGCACCTTTGCGGGCGAGAAGAATGGCGCGATCTACTATGGTCTCGGTGTCACCGAGCACAGCCAAGGTTCGACCACCGTCATGGGCATCGCGAACCTCGCCATGCTGACCGGCAACGTCGGGCGCAAAGGCGTGGGCGTGAACCCGCTGCGTGGTCAGAACAACGTCCAGGGATCTTGTGACATGGGGTCTTTCCCGCACGAGCTTCCGGGCTATCGCCACGTGAAGAACCCCGAGGTGCGGGAGATCTTCGAGAAAGCCTGGGGCGTCACGATCGACCCGGAGCCGGGTCTGCGTATCCCGAACATGCTGGACGCCGCCGTGGATGGCACCTTCAAGGGGCTTTACTGCCAAGGCGAAGACATCTTGCAATCGGACCCGGACACGAAACACGTGGCCGCGGGGCTTGCCGCGATGGAATGCGTGATCGTTCACGATCTTTTCCTGAACGAGACCGCGAACTACGCCCATGTCTTCCTGCCCGGTTCGTCGTTTTTGGAAAAAGACGGCACCTTCACCAACGCCGAGCGCCGCATCAACATGGTGCGTAAGGTGATGGCCCCGAAGGCGGGGTATGCCGACTGGGAAGTCACCCAGCTTCTCGCCCAAGCCATGGGCGCGGACTGGAACTACTCCCACCCGCGCGAAATCATGGCGGAGATCGCGGCGACGACACCGTCGTTTGCCGGCGTCACCTATGAGAAGATCAACGAGCTTGGCTCGATCCAGTGGCCCTGTAACGATGCCGCGCCGGAAGGCACGCCGATGATGCACATCGACGGGTTCGTGCGCGGCAAGGGCCGCCTGATGATCACGGAATACGTGGCGACGGACGAGAAAACCGGGCCGCGCTTCCCGCTACTTCTGACCACGGGCCGTATCCTTAGCCAATACAACGTGGGCGCGCAGACGCGGCGCACGGCGAACTCGACGTGGCACGACCAGGACCTGTTGGAAATCCACCCGCATGATGCCGAGGTGCGTGGTGTCAAAGAGGGCGATTTTGTCAAGCTCGCCTCTCGGTCCGGTGAGACGACACTGCGTGCGACGCTCACCGACCGGGTATCCCCGGGCGTGGTTTACACGACCTTCCACCACCCCGACACGCAGGCCAACGTCATCACCACGGACTTCTCCGACTGGGCCACGAACTGCCCGGAATACAAGGTGACGGCGGTGCAGGTGTCGCCCTCCAACGGTCCCACGGACTGGCAAGAGGAATACGCCGAGCAGGCCGCGCAGTCCCGGCGTATTCTTCCGGCGGCAGAATGAACGGCGCGGTCAGCAAAAACGGGATCGCGGTCGGGCCAGATGGTGCCCGCACCGTGACCCGGAGCCTGCCCGAAGAGACGGCGGTGGCCGTCTCGTTCGATGGCTCCACGCTGGCCGTGATGATGGCGACCCCGGCGGACATCGAGGATTTCGCCTGGGGCTTCGCCATGACAGAAGGCGTAATCTCGGGACCTGCGGATGTGGACGACTTCGAGGTCATCACCCATGACATCGGCATCGAGGCGCGGTTCTGGTTGAAATCGGACAAGTCCGAAGTGCTAAAGGCCCGGCAACGTGCGCTCATGGGGCCGGTTGGCTGTGGCCTTTGCGGGATCGACAGTCTTGAAGGCGCATTGCCTGATCTTCCGCCTGTTAAAGCCGACCTGCGCTTGAGCCGGGAGGAAGTGGCCACCGCCACCGAGGCGCTGCGCACCCATCAGCCGCTACATGATCGCACGCGCGCGGTTCATGCTGCCGGGTTCCTCGTCCCCGGCGAAGGGATCACGATGTCCCGCGAGGATGTCGGTCGGCACAATGCGCTCGACAAGCTGATCGGCGCCCTGCATCGCGCCGGTATCGACCCCGCGACCGGCGCGATGGTGTTGACCAGCCGCGTGTCGGTCGAGATGGTGCAAAAGACCGCCCACGCCGGATCGCCCTTCATCATCGCGGTGTCCGCACCAACCGCCACCGCGCTTGCCCTTGCGGATGGCGCGAACATTACCCTCGCGGCATTCGTGCGTGGCGAGGGGTTCGATCTTTATTCTCACCCGCATCGCGTCACCACGGGAGCTTCCGATGTCGCCTGAAAAAATGGTCACCATGGCCAACCAGATCGCCACGTTTTTCGAAAGCCAGCCGGGAGATCGCCCGGCACTGGTCGCAGCACATATCAATGACTTCTGGGAACCCCGGATGCGACGTCAGTTGTTCGACCATGTGGCCGCTGGCGGCAAAGGGTTGAAGCCGCTCGTGATCGACGCGATGGACCAGATCAACGAACCCGTGGACTAAGACCGGCGGCGCGCTCGACTGGCTCGTGGACCAGCCGCAGGTTGACGAGGCCCTGGTCGCCGTGGGCGGCGACAGCGGGGGCGGACATCTGGCCGCTGCGCTTCGCCGCGCGTTGCGTGTCCGACCGATCAACGGCCGATCACGCGCCGATCACGGATCACCGAGAAACACAGAGCGGTGACTGACATCATCCACAGGGACCTTCCTCCTCGTAACCCTTGTCATACGCAACAGAGAAACTGGAGGAAGACATGAACCTTCTCGCAACCACCGCACTGGCCGCAACAATTGTCGCCGGAGCCGCATCCGCCGAAACCATCGCGG
>DOUP01000180.1 GCA_003520545.1 Maritimibacter sp. | reverse complement strand
GCATGTCGACCGAGCGCATCATCGTCGATGAAAAGATCGCGGATAAGTTTGCCAAGGCCTTTGCGGAACGTGCCGCGACCCTGCCGTCGGGCGATCCGCGCGGGCAGGTGGGCAAACAGCTCGCCGTGGACATGCACTTGCTGACCGTCGATGCGGACGCGGTGCGCAACGTAGCCTATTGCATCAAGCGCTGCGATCTTGAACTCGCGGGCATCGCGAGCGCGTCCTATGCCTCCGGGCTTGCCAGCCTCGTCGAGGATGAACAAGAGCTGGGCGCGGCTTGCATCGACATGGGCGGCGGATCGACCGGCGTCTCTATCTTCATGAAAAAACACATGATTTATGCCGACAGCGTGCGCCTGGGCGGGGATCATGTGACCTCGGATATCTCCAAGGGTCTGCAAATCCCGGCTGCCATCGCGGAGCGGATCAAGACCTTTTACGGCGGCGTCGTCGCCACCGGGATGGACGACCGCGAGATGATCGAGATCGGCAGCGATTGCGGCGACTGGGAGAAAGACCGTCGCCGGGTGAGCCGTTCGGAATTGATCGGGATCATGCGGCCACGGGTCGAAGAAATCCTCGAAGAGGTGCGCGCGCGGCTGGATGCCGCCGGGTTCGAATACCTGCCCAGCCAGCAGATCGTGCTGACCGGCGGCGCCAGCCAGATCCCCGGATTGGACGGCCTGGCACCCAGGATACTCGGCCAACAAGTGCGCATCGGGCGTCCGCTTCGGGTTCAGGGGTTGCCACAGGCGGCCACAGGTGCTGCATTCGCATCAGCGGTGGGGCTGTCGCTGTTTGCTGCATGCCCCCAAGACGAGTGGTGGGACTTCGACATCCCGGCGGAGAGCTACCCGGCGCGCAGCCTGAAGTGGGCGGTGAAGTGGTTCCGAGATAACTGGTAACCACCAAATCTTGTTGCGCAGGCCAAATCTCGGCTTGATGCCCCGAAATCACCCCTGATTTTGGGGCGTTTTCATGTTTTTTGCGTGACCTAGCGGGTAATCGCCGCTAAGCTGAAGGGAATAGGCAGAAAACCGGCAACGACCGGGAGAAAACGGTACATCCTGAGCGGCAAAAGTCAGCTCGGAACTAGGACAGAGAAAGACAGGCGGATCAGCTCATGACATTGAACCTCACAATGCCCGGTCAAGACGACCTCAAGCCCCGTATCACCGTTTTTGGCGTTGGTGGCGCTGGCGGCAATGCGGTCAATAACATGATTGAGAAAGAGCTTGAGGGGGTCGAGTTCGTCGTGGCGAACACCGACGCGCAGGCGCTCGCCCAGTCCAAATCCGAACAACGCATCCAGATGGGTGTGAAGGTCACCGAAGGTCTTGGCGCCGGGGCCCGCGCAAGCGTGGGTGCTGCCGCAGCCGAGGAAAGCATCGAACAGATCGTCGATCAGCTGGCCGGTGCGCATATGTGTTTCATCACCGCCGGCATGGGCGGCGGCACCGGGACCGGGGCCGCGCCGATCATCGCGCAGGCCGCCCGTGAGCTGGGCGTTCTGACCGTCGGCGTCGTGACCAAGCCGTTCCAGTTCGAAGGTGCCAAGCGCATGCGCCAGGCCGAGGACGGTGTCGACGCGCTTCAGAAGATGGTCGATACGCTGATCATCATTCCGAACCAGAACCTGTTCCGCCTCGCCAACGAGAAAACCACCTTCACCGAAGCCTTCTCCATGGCCGACGACGTGCTCTACCAGGGTGTCAAAGGCGTCACCGACCTGATGGTGCGTCCGGGCCTCATCAATCTCGACTTCGCGGACGTTCGTGCCGTGATGGACGAGATGGGCAAAGCCATGATGGGAACTGGCGAGGCCGAGGGCGAAGATCGCGCCATCCAGGCCGCAGAGAAGGCCATAGCGAACCCGCTGCTCGACGAAATCTCGCTCAAGGGCGCGCGCGGTGTGCTCATCAATATCACCGGCGGTTACGACCTCACGCTCTTCGAGCTTGACGAAGCCGCGAACCGGATCCGCGAAGAGGTGGACCAGGACGCCAACATCATCGTCGGCTCCACGCTCGACACCGGGCTTGAAGGCATGATGCGCGTCTCCGTGGTCGCCACGGGGATCGACGCCGCCGAAGCCCACGCTGATGTTCCGCTGCCGCGCCGTTCGCTGGCCCAGCCGTTGAACGCCCCGGCCGATGTGGAAGAAGCCGTGCAGGAGGCGCCTGCGTTTCAGCAACCCGCCGTGGCCGAAACCGTAAACCACCAGCAGCCCGAGGCCGCACCGGCACCGAGTGCCGAAGCCCCGGCAGAGCCGCAGCGGTCCTTCTTCGAAGAAGAGATCGACCCGACCGCCGCCGCCGCCGAAGAGCAGCTGGAAAACATCTTCCCGGCGGAAGAAGCCGGTGACGACATCCCGGCCCCGGCGTTCCAGCCGCAGCCGCGTGCCGAAGCACCGCAACCGGCGCCTCAGCACACGACCGAGCAGCCTGCCGTGGCCCAGTTCGTCGCACCGAAACCGGCCCAGCCCGGTCAGCCGAGTGCCGAAGCGATGGCGCGTCTCGAAGCCGCTGTCGGCAAGGCCCGTCCTTCCGAGCAACAGGCTCCGGCACAGCAGCCGCAGGGCGGGGCGGACCGCCCGCGCTTTGGAATCAACTCGCTCATCAACCGGATGACGGGCCAGCAGAGCGAAGCGGCGCAACAGGGGCATGATCGCGCAGAGCCGCAAGTGGGCCAGCAGCAGCAGCCCGCGCCGCAGGCGGAGCATGATCCGGACCAGGAACGGGTCGAAATCCCCGCATTCCTGCGCCGCCAGGCCAACTGATACACGAAAACCTCGTAGAAGGGGCCGGCCCTCGGGTCGGCCTTTTTCTATTCGAGTCAGGCGATTGGCGCGC
Organism: Maritimibacter sp.; assembly: GCA_003520545.1. GTDB lineage: Bacteria > Pseudomonadota > Alphaproteobacteria > Rhodobacterales > Rhodobacteraceae > Maritimibacter. The sequence continues at coordinate 5,708 of DOUP01000180.1, read as the reverse complement.
GGATTTCATGCAGAACATGAAGCCCGCACAACATTTTGTCGCCGATGGGGGACATCCGGCCAGATCAGGTGTTTTTTGAGTGCCAAAGCATTTTGCACCGAAAATTTCTGTGCTAGGAAACAGGTCAACGCAGGTCGAGTGCGCGGCATTCGATGAATCACATGCGATGGGGTAGGCGCAGTCATATGCATAATCGGCGCGACATGATCGGCAAACGGGCTCTCAAGGGGACCACTGTCCTTATCCTCGTAGCATCGCTTTCAGCCTGTTCCGGCGGCGGTGGCGGCGGGCTTTTCGGGGGCGGTGGTGGCGGAGGCCTGTTCTCGGGCCTGTTCGGTGATGACCGTGAAGAAAAACCGATCGAGGATTTCACCGCCGAGCAGATTTTCGCCCGTGCCGAGTATGAGCTTGAGCAGGGTAACGAAGAAGAAGCCGCCGAGTATTTCGCCGAGGTCGAGCGGGTCTATCCCTACACGGACATCGCGAAACGCGCGCTGATCATGCAGGCCTTCGCCTATCACAAGGCGAGCGACTACGAAATGTCCCGCGCCGCGGCCCAGCGGTTCGTTGATTTCTACCCCGGCGACGAAGATGCCGCCTACGCGACCTATCTTCTGGCGCTCAGCTACTACGACCAGATCGAAGATGTCGGTCGTGACCAGGGGCTGACCTTCCAGGCGCTGCAAGCGTTGCGTGACGTGATCGAGCTTTATCCGAACACGGAATACGCGCGGTCCGCGATCCTGAAATTCGACCTTGCCTACGACCATCTGGCAGCCAAGGAGATGGAGATCGGGCGCTACTACCTCAAGCGCAAGCATTATGCGGCGGCGACCAATCGGTTCCGCGTCGTGGTTGAACAGTTCCAGACCACGACCCAGACGCCCGAAGCGCTCTATCGCCTGATCGAAGCCTACCTGTCGCTCGGCCTGACCGACGAAGCCCAGACCGCTGGTGCGATCCTCGGCCATAACTTCCAGTCCACCCAATGGTACAAGGACGGCTATTCGCAGCTGGCCAAACGGGGCCTGGAACCGGCGCAGAAGGGCAACAACTGGCTTGCAGCGATCTATCGCCAGATGATCAAGGGCGAGTGGCTCTAGACCCAGCCCATGCTCGTCAGCCTCGACATCCGGGACATGTTGATCATCGACCGGCTGGAATTGGAGTTCCAGCCGGGTCTGAACGTGTTGACCGGGGAGACCGGCGCGGGGAAATCCATCCTTCTCGACAGTCTGGGGTTCGTGCTGGGCTGGCGCGGGCGCGCCGATCTGGTGCGGCAGGGCGCGGACGAGGGCGAAGTGATTGCCGTTTTCGAGCTGCCTCCGAGCCATGCGGCCAATGTCGTGTTGGACGAGGCCGGCATCCCCGTGAATGACGAGTTGATCCTGCGCCGGGTGAACCGCGCGTCGGGCACCAAATCGGCCTGGATCAATGATCGTCGGGCCTCGGGCGAGGTGCTGCGGGCGCTGTCCGATACGTTGGTGGAGTTGCACGGCCAGCAGGACGACAAGGGCCTGCTCAACCCGCGCACGCACAGGGCGCTGTTGGACCAGTTCGGCGCGCTCGATGGCATGGTTGCCGAGGTGCGCACCGCATGGCGGGCGCTGGCGGCGGCCCGCAAGGCGCGGGTCGCGGCGGAAGAGGCGCTGGAAGCGGCGCAGGCGGAGGAGGATTTCCTGCGCCACGCGGCCGATGAGCTGCATAAGCTCGATCCGCAACCGGGCGAGGATGCAGAGCTCGACGCGCAGCGGCGGCTGATGCAGGCGGGACAGAAGATCGGCGAGGACGTGACCCGCGCCGCGCAGGCGCTGGGGACCAGCGAGGGGGCCGAGGGCCGGATGGCCGATGCCCTGCGCTGGCTCGAAGGTGTGGCGGACAAGGCGGGCGATGCGCTCGATCCCGCGATCGAGGCGCTGGGGCGCGCCATGGCGGAACTGGGCGAGGCGACGCAGGCGGTGGAAACGGCGCTCGACAGCCTGTCGTTCAACCCGGCGGAGCTGGAAGAGGTCGAGGAACGCCTGTTCGCGATCCGGGCCGCGGCGCGCAAGCACGGGGTGCAGCCGGATGATCTGGGCGCCTTTGCCGCCGATCTTTATGATCGCTTGGCGGCACTCGATGCCGGGGCCGACGATATCGCGGCGCTGACCAAGGCCGAGGCCGAGGCGCAGGGCGTCTATGACGACGCGGCGCTGGCCCTGTCCGAGGCGCGGGGCAAGGCGGCCGTGGCGCTGGATGCGGCGATGGGCGCAGAACTTGCGCCGCTCAAGATGGAGCGCGCGGTGTTCACCACGACGCTGACCAAAGGCGAGCCAGGGCCCGATGGGCGCGACAGCGTGACCTTCACGGTGGCCACGAACCCCGGTGCGCCTGCGGGCGCGTTGAACAAGATCGCCTCGGGGGGCGAGTTGTCGCGGTTTTTGCTGGCGCTCAAGGTCTGTCTGACCAAGGACGCCTCGGGCCTGACCATGATATTCGACGAGATCGACCGGGGCGTCGGTGGCGCGACGGCGGATGCGGTCGGGCGGCGTCTAAAACAGCTTGCCGACGAGGGCGGGCAGGTTCTGGTCGTCACGCATAGCCCGCAGGTCGCCGCGCTTGGTGCACATCACTGGCAGGTTGCGAAGTCGGTCGAGGATGGCGCGACGCTGAGCCGGGTCATACCGCTGGATGCAAGCGCACGGGTCGATGAGATCGCGCGGATGATCTCGGGCGACACGGTGACGCCAGAGGCGCGGGCGGCGGCGAAGTCACTCTTGGGGTGATGTTGGAAAAGTGAAGGTCAAAGGCGACTTCTTCGATCTTGGCGGCCGATTTTGTTCGAAAATTACGTTTTCTTTTGACGGCGTATCCAGCGCCAGACCGGCTTGATGTCGAGCAGCGCAATCGCGACGCCGAGCGGGAACATCCAAAAGCCGATGACGGGCAGAAACCCGAAAACACCCAAAACCATCAAGACCAGCCCCGCGGCAATGCGCGTTCCGGGTGGCAGGCGACGGCGGGTCCAATCCAACGTTCCATCCCAGAGCGACTTGAACTTGTCCTTCATCGGTTTCCCGGTTTGACCATCTTGCCCGGATTGAGAATTCCGTTCGGGTCGAGCGTTCGCTTTATGTCGCTCATCACGTCCCATGCGTCGCCATGCTGGGCCTCCATGTAGGCGAGCTTTCCCATGCCAATCCCGTGCTCGCCGGTGACGGTGCCGCCCAGGGCCAGGGCGCGTTCGTTCATACGGGCGGCGAGCGCTTTGGCGGCTTCAAGCTCGTCGGGTTGCCGTGGGTCAACGAGCAGGATGGCGTGGAAGTTCCCGTCGCCGACGTGGCCCAGGATCGGGCCGGGGATGATCGAAGCCTCGATGTCTGCTGCGGTCTCCTCGACCGCCTGCGCGAGACTGGAAATCGGGACGCAGACGTCCGTCACGACGCCCTGCACGCCTTTCTTGAGACCCAGACAGGCCCAGTAGGCATGGTGGCGCATGGTCCAGAGGGCGGAGCGTTCCTCGGGTTTGGTCGCGACCTCGATGCCTTTGGCGCCGAAATCCTCGACGATTTCGGCAAAGCGGGCCGCGTCCTCGGCAACGCCCGTGTCGGTTCCGTGAAATTCCACGAAGAGATGCGGTGTCTCGGCGACGTCGGTGCCGGAATACTGGTTCACCGCGCGCACGGCCTCGGCATCCAGAAATTCGATCCTGGCCATGGGAAGACCCATCTGAATGACCGCCGTAACCGCCTCCACGGCGTCGCCCATCGTCTCGAACGCGCAGATACCGGCGGAGACGGCTTCGGGCTGGCCATGCAGCTTCACGGTCAACTCGGTGATGATGCCCAGCGTGCCTTCGCTTCCCAGGAACAGCGCGGTCAGATCGTAGCCAGCGGAAGATTTGCGCGCGCGGCTGCCGGTGCGGATGATCCGGCCATCGGCCATGACGACCTCAAGCCCCAACACGTTGTCGCGCATGGTGCCGTAGCGCACCGTGGTGGTGCCCGAGGCTCGGGTCGCGGCCATGCCCCCGAGCGAGGCGTTGGCACCGGGATCGACGGAGAAGAACAGCCCCGTGGCGCGGAGGTCTTCGTTCAAGGCTTCGCGGGTCAGGCCGGGCTGAACGGCGGCGTCCATGTCGCCTTGGCTGACACGCAGCACCTTGTTCATGCGCGACATGTCGAGTGTCACCCCGCCACGGATCGCCGATGTATGCCCTTCGAGCGAGGTGCCCGCACCATAGGCGATGACCGGAACGCCATGCGCATTGCAGGTCTTCACGATTCGCGACACCTCTTCGGTGGTTTCCGGATAGGCCACGGCTTGGGGGGCCGCGAGGGGGAAATAGGTTTCCGATCCGCCATGTGCGTCCAGATCGGACTTGGACCGGCTCAGCCGATCCCCTAAAACCGTCTCAAGCTCGGACAGCGCGTGTTCGATGGGCATGGCCCGTCCCCCTCGTAAAACCCCGGGCAATCTAGACGGGTGAGGCGGTGGCGAAAAGCCCCGGAGGGGAAACCGAATGGCCACGAGGTGGAAACAGGCGATTGGAGAGGCGGTCAGTGCCTTTGTCGCCTATCGCCGTCGCGCCTGGAAATTGCTCAGGGAAGAAGGCCCCGATCAGCTTCAATTTTGGATCATCGCGCTCGTCATCGGAATTTTGGCGGGCTTCGCTGCGCTTTTTTTCCGCAAGGGGATCAACGCGCTACAGGCGTTTCTCTATGGCACCGATGATCCTGCGCTCCTGCATACCCATGCCGAAACCCTGCCATGGTTCTGGCTCCTGGTCCTGCCTGCCTTGGCGGGCCTGGTGGTGGGGGTAATCCTGAATTGGACCACCCATGACGGGCGTGTGCGGTCTGTTGCCGATGTGATCGAAGGCGCGGCGATGTGGGAAGGGCGCGTGGAAAAACGCGCAGGCATCGGGTCGGCTCTCGCCTCGCTCATCACCCTGTCGGCCGGTGGGTCATCGGGGCGCGAGGGGCCGGTGGTTCACATGGCCGCCGTGATTTCGACGTGGATTTCGGCGCGGATCAACGCTTCTGGCGTCACGGCGCGCGATTTGCTGGGCTGCGCGGTGGCTGCCGCCGTATCCGCGAGCTTCAACGCGCCGATCGCGGGGGCGCTGTTCGCGCTGGAGGTCGTGCTGCGTCATTTCGCGGTTCACGCCTTTGCGCCCATCGCCATCGCGAGCGTCGCGGGCACGGTCATCAACCGCTGGGAATTTGGCGGCGTGGCGGAATTCACCTTGCCCGCCATGGTGACACTGGATTTCTACCAAGAATTGCCCGCCTTCCTGTTGCTGGGCGCGGTGTCCGGCGTGGTTGCGGTTGCGCTCATGCGGTCGATCTTCATCGCGGAGGACTGGGGGAGCGCGTTTCAAAAAGCGCTGAACCTGCCCGCCGTCCTGCGCCCTGCCGTCGCGGGGTTGATGCTTGGCGCCTTGGCCATCGCTTTTCCACATATCATCGGGGTTGGATACGAGACGACGACGCGGGCGATTTCAGGTGAGCTTGTGCTGTATGAAGCCGTGGTTTTCGCGGTGCTCAAGGTCATCGCCGTGGCCATCACCATCGGGGGCCGGATGGGGGGCGGGGTGTTTTCGCCCGCGCTGATGGTCGGTGCGCTCACCGGGCTTGCCTTTGGGCTGATTGCCACTGCGGTGCTGCCGGATGTGTCCGGCACCCACACGCTTTATGCCTTTGCCGGCATGGGCGCGGTGGCGGCGG
>DOUP01000179.1 GCA_003520545.1 Maritimibacter sp. | reverse complement strand
AAGCCATGGCCAACGTGGCCCCGACCATCCAGAATCCGACAGCAATCGCCAGCGAAAAACCGAAGCTGATAGCCCCGCCGAGGTTACTCGGAAGGAGCACAGCCACACCCAATGCGCTCGTCACTTCCATCCAGTCTTTCCAGTTATTCCGCATCACATGCCTCCAGGAAAAGAGTGGCATGAACGTGCCGACGATGACATGCGACACCGCAAGGAAAAACGGCCCCGGATCGCTCCGGGGCCGTTTCGTATTTCATCTCTGAATCAGAGCGACTTATTCGTCGTCCTGCTTCAGAGCGGCACCGAGAATGTCGCCAAGCGACGCGCCGGAGTCCGAAGACCCGAACTGTTCCACGGCTTCTTTTTCTTCCGCGATCTCGCGTGCTTTGATCGACAGGCCAAGGCGGCGCGACTTCGCGTCCACGTTGGTGACCCGCACGTCGAGGTGATCACCGATCTGGAAGCGCTCGGGGCGNNCGTATTCCACTTCGATGCCACCGTCTTCGATCGCGGTCACGGTCACGGTGATGATCTGGCCACGCTTCACGCCGCCCACCGCTTCGGCGAAGGGGTCGCCGTCGAGTGCCTTGATCGAGAGCGAGATACGCTCCTTGTCGGTGTCCACTTCCGTAACGACGGCTTTGACAACGTCGCCTTTCTGGAAAGTCTGGATGGCCTCTTCGCCGCGCTGATCCCAGCTGATGTCGGAGAGGTGAACCATGCCGTCGATGTCGTCGTCGAGGCCGATGAACAGACCGAATTCGGTGATGTTCTTGACTTCGCCTTCAACCTGCGTGCCCTCGGGATGCGTCTCGGCAAAGACTTCCCACGGGTTGCGCATGGTCTGCTTGAGACCGAGAGAAACGCGACGCTTGGCCTGGTCGATTTCCAGAACCATGACCTCAACCTCTTGCGAGGTGGAGACGATCTTGCCCGGGTGGACGTTCTTCTTGGTCCAGGACATCTCGGAGACGTGCACGAGGCCTTCGACGCCCGGCTCCAGTTCCACGAACGCACCGTAGTCGGTGATGTTCGTGACGCGACCGGTGTGAACGCTCTCGAGCGGGTACTTGGCAGCGACCAGATCCCACGGATCTTCCTGAAGCTGCTTCATGCCGAGCGAGATGCGATGCGTCTCTTTGTTGATCTTGATGACCTGAACGTTGATCGTCTCGCCGATGGAGAGGATCTCGGACGGGTGGTTCACGCGACGCCACGCCATGTCGGTAACGTGGAGCAGACCGTCGACACCGCCGAGATCAACGAACGCACCGTACTCGGTAATGTTCTTGACCACGCCTTCAACCGTCTGGCCTTCCGACAGGTTGCCGATGACTTCGGCGCGCTGCTCGGCACGGCTCTCTTCGAGGATCGCACGACGGGATACAACGATGTTGCCACGGCGACGGTCCATCTTGAGGATCTGGAAAGGCTGCTTGAGACCCATGAGCGGGCCAGCATCGCGCACCGGGCGCACGTCCACTTGCGAACCCGGAAGGAACGCGACTGCGCCGCCGAGGTCCACGGTGAAACCACCCTTCACGCGGCCAAAGATCGCGCCTTCGACACGGGCGTCGTCGGCATATGCCTTTTCCAGACGGTCCCATGCTTCTTCGCGGCGGGCCATCTCGCGGGAGATGACGGCTTCGCCGCGGGCGTTCTCGGCAGCACGCAGGTAAACCTCGACTTCATCGCCGACCGAAATATCGGGGGCTTCGCCGGGGTTTGCGAATTCTTTGAGATCGACACGGCCTTCCATCTTGTAGCCGACGTCGATGATGGCCTGGCCAGCTTCAACAGCGATGACTTTGCCTTTGACAACCGTACCTTCGTCCGGCGTGTCCATTTCGAGGGATTCATTAAGGAGGGCCTCGAATTCCTCCATAGATGTATTAGCGCTCATAAGCGTAGAGTTTCCTTTTCAGTTCTATTCGGGCCGCACGGTTGTCTCCGCGGGTCTTGGGATTTCGTTGGTCCGGCGGGGCCATCTGGAAAACAAAGAGGGCCGGTTTCCCGACCCTGCTCGCTCTTTGGCGTCCCGGCTTACCGCCGTGTTGACGGGGCGGGCATACGGCGCGAAACCCTGTTTGGCAAGGGCTTTGGTGCGTTTCGATCCGGATTTAGCGGGATTTCGCGCCTTATTCCGCCCGCCGGTTCTCAAAAGCCCGGGGATGGGGGCCGAAACGGGGTGTGAGAGCGCGGGCGTAGCCCCATGAACCAGCCTTGCTGCTCTCGCGACCGGACCCGGACTTGTCGCGACAAGTCCGGACAGAAATCATCGCGATGATTTCCGCACCCCGGTCTTCTTCGGGGCCCGGCGCTGGCCAATCCGGGGTCTGGCTATCCGCGTGCCTTCTGCACCACGGCCACCGCAGCCGCGATAGCCGCCTCTATGCTCAAGCCCGATGTGTCGATGGTCACCGCGTCATCCGCCGGTTTGAGCGGCGCGGTCGCCCGACTTTGGTCACGTTCATCCCGCGCCTTCACGTCCGCCAAAACCGTGTCGAAATCAGTCTCAAGCCCGCCCTCGGTCAATTCCTTGAACCGGCGCTCCGCCCGCACCTCGGCACTGGCAGTGACGAAGAGCTTGGCGTGGGCCTCCGGGCAGATCACCGTTCCGATGTCGCGCCCGTCGAGCACCGCGCCACCCGACCGGGCAGCAAAGGCGCGCTGGAAATCCACCAGGGCCTGCCGCACCTCGGGCTCCACCGCCACCCGGCTCGCCGCCTGTGCCACCTCGGGCGTGCGCAACCCATCGACGTCGAGGTCCTCGGCCCGCAAGTCTTTTGCCGCCAGAACGGCGTCTTCACCGCTCAAGAGCCGTTTGCCGACCGCGCGATACAAAAGCCCCGTGTCCAGATGGGCAAAACCGAAATGCGCCGCCACGGCCTTGGAGATCGTGCCTTTACCGGCCGCCGCGGGCCCGTCGATGGCCACCGTGAAACTCATGCCTGCCTCCTGTCGTTGAGAGCTGCGATTCCCCGCGTGATCCAGGTGAGCGCGACGAGAGCAAGCGCTGCGTTCACGAAGCGGAACTTCCAGACCGTATAGTCTGAGACCCGATTGACCTGCTCCGGGGTGATCCCGTCTGCGCCGGCACGTATCATTTGCGCGACGCCTGCATTCTCCAGCATATCGAAAACGAAGTAAGCCGCCGGAACAAGGGTCAGCGCCAATGCGAGAGCCAAGGACCACCGACGCAGGCCCAGAACGAGGCCCAGTGCCAATGCCCCGAACAGCCCGATAGGAAAGAGGGTATCCGCGATCCGCTGCCCGACCAGGTAAGTCGACCGCGCCCGGTCGTCCAAGCTGCGCAGGATTTCCTGCGCGGTGGTGAGGTCATAACCACCCTTGCGCGTGTCGAAAACCTCCACCCCGCCAGTGTCAATGATCGGGCCGGTCCAGAACACGATCACCCCGATCCCGACAACCATCAGCACCACCAAGGACCAGAATGCGCGGACAAGGGTCACGCCTCGCTCCGCTCGATCTGCGCACCAAGGCCAGACATGAGCGGCTCGAAGATCGGAAAGGACGTGGCGATGGGCGCGCCGTCGTCAACACTGACCGGCGCCTGCGCCGCCATGCCCAAGACCATGAACGACATGGCGATGCGGTGATCCAGTTGCGCTTTCGCCGTGCCGCCGCCGGGCACGCCCTCCGGCCCCAAGCCATGCACGGTCATGAAGTCCTCGCCTTCCTCCACCGTGACACCGTTCGCCTCCAGCCCGCGCGCCATGGCGTCGATCCGGTCGCTTTCCTTCACGCGAAGCTCTTTTACGCCGACCATCTCGGTCTTGCCTTGGGCAAAGGCCGCGACGACGGAAAGCACCGGGTATTCGTCGATCATGCTCGCTGCCCGCTCTTCCGGCACGCGAACACCCTTCATGTCGGGCGAGAACCGCGCGCGCAGGTCGGCAACGGGTTCGCCCCCCTCCTCGCGCTCGTTCTCATAAACGAGGTCCGCGCCCATCTCGCGCAAGGTGGTGAACAGACCCGCGCGGGTCGGGTTCAGCCCGATGTTCGGCACGAGCACATCCGATCCGGGCGTGATGAGCGCCGCGCACACCGGGAAAGCCGCTGACGACGGGTCGCGGGGCACGGCGATGGTCTGTGGTTTCAGTTCGGGTTGCCCTTTGAGCGTAATGACCCGTCCCTCGTCGCCGTCCTCGACGGTCAGGTCCGCACCGAACCCGACGAGCATCCGCTCGGTGTGGTCGCGCGTCGCTTCCTTCTCGATCACCACGGTTTCGCCCGGCACGTTCAGACCGGCCAGGAGCACGGCGGATTTCACCTGTGCCGAGGGCATCGGCACGGTGTAGCGCACCGGCATCGGATCGCGCGCGCCGACGATGGTCATGGGAAGCCGCCCGCCGGTGCGCCCGTATGCCGCCGCGCCGAACAACCCGATTGGATCAGTGATCCGCCCCATCGGGCGCGACCGCAGCGAGGCGTCGCCCGTAAACGTCACGGTGATCGGCGAGGTCGCCATGCAGCCCATGATAAGCCGAACGCCGGTGCCTGCATTGCCGCAGTCGATCACGTCCTCCGGCTCCATGAACCCGCCCACGCCAACCCCGTGGATCGACCATTCACCATCGCCGTGCCGCGTCACCTCGGCCCCGAAATCGCGCATCGCCTGCGCGGTGCCAAGCACGTCTTCACCTTCCAGAAGCCCGGTGACCCTGGTTTCGCCCACGGCCATCGCGCCAAGGATCAACGCGCGGTGCGAAATGGATTTGTCACCCGGCACCTCCGCCACGCCGGTCAGCGGGCCGGATTTGCGGGAGGTCATGGGGATAGGGTCGCCGTGGCCGGACATGGAATGCTCCTCACTCAGTCCTTGGGCTGATAGCGCAACCTGCGCGCTGGGTCCACGGCGGTTTGCGCGTCGGTTCAGATACGCCGAAACGTCATGTAATGCGGCACCCGCCCCTCGCGCAGCGCCTTCTGTTCATACCGCGTGGACAGCCAGTCACCCCAAGCCTCGCGCCAATCGCCCGGACGCTCGGCCAGCCATTCGAAACCGGCGCGCGGAACTTCTTCCATCGTCTGGCGCACGTAATCCGGAATATCCGTCGCCACGCGAAACTCGGCGCCCGGTTTCAGCACGCGGTGCAGTGGCTCCAGGTGCTCGGGCGTCACGAACCGGCGGCGATGGTGGCGCTTCTTCGGCCATGGGTCGGGATAAAGCAGGAAGGCCTTGGAAATAGACGCGTCCGGCAAGACGTCCATCAAATCGCGCGCGTCGCCGGGATGCACCCGGATGTTCGTCGCCTCGGATTTGCGCAGTTTTCCGAGCATCGCCGCCACGCCATTCACGAAGGGTTCACACCCGATGATGCCAACGTCGGGATAGGTTTCGCCCTGATGCACAAGGTGCTCGCCCGCCCCGAAACCCACTTCGAGCCAGACATCCCGGTCGCCGAAAACAGCGCCCAGATCGAGCTTGGTGCGGTCCGGGTTCTCTTCCCAACCGACATTGGCAAGCCCCACGCGAGGCAGGTCTTCGTCCAGATAGGCCTGTTGCGCCGGGCGCATGCCCTTGGTCTTGAAGCGGCCATAGAAGTTGCGCCACGGGGCGCCGGAGGGATGCGTGTCTTGGGTCATGTGGCCTCCTAGCCCTCCGTGCGGCAGGGATCAAGCCATGCCGCAAAGCTGCGCATTTTCGCACATAACCTGTCCAATATTGGGGAATTAACAGCGAAAGCGCACCGATCTAAACGAAGCCATCTTCAATCGAGACCAACACAAACAGGACAAAATTCCATGCAAAACGCACTCACCTACGCCGCCCCGCTGGGCCGCCTTCTTCTCTCTTTCATGTTCATCCTCTCCGGCTTCCAGAAAATCACCGGTTACGCCGGGACGCAGGGCTACATGGAGATGATGGGCGTGCCGGGTGGCCTGCTTCCCATCGTCATCCTCGTCGAAGTCGTCGGCGGCATCGCGCTTCTGATCGGCTGGCAAGCCCGTTGGGCCGCGCTCGCGCTCGCCGGCTTCTCGCTCGTGTCCGGCGTCTTGTTCCACCTTATCCCTTCTTTCGGGATGGAAGACGCGATGGCCGCACAGGCGCAGATGATTTCCTTCATGAAGAACGTCACCATCGCAGGCGGCATGTTGATGGTCGTGGCATTCGGACCCGGCGCGTGGTCGGTGTCCAAGCGCGAACCTCTGCTCGCTCCGGCTGAATAATCCAGACCCGGAAAAGAAAAGCGCCCCCGTCCGTCGGATGGGGGCGCCTTGCATTTAGGATCTGTTGAGGATCAGACCGCTTTTTTCAACGCCTCGACGAGGTCCGTTTTCTCCCACGAGAAGCCGCCATCGCCTTCCGGCTCCCGCCCGAAATGACCGTAGGCCGCCGTGCGTTGATAGATCGGCTTGTTCATCCCGAGGTGTTCACGAATGCCGCGCGGGGTCAGGTTCATGACCTCGGCCGCAGCCTTCTCGATCGCCGCTTCGTCCACTTTGCCGGTGCCGTAGGTGTCGATGTAAATCGACAGCGGCTTGGCCACCCCGATGGCATAAGACAGTTGCAGCGTGCATTTGTCGGCAAGCCCCGCGGCCACGACGTTCTTCGCAAGGTAACGGGCCGCGTAAGCCGCCGAGCGGTCCACCTTGGTCGGGTCTTTGCCCGAGAAGGCGCCGCCGCCATGCGGGGCGGCGCCGCCATAGGTGTCCACGATGATCTTGCGCCCGGTCAGGCCCGCGTCACCGTCCGGCCCACCGATCACGAATTTACCCGTCGGGTTTACGTGCCACTCGGTCTCGTCGGTGATCCACTCTTCCGGCAGAACCTCGGTGATGTAGGGTGTCACCAGATCGCGCACGTCCTGCGAGGTCATGCTCGCGTCCATGTGCTGCGTCGACAGCACGAGCGAGGTCACCGCGACGGGCTGACCGTTTTCATAGCGCATGGAAAGCTGGCTCTTGGCATCGGGGCCAAGCTTGTCGACGCCTTCGTATTTGCGCGCTTCGGCCAGCCGCTTGAGGATCTTGTGAGCATAGAGGATCGGGGCGGGCATGAGCGCGTCGGTCTCGTTCGTGGCATGACCGAACATGATCCCCTGGTCGCCGGCGCCCTCGTCCTTTTTGTCGCCTGCATCGACGCCCTGCGCGATGTCGACGGATTGAGCGTGAAGGTAGTTGTCCACCTTCATGTTGGCCCAGTGAAAACCCTTCTGTTCATAACCGATGTCTTTCACGCAATCGCGCGCGATCTGTTCGACACGCTCCAGAACGCTGCCCGGGCCACGCACCTCGCCGCCGATGATGACGCGGTCGGTCGTGGCAAATGCTTCGCAGGCCACGCGGGAATAGGGGTCCGCGTCGAGAAAGGCATCGAGGACGGCGTCGGAAATGCGGTCGCAGACCTTATCCGGGTGGCCCTCGGAAACGGATTCCGAAGTGAAGACGTAGTTGGATCGTGCCATGAAAAGTGCTCCGTTGTGATAACCCTGCCACGTCAGGAAGCCGTTGTGACAGTTGACCCCATGGCGTTACCGCCCCGCGGTCCCCCGGTCAATGCGTTTCATCCACCCTGCGACGCCAAGGCCCGCCAACACGACAAATGACAAGACCACGAGCGGCATATCCCCAATCCTTGAATAAAAGGTATCTGGCAAAGCACGGGGCAGGTCCGCTTCAATGGCACCCGCCTCGCCCAGCGGCAGGCTCGCGGTCACCCGGCCAGTGGCGTCGATCATTGCGCTGATGCCGGTGTTGGCCGCGCGCGCGATGGGCAGGCCGAACTCGATGGCGCGAAACCGCGCTTGAACCAGATGCTGCTGCGGCCCGGAAAAGGTTCCGAACCACGCATCGTTCGTCGCCTGCAAGATCCAGTCGGCCCGGGTCTCTGCGCCACGGATGTCCCGCGGGAAAATCATCTCGTAACAGATCAGCGGCAGGATCGCGCCGAGGTCGTCGGGCAGTGGTTTCACCAATGGTCCCGGTCCGGGCGCATAGCCATTGCCGTCCTGCTGCGCAAAGCCGTAGATGCCGAACCGGGCGGCGAGGTTGCCGAGCGGCACGTATTCCCCGAACGGCACCAGATGGTGCTTGTCATATACCCAGACCGGCTCACCCGGTCCCTCGTAAAGCGCCAGCGCATTGCGCCACGTCCGCCCTTCGACACGCTGGATACCCGCGACCAGCGGGGCCGGCGCGGCCGCCTCCGCCGCCATGCGTTCCAGTTCCGGGGCACGTCCCAGAGGCGACGGGATCGAGGTTTCCGGCCAGATCACCAGGTCGGCCGTCCCGTCATGAGCGGAAAGCGCCACGGCCCGCTCGAAGAAGGTCATGATCCAATCCTGATCCCACTTCAGATGTTGCGGGGCGTTCGGTTGCACCAATCGCACGATCTTTCCGGTGTTGCCGGGAGCGTCCGGTGAAATGACCATGGAGATCACTGCCACGCTGGCCACCGCCGCGAACCAGCCGATGCGCCCCCAACGCGAGGCGACCGCAGGCCAGATCGCCGCTCCGAGAGCCACCGTCAGCGCGCTCAACCCATAGACACCGATCACGCGGGCCAGCCCGGCAACGGGCGTGTCGATCCAGATCAGCCCCGGTCCGCCCCATGGAAAGCCACCGAAGATCCAGCCGCGCAGAAGCTCTGCCACCCCAATCGCCGCGCCAAGCGCCAGCCAGAACACCCGACCGCGCGACAGTTTCATCGCGCCCCAGCCGGCCAGCCCCCAGAAAAGCGCCATGCCCCCGGCCATGAAAAACAGGGCGAAGGGAGCCATCCACCCATGCCGCGCAATGTCGACGAGGAATGGCTGGATGATCCAGATGAGCGTGACGGTGAAATACCCAAGCCCCAGCGACCATGTCGCAAAGCCCGCCCATCGTGCCGTCGGCGCCCGACCGATCAAGGCCGCGCCCAGCGCCAGCCCGATCAATGTCGCTGGAAAAACGCCGAACGGTGCCTGGCCAAGTGCGGCAATGGCACCGACGATCGCGCCTGTCAGCAGGACACGCCACCGCCGGACATATTGACGCTCGAACCAAAGCCCGGCGTCCGCCCTCAGCGCGGTTTCACGCGCCATCCGAGCCGTCAGTCTTGCCAGCCTTTCTCAACCGCAGCCGTTTGATCCGGCGCGGATCGGCGTCGATCACTTCGAACTCCGCGCCCGTGTGATGCTCGATGATTTCGCCCCGGGCCGGCACACGACCGGCCGCAAGGAAAACGACGCCGCCCATCGTGTCGATCTCATCCTCGTCCTCCGGTTCACCGCGCAACGTAATGCCGGTGGCCTCTTCGAACTCGTCCAGAGGCGCGCGGCTTTCCACAAGCCAGGTGCCCGCCGGTTCCTCGACCCAGAGCTGGCCCTCTTCCAGGTCATGCTCATCCTCGATCTCACCGATCACCTGCTCGACAAGGTCTTCGAGCGTGACCAGCCCGTCGACCCCGCCGTATTCGTCGATGACCAGCGCCATATGCATCCGCTCGGTCTGCATTTTCTGAAGCAGCACGCCAATCGGCATCGACGGGGGCGCATAGATCAGGGGCCGCAGGAGCGCGGCCATATCGAAATCGCCCGGCGTTCCGTTGAACCCGTATTTCAGCGCGACGTCCTTGAGGTGGAGAAGCCCGATGGGCGTATCCAACGTGCCGCGAAACACCGGCACCCGCGTGTTCCCGCTATCGCGAAACACTTCGACCAGATCGTCCAGAGAGATATCTTCCGCGACCGC
>DOUP01000014.1 GCA_003520545.1 Maritimibacter sp. | reverse complement strand
CTGCGCAGAGGTCGCCATCAAGCCCGGTCCGATCGGGACGAGGTGCTGGTTGTCTTTGAAGTGGAGTTGGAAAAGTCGCATTGGCGCCCGACCCTTGAGTTGCTCGATGTAGTCGCCATCCGCAAACTTGCGCGCCTCGACGAGCGCGGCCTGTTTCCCGAACAACACTTTCGCGCGCCAGCCACGGATCAACATACGCTGACGGGCTGACATCAGCACGTCTCGTCCAAACCCCTTTTCGTTCAGAACCGAAGGTCGGATGCGCACCAGATCCTGCATCGGAACGGTCAAAACCGACACGCGGTCGAGCGTCACTGCACCAGCATCGAAGGTGATGATCCGGTCGCCTTCGGTGAGGTATTCGACCGGAAGCGAGCCGTCTGTCGTCATTACGGGGGTGCCGAGGGCGATGCCCGAACGACATAGAGGGATCGTGACGCGAACGGACGTGCCGGACGCGACCCGAGTCATGATCTGGGTCATGGTGTTACCTGCTCAATTTTTGCCTGTTATTTTTCAACCACGGTAACCAAACATGGGGTTAACCGGCAAGGATTTTGTCTAAAAAGTGGCGAAGTGAGGCACGAAAACCTCTCGCAAATCCGTTTCGGGCTTGCTACATCGCGCCCAGTGCGGGTGTGGCGGAACTNNATTTAGGTTCTGGCGCCGCAAGGCGTGGGGGTTCGAGTCCCTCCACCCGCACCAAGTTGATTTTACAGTGTTTTCTTGCATTTTGTCGCTCTAGCCTCCTATTGCTTAACCTTGGGTTTCGCAGTTTGTTTCGCAGGTTCCTGTTCTGGTCCTGTTCCGTTCTCACCGACTCCTTTTTTCCTGAGCGCGTTTTGAAGCGGCCCGTTGATCGCGCTTGGCGCGATACTTGCGCACCATCTCCATTGTCTTGTGCCCGGTGACGGCCTGCACCTCATCGTCGCTGCATCCCGCATCGGATAGCTGCACCGCCGCCGTGTAGCGCCAGCCATGCGGCACCAGCCGCTCGGGGCCATCCATGATCCCCAAGGCCCTGCGAACCTCCTCCACGGCCTTCTGAGCGGCCCGCTTGGCGATATGCTCGGTCAGGTTCTTTGCGAGGATATGCCGCCCCGTCTTGGGCAGGCGAGCGAGGTAGTCTTGCAGGCGAGACGGGCAGTAGATTTCCATCTTTGTGCCGGTCTTTTCCTGCACCACGTTCATATACTCGCCATCAAAGTCGGCCCATTCCATGCCGACACAATCGCCTATCCGCTGGCCGGTCCCGACGCAGAGTTCGTAAATCGTGCGCGCCGTGGTGAGATTGTGCCGATCACAATAGCGTTCATAAGCAGCCAGCTTGTCATCGGGCCAAGGCTCGTATTCACCGCCGGTCAGCTTGGGAATATCGACCACCGGGTTCCGTTCGATCCATTCTTCATCGACGGCGAATTTGCAGAGGATGGACAGGACAGCCAAACGCTCATTTGCCTTTGACCAGTTCTCTTGCAGCGCCCGCTGGACTTTGAGCGCATCCTTGCGGCGGAACCGCGTCATATCCTTGTCGCCGTTCTTTTCGCGGATCGCCTCGCAGTGACGGCGATAGTTCTGTTGCGTCCCCTTGGCCTTGTTGCGGAACGCCGGGGACTGGTAATAGGCGACGATCAGGTTATTCCATGTGGTCTTGCAAGTTCGCTTGGAACGCCCGGAGCGGATTGCCCAGTACTCGCGCGCGAATTCCTCGGAGTCGGGGTTGCTCGGCAGTCTCACCCGCGTGACCTTGCCGCCCCGGTCGAGACGGAAATAGATGTATTGCCGCCCCTTGACGGTTTTGAATTCGAGATAGGGCAGGTCCGGTTTCTTCATGCCTCAAACTCCCCGTCCAGAGGATCACCGCTGGCAATGGCTTCCAGTTCCTTCACCCGCCACCGCTGGAACCCGTGAAAGTTCTCGGGCGGGGGGAGTGCCCCGGCCTGCACCAGCGAACGGAATTCAGCGGGCTTCATGTCCAGAAGCGCCGCAGCCGTCTTTTCACTGGCAAGGAACGGGGCAGGGCGGTTAGCCATCGTCGCCCCCGAGAACACCGCGATTTGCAAGGACGGTTCGTATGTTTATTGATACGAAACCTTCTTTACCTTCGATGAATGTGGGCGACCGGCCAACTTGTGTTTTCCACTCGCTTTCGTCGGCATAAACTGAGAACCAAAAATCCTTTAGTGCGGTATCCCAGAGTTCCGCCTGCTGGACAGGATCAGCGGTCGCGAAGGCAAAGGCGTCTTTAGGAAGACCGTTAACGGCAACCTTCCAATCCCGAATTACGCCATCATCAGTCGCAAGTTGCTCACGTAGCCAATTGAACGGGGCAACAAGGTTCTGAGGCTGGACGCCAAGGCGCACAAATGCTGCAACGCCAGCGGTCAAGATTGCCTCTTGCCGGGAAATGCGCTTACGAACGTCGCCCACGTCCGAGACGCACAAGCCGATCTTGTGAAAGTGATTCAGTTGCGGGCGGGTCAGACCAGCCCACGCAGCCACTTCATCTCGGGAAAAGGTTTCATCGATCATGCCTGCACTTTAGAACGCCCGACATTCCTAGTCAATAAGAATGTTGGGCATCCTTAAGGGATTGATCCCCTCCGATACGCAACGCATCCTCGCAGAGCCACTACCCTTCTCACTCGCAGTTCGCCTTGAAAAAACCAATCACTTGCCTGACAGTACATGAGGCAATGAGACGGAGACGGATATGGGATGGTTAGACCGGTTTACGGGACGCAAGCGCACAACCGATCCGACCGAAAGCCATTCGGAAAGTCCAGCATCCTCTCACCGTCACCAATCTATGGACGAACTATATGCGAACAACGCCGATATACTGGACGGCTGGCGATTGCATGTAACGATGTCCCTGACCACCCCCTTAGAATGGCTATTGCGGGACGGAGAAATTGCCAAAGATCAAACCAATGTCCCGCAGCAATATGGGATTTGGGTGCCTAAAACGAAGGGGTGGCGTGATCTTGGTTTTGACTTAGACGAACTGCCACCGGGACCGCGCGCTAGTCAGATAGGTCAGATTCCAAGCGATGGCGGCGACTTTCTGCCATTCCTCATTCAATATCGAACGATAGTTGAGGCGGACGATGAACGCGAAACTGTTCTGGCTAGGTTGAGCGCGCTTGGAGAAGAGTATCCAAGTATCAATTCCAAGCTAGGCGGCGATCTTGCTCAAGCCTTTGTCGTATCAGAACTGACGTCACTTTCAGGTTGTGGAGCCACCACCGCAACTCGACTTTATCATGCTGGCTTCTTTTCAAAAGAGCAGGTTCTTCAAGCATCAGTTGAGGACCTCACAAAGGTCAAAGGTATCGGGCCAAGCATTGCAGGAAAAATTCTGGCGGCAGAAAAAGGACAGTGACTATCTCGTCAACTTTCATCCCGTCACCGCCTTGCAACCATGTCATAGAAAGCCGTGGTGCCGTCCGGGGCATGTCGGCCCAGGTCGATAATCGTCAGATCGCCCGCGCTGCACTCGATCTTGTCATCAACGGTCAATTCCACATCCGCCGTTGTGCAGAGCACCCGCACATCGGTCGTTTGAATGTTTGTCCCGTCGATCCGGTCCGCGTCGATCTTGGCCAGCACCACTTGCACGTCATAGCGGGTCGTGGTCGTGGTGCCGCCGGTCGGATCGGATGGGCCACCGCCCGTTGTGACCGTCCGCGCGATTTGCGCCGCCTCGCCGTGGCGGGTCAGAAGCCGCCTTGCGCGCCGCTCTTTTGCCTCGGGGTTGCTCATGGGGTGCCCTCCCAATCGACCAGCCGCAGCGCCTCAGACGGATCAACGCCTGCCTCTTTGGCCAGCGCCAAGGTTTGCACCACCGCGCCAAGCGCCCGCGCCCGTCCGCCTGCATCGAAGGCTTGCAGGGGCCGCATCACGTCCAGCGTGACCGCCGATCCCAGCTTGTCCGCCGCTTCCTCGGCAATGCCCGTGGCGATAGGTTGCAACACCCATTGCGCCAGATGCCGTTGCGCTTCCCTGACCATCGGGCCGGTTGTGGCGGGCGCGGTCAGACCGGGCAGGACGCCAAAGGCCATGTTGATCGCATCCCGCGCCGCCACCAGCGTCTCGCGCGTCATGGCTTTCGACAGGTCCGGGGACAGATCATGCGGTTTCCAGTCCTGCATCGGGGCCGGTCCGCCCGCCGCCGCCACGTTGACGGATTCGCGGATCAGCACCTTGCCCCGATTGCCTCGGAACCCGCGCGCCATCGCTTCCAGATCGGTTTGCGGTGCCTCGGGGAATGGCACGATCTGACTGGCCAGCGGTGCCGTCTCGAATACCTCGGCAAGCGCCGTCTCGACCGCATTCAACAGCCCAGCCGTCAGTTGCGCCCGCTTGAGCGGTGCCGTCCCATAGTAGGGCGCGGCCACATCGCAGCCGATCCGAAAGTGCAGCACCTCAGCGGCCAATGCCGTGAAGGTCCGCCCGCCACCCGCCTCAGAGACAGACACGCGGTAAGCCGTGGGGCGTCCATCGCGGGTTTTCAGATCCCAGTCAGAGCACGGGACAAGCCCCGCGTCACGGATCAGGAAAAGAGCCTCGCCCCGCAAGGCCAGAGACCGCGCGCAGAGTGCCAAGGAACGCCGGTCCAGTAGGTCGGTGCCCGATACATCGGCAAGCCCTAGACCGCCTTCCCAGAGCGTCACCGCGCCTTGTGCCGTTGCCGTCAGTTCGGCAATGCCGCGCCGCCCACTGATATAGCTTTCGCGCGCCGCCATGATTTCAGCCGTGAAGCCCGATCCGCTGGATCGGGTTTCCTCAGCCGTCTTTCGCTTGAATGGCCACATATTTAGGCCCTCCTTTTATATGGTCGCAGCAGGTCCGCCGCGCCGCTCAGTTCCATTGCGCGCGCCACCCAAGCCGGGTTGCGCTGATAGCTTTCCTCGATCGCGCCACCCATGCCGACCATGTAACTGGACACGCCCGCCCGATCCGGTTCATCCGCCAGATATTCGGCAAGCCGCCGGAATGCCTCGGAGACAGCGGCAGGCACGTCACCGCCGCCCACGTCCGCCGTGATCCGATAGGGGCCATCACCGGGCAGATCATAGCCACCCCAGGGGGACGCCGCCGGGGTGCACTCCACCCATGCGCCGCCTTCCCAGACCTCGACCGAGTTCAGGGTGGACGGCTGCAAAGGGGCTTCCCATGCGCCTTCCCCCTCGACCGTCCAGACCAGTTCCCGCGCCGTCCAGCGCACCCGGCAATAAGCCTCAAGCCGTTGCCAGAGCGCATCCGCGTCCAGTGCTGCCGCCGCCGTGCTCAGACCAGCCGGGGCCGCTGGATAACTTGCCGGGATTGCCTCGACCTCTTTCAATGTCACCGCCATGTTAGGCCCTCCACCGGGCAGACGGATGAACGCTGACGGGCAGGATCAGACGATCCGGTTGCCAGTTGCGTTCCTCGATCTGGGTTTCGTCGTAAGCGGGTCGCGTGACCACGCTCAGTTCATAGAGCAAGGCCGCAAATATCGTGCGGATCAGTGCCGTGCCCTCAGCAGGGTTTTCTTCCTCGACTTTTTCCGCGTTCGGCACCGCCCGTTCCGGGGGAATGCGAAAGCCGGGGCTGATCCCGACGATCAACCCCGCGCGCATCGCTGCAAGGAAGTCCCGCACATAGCTGACCTCTTGCATTTCTGCCGTGAGCGTTGCCGCAAAAGTCAGCGCGTCATCGCTATCGGTCAGGTCCAGCGTCCCGGCCCCGCGCGATGCAAGGGGCCGGTCATAGCTATGCCCGATCAACAGGTGAATATCCTCCTCGGGACGCTCCACCCGATAGGCAAACGCCTGTGGGGCGAAAGCCTCTTTTCGGGGACGCCCGGTCCTGCCACCATCGGACAGGACCGCGCGCTTGCCATAGGGGAAGCGGCCATGAAGCGCCAATGCGCCCGACGCCCGCTTGCGCAGCTCTAGGCCGCCTTCATGCCCGCCCCAGAGCATTATTGAATGCCCGTCAGAACGCGGGTTTGCACCGCGCGGGAAATGGTCACGTCCATCGTGGCCAGCGCCGTGAGCCGCAACCCGCCCGACTGCGCGTCCGAATACGGATCGCGGATCAGGTCGATTGCGCCCCAAGTCCCGACGAAGAACGGCGCTACACCGCCCGCCGTGGTCGTCAGGATCGCGCTTGTCGCTGCCGGATCGCCGGTCGGATCGGCGAGGGCGTTATGGCTCATCGTGACATTGCCCAAGGCACCCGTCAGACGATCCCACTCCGTGATCCCGCTGCCCGTGTCCCAGATGTCAGCGTCCATCGTGTCCCAGACCTCGGGACGGATCAGCGCCCGCACATCGCCAGGCCCAGTTGCTGCGTTGCCAGTGATGAAGCTGACAACCTCGGACCGGAACGCCCCCCAAGTCGGGGCCGCAGTCACGGCTTCCTCGTTGATGCCCCAGCCCGACGCACCCGCGAAAATCCCGGTCGGTTCACCCGCCGATCCGCTGCCAAGGAACACGGCGCGGTCAAGGGCTTCCTCGATAGCGCCGTTCATGTCGCGCCGCACCGCTTGCTCAAGCCCGGTGCCGGATTGCTTGAGCGTCTTGCGCGTGATGCGCATTTGGACGCCCAAATTGTGATCCGGCTTCAAGGGTCGATCAACGGTCGTGTAGGCACTCGGGCCGGTCACATTGCCGGTTTCCGATGTTGCCCACCCCGCCGTCACGCTGGACGTGGTAACGGGATATTCGATCTCGCCCACACCCACGTTGACCATCTGGCCACCCATGCGGGCCGCGACCGATCCAGCGAAAAGCCGTTCAATGATCGGCGCGGTGCGGATCGGGTTGGGGGCACCGCTGGCCACGGTTTCACCGGCGCGGATTTCCAAGGCTTCCCACGGGATAGGAACGCCGCGATAGCCACCGCGCGACCGCAGTTCGGTGACGATCTCGCCCGTTTGCCCTTCAAGGGCGCGTCCCTCGTCCAGAGCAAGGGCCACTTGGCGCATTTCAAAGCCCGCCATGACCTCGGCCCATTCCCGATCAGATCGGGTTTCCAGATCGGCCCCGGCTTCGCGGCGTTCTTCATCCTCGGCCACCAGAGCCGCACGATAGCGGGTTTCATTGGACCGGTATTCGCGGTCCATTTCATCCATCTGGCGGGTTTCATCTTCGGACGGCTTTTCCTTGCCGACCAGCTCCGAAAGTGTCTGGCGGATTTCGCTTTGCCGCCGTGCGATTTTCACAGAATCCAACATGCTCATACCTCGCGTTTGTTGGGGTTGCGCTGCATATCTCGCAGCAGGGATTTCCAAGCCTCGCGCTTGGGGTCGGGACGGCCTAAGCCGATCTCGATTCGGGTCTTGCGGGCATGACAACGCCCGCAGAGCGTTTGCAGATTTGACAGCGCATAGGCCAAGTCGGGCCGCTTCCTGACCGCCTCGATATGGTCGATCTCAAGCCGCCGCCGTTCGCCGCATTGGACGCATTGCCAATCGTCGCGGTCCAGCGCCTGCATTCGCAGAGCCTTCCACCGTGGGCCGCGCGTGACCTTGCGGGAATGCCGTCTTAGTTCTTTCAGCCCCATGCGATGCGCCCCCCCTTGTGAGCGGGACGCCCCATCATCCGGGCACCCTCAGCGACCGCCAGAACGGTTGCCGCCGCCGCGTCGATCCGGCCCGTGGACCGTGCCTTTGCCAGTTTCAGATTGTTCGCCGGGTCGCGCAGCGTGACCGCATCCGCGAAAGCTGACCGCAGCAGCAGCGACGGGGCAGTTTGCACCTTGCCGTCATAGGCCGCGCGCCGGAACCGCTCGCAATCCTCTCCCCCGTCTCTAAATCCTTGACCTCTCCAGACAATCGGACACCGGATGCCCGCGCGGTCTATCGCCTCGCCAAGTTCGGCTTGCTTGTATCGGTCCGCCGTGATCGCCGCGACTGCCTCGCCGTCCACATGCGCCATGACCTCGACCAGCCAAGGTGCGACTGGCACCGTCTGATCGCCAAGGGTGGACAACTCGCCCCGATCCTGCATTTCCACATAGCGCCCGGATACGCCGTCATTCTGGCCACGGTCCAGCAAGGAAGGCTTTGACGGAAAGGTGCCCAGAGCCTCAAGCCGCCCCGTCTCGGGCCAGTAGAACGCCGCCGCCGTCATGCTGGCAGAGCCGCCAAGGTCAATCCCGATGACCACCTGACCTTGCCGGGGTGGCAAGTCCGCCGCCTCACATGACAGCCATTCATCGACTGTCAGAAGCACGTCGCGGTTTTCGCCGCTGACACGCTCATTCCGGTTGTAGAGCCGGAAACTTGTGAGGGTTGATCCGCCCCGCGCAATCGCCCGCCGCGCCTGACCTTGCAGCCAGTCCAGACTTGAGCCGATGCCATAGGCCGCGCCGGGGTTGGCCAGCTTGAGGCTTTCCAGATCGTCCGCAGGAAGGCCGGGGGCGGGCCGGTGCTCTTGGCGATAGACGCCCTCTTGTTCTTCATCCAACCAGATCGAAAACGGGTGCGCGTCATCCGCCGCACTTGTGCTGATAATCAACGCCCGCCCGCCACGTTTTCCCAAACCGGACAACAGGGCGTGTTCCAGAGCGTCCCCCTGATCCGCCTGCCAATGGCCCCGCTCGTCCATCAAGACCAACGTGGGGGCCGATCCCAAAGCCGTCTTGCCGTCTGCCGCAATCGCCCGGACGAAGTGCCCGCCGCCGTCGCCGTCATATTCGATTTCAAGCCGGGGGCTTCGCCGGATCGTGAAGGCCGCTTGCTCATCTTCGGGAAGCGACCGGATAAAGCCCACCACGAAGTCAAAAGCGATGCGCGCCTGATCCCGCGTTCGGGCCGCAATGAGGATTTCCCGCCGGGGCTGACGATCCCATTCCCCCTTGACCGCGCCTAGAGCGATGCCCGCTGACAGGGCGGTTTTCGCGTTGCCGCGTCCGATGCTCAGACACGCCACGTTGATCCCGTCCGCCAAAGCACCCTTGACGAATTGTTTTTGAAATGGGGCCAGCTTCACCGCCTGACCTGCTTTCGGCCCCTCGGGGATGCTCAGGCTTTCGAGGAAGCAGATTGCTTTGGTGGATGCCTTCATGCAAGGTCCTCCTCTAAACCCAGAGGGGAAGTTGAATGATCAGAGCCTCTTTTTTCGCAGCTTTTCTTGCCGTTTTCGCCACGCCCTCGTTGGGTTTTGACGAGAATTTCGGCTCCAAGAAGGGGTGTTTGGCTTGGCTGGACGGTATGAACATTCGCCAGCAGTCTTTCGAAGGTATCCAATCCAGATTGTATCGCCAGAAAGGTGGCGTTCCAGAAACGGCGATAGAGAGTTACGAAGCACTTGTTGAGCAGAACCGCATAGCCACTGCAGCGGTCGCGGAAATGGTTGATCAATTGCTTAAGATTTGCGTTGAATATGAATAAGATATGCTTTTCGGTGACCGGCTGGACCACGACGAAAGCGTGGCTCTTGCTTTCACACAGCGCGAACGCACAACCCCGCCCCGCGGCCCCCCCACGGCATAGAAACGGGGGCATTGGGACCAGATCGTTGCCCCACCCCACGCCAAACAGGTGATGCACGCCCCACCACCCCCGCCCCCCCTTTAGGGGCGGGGTGGTGTGGCACCTGTTTTCAAGGGTGTTTGCCCCACCTTGCCACACCATGCTTTCAGGGGTGGGTGTGGCACTCATTGATTTGCCCATTCGCCTACCTCCAAACAGGGACGTTCCATGCGCTTTCCGTCCGGTATCTTGACCTTTTTCAAAGCCCCGGATTTCAGCCATATCTCGATCATTCTCTTGATGCGTTTGCGGTCCGCCGTGGCGTCCAGCCCCAGCGTCTCGGCCACGGTCACGCCCGCCCAATCGTCGCCCGCCTGATCAGAGTAGCGACAAGACAGCGTGTCCTTGCCGTCCAGAGTGCGTTGCACTGACAGCAGATCATCGACCGACACGCCGTCGAAAGTATCAGGCCATTCCCAGACCTCGGCCACGCCTACGCTATCGCCGTTCGCCAATTCCACCGACGCCATGCGCCGCCATTGACGCTCCCCCACGGGGGCAAGGTTCGCCTTGTCACGCGTAATCGCAAAGTAAGTAGCGGGGTCATGCTGGACCCCAGCTTCCTCTTTCATTTGATCGCTCATCTTGTTGAGCACCCGGCCCGATCTGGCCGCCGCCAACAAGGCAGATGCGCCGCGCCCACTTTCGGTTGTAGCTTCTTCGCCATTGGTCTTGCGGGTGTGGTGGACCAGTTCGATTGCGCAGTTGCACCGATCCGCCAAACGCGCCCATTCCTTTGCCACAAGGTCGATAGCGCCGTTGTCGTTCTCGGACGCTTGATGAGATGACACGAAAGGGTCGATCACCAGCACGTCGATTTCCCGCGCCTCGATCTCATCGGCCAGCGCGTCCAGTTCCGGCTTGATGATCTGGACGCCTTCACGGGTTTGGATAGCCGTACTCAGGGCACGTTCCCGGCCCGTGTCCACATAGAGCCGCCCCGCGATTTCCTCGGGGCTGACATCGTGGTGCTGCATCGCCGCGATGATGCGCCGGTCCATTTCGTCGCGCGGGTCTTCCAAGTTGTAGAGCCAGACCTTGAGGCCCTTCGCGGTCCAATCCCCCAGCAGTTCCCGCCCGGATGCCATCGCCAGCGCCTCACAGATGGTCAGAGACGATTTGCCGACGCCGCCGGGGGCAACCGTCACCGATACTTGTTTGCGGATCAGGTGACGCCCATAGACCCACGGGCGCGGGGAAATGCTGGACGGATCACGCCAAACAAATTCCGTGGGCAGACGGTCCCCCTGATCTCGGGGAAACTCGGCCCGGTGCGCCTCAAACTGCATCGCCATGTCAGAAAAATCACGTGCCATCACGCCGCTTGCCTCCCCTGCACATGGTCAAGGAAAGCCGCCTGCCGACCGCGCGGCATGGCGTTGAAGCTGGCAAGGCAATAGGCTTCCAGTTCCTCGGGGTCAGCCATATCGGCCCAGAACGCCGCCTGATCCATGAAGCCAAAGAGCGGTGCTTGGGGTTGTCCAGCGCCCGCACAAAGCGCCGCCTCAGCCGTCATCGTAGCATCATCACGGTCCAGAGCCTTGAGCGACATGAAGGCCAGCGCCGCCCGCTCCTTAACAGTCAGACGGGCCATGAGCACGGGGACCAGACCCCACCATGCATCCTGCGTCCCAAGGGTCAGGACATAGCCCAGCATCCGCACCACCTTGAGGTGGGGCCGGTGCATGAGCGCGGAGAACGAGGGTTTCTTGCTCATACCAGCGCCCCCCAATGCATTGCCAAGATCGG
This sequence comes from Maritimibacter sp., assembly GCA_003520545.1. Classification (GTDB taxonomy): domain Bacteria; phylum Pseudomonadota; class Alphaproteobacteria; order Rhodobacterales; family Rhodobacteraceae; genus Maritimibacter. The sequence continues at coordinate 19,476 of DOUP01000014.1, read as the reverse complement.
GAAAAGTGCGGTATACTCGGGTAACGAACAGACGCCTTCCACAACGTCTTTAGCCCCGGTTGCGATTGCCGTCGCGCCGGGGTTTTCGTTTGTGATGCTCGCAAAGTCCTGTTTCGCGGATTCACGATCTGTTTTCGCTTTGTCCTGCGAAACGATTTCGCTACCGCTTTGAAGCGTCGGGATATTCGCTGAATTTAGGTTCTGGCGCCGCGAGGCGTGGGGGTTCGAGTCCCTTCACCCGCACCAATGGGTTGTTTTGCATCGCAAAACACACCAAGCCGCGTGGCGGGGCGAACAGCGATCCACCGGAAGGCCATGTCAGCGGCCAAAAAACCACGCCAACCCGCTTGCACAACACATCGCGCGCCCATAGAAGGACGTGAAATTTTCTGCCGGGTGCGATCCGCGCCCCCGACATACATGTAAGGAACGAACATGAGCGTCACCGAGACCCAAAACGAAGGCCTGAAGCGCGGCTACAAGATCGTGGTGCCTGCCGCCGATCTGGACGCGAAGGTCAACGAGAAGCTGGAAGAAGCCCGCCCGGAAATCGAAATGAAGGGTTTCCGCAAAGGCAAAGTGCCGATGGCGCTGCTGAAAAAGCAGTTTGGCGAGCGTCTCATGGGCGAAGCCATGCAGGAAGCCGTCGACGGTGCGATGAACGCCCATTTCGAGGATACCGGCGATCGCCCGGCGATGCAGCCCGAGGTCAAGATGACCAATGAGGACTGGAAAGCCGGCGACGACGTCGAAGTCGAGATGTCTTACGAAAAACTGCCTGAGATCCCGGAGGTCGACCTTTCCGGCCTCAAGCTGGAGCGACTGGTCGTGAAGGCCACCGGCGAAGAGATTGACGATGCGCTCAAGTCGCTCGCCGAGAACGCCCAGAACTACGAGACCAAGGACGGCGCTGCCGAGAACGACGACCAGGTGGTCCTCGACTTCCTTGGCAAAGTTGACGGCGAAGCCTTCGACGGCGGCGCAGCGGAAGATTTCCCGCTGGTGCTGGGCTCCGGTCAGTTTATCCCGGGCTTCGAAGAGCAACTCGTGGGTGTGAAAGCCGGTGACGAGAAAGACGTGACCGTGACTTTCCCCGAAGAATACGGCGCGGAAAACCTTGCCGGCAAAGACGCGGTCTTCTCCTGCACCATCAAAGAGGTGAAAGCTCCGGCGGCCGCCGAGATCAACGACGATCTGGCCCAGAAATACGGTGCCGAAGACCTCGCAGCCCTCAAGTCCCAGGTGACCGAGCGTCTCGAAGCCGAATACGCCGGTGCGGCGCGCGCGGTGATGAAGCGCGGCCTGCTCGACGAACTGGACGGCAAGGTGAGCTTCGAACTGCCGCCGTCGCTGGTCGATGCCGAAGCTCAGCAGATCGCGCACCAGCTGTGGCACGAAGAGAACCCGGACGTGGAAGGCCACGATCACCCGGAAATCGAAGTGACGGACGAGGCCAAGAAGTTGGCCGAGCGTCGCGTGCGCCTGGGTCTCGTGCTCGCCGAGATCGGTCAGCAAGCCGAGGTCGAAGTGACCGATGCCGAGTTCACGCAGGCGGTTATGAACCAGGCGCGCCAGTATCCGGGTCAGGAGCGCGCGTTCTTCGATTTCGTTCAGCAGAACCCGCAGATGCGCCAGCAGATCCAGGCGCCGCTGTTTGAAGACAAGGTTGTCGATCACATCGCCGAACAGGCCGACGTGGCCGAAAAAGAGGTCTCGAAAGACGAGCTTCAGAAAGCCGTCGACGAGCTCGACGAAGAGTAAGCGTCACCCATGACGTTGCGTATTAGGCCGCCCCTTGGGGCGGCCTTTTTCGTATCGGGTGTTAGGCTTGGGGCAAGGAGGAGACCCAATGACCTACACAGGATTTGACGGCGACAGTTTTCGCGGGTTTCGCGATGTGCCACGAGACGGATCGATCCATATGCTCAACCTCGTAAAGCTGCGCGACCGTGCGGCATATGAGGACGGGCGCGAGGCCACGGGGATGGAGGCTTATCGAGCCTATTCGAAAGAGAGTGCGCCGGTGTTCCAGAGGTTGGGTGGACGGATTGTTTGGTCTGGCAAGATGGAGCATATGTTGATTGGCCCGTCCGATGAGACATGGGACCTGTGCTTCATTGCGGAGTACCCGTCCGCAGAGGCCTTCGTCGACATGATCAAGGACCCGGTCTATCGCGAGGCGATGAAACACCGCCAGGCTGCGGTTGAAACCTCACGGCTCATAAGAACCGCGCCGGGGGAAGCAAGCGGCGGTTTCGGCTGAACGCAGTCCCGGTCGCGTAAAAAAAAGGCCGCTCGGTGTGAGCGGCCTTTGATGTTGCTAGATGTCGGCCACGTCTCAGCCGCGACGACGGCGGCCACCGCGACGACCTCCACGTCCTTCTTCACCGCTCATGCCGGCTTCCGAATTGAACGCGATCCAGGAAGCACCGTGCGGGTCGTTGTCCAGCAGCATGTTGGCCGCCCGGATCGCTTCCATTTCCTTGCCCGCCTTGTAGCTGGTGGAGCCCAGGCCAAACAGCGTGACGAAGGTTTCGTCGTCCATGTCGGGCGGAAGGATCACGCCGGCCGCTTCGACCTGAGCGCGCTTTTCGGCGATCTTGGCCTGCGGAACGGGCAGGGCGAGGGGGTTCATGATCGCCGAGGTCATCCCAGCGGCGGCAGCCATCGGCAGGAAGGCGTTGTTGATGCCGTGACNNGGTCGTGTTCACGCCAAGCTCGTCGCGCAAACGGCGCACGAGGGTGAAAACCTGTTTGCCAGCGGTCGCCATGGCCCCGATCGGCATGACCAGAGGGTCGACGACGATGTCATGGGGCGGGATGCCGAAGTCAGCGGCGCGCTCCACGATCTTTTTCGCAACGGCGAAACGCACGTCCGGGTCTTCGGAAATCCCGGTATCATCGTTGGAGATCGCGACGACCGGGACGTTGTATTTCTTGATCAGCGGCAGGACCAGTTCGAGACGCTCTTCTTCGCCCGTCACGGAGTTCACGAGCGGACGGCCCTTGGTCACTTCGAGACCGGCTTCCAGCGCGCCCGGAACCGAGCTGTCAATGCAGAGCGGCACGTCGACCAGGCCCTGAACCAGTTCCAGCGTTTTACGCATGAGGGGTGGTTCGGTCTCGTTGGGGTTGGGGTTCGAGTTGAAAACCACGCCCGCGTTTACGTCGAGCACGTTTGCCCCCGCCGCGACCTGTGCCACCGCGTCGCGTTCCACGGTCGAAAAATCGCCGGCTTCCAGCTCGGCCGCGAGCTTCTTGCGGCCTGTCGGGTTGATGCGTTCACCGATAACGCAGAACGGCTCGTCAAAGCCGATGGTGACGGTTTTCGTCGCGCTTTCCAGAATGGTGCGGGTCATGTTTGTCCTCTCTTGGTGCGCGTCACGCGCGTCCCCCGTTGGAGATCAGCGTTTTCAGCCGATCCGTGTCGTATTCGTTGTCGAGTTGGGCTGCGGTTGCCTCGGCCACGCTCATGTCCTCTCCTTCCGCCTCGAAAGGCTCGGCACGTCGCCATTCGGCCAGGTAGTCGTCGGTTCCGGCAAGGCCGGCGCCCATCGCTGCCCGGTCGATCGCTTGCTCGAACCGTTCGGGCAACGGAAGCTTGGCGGCCTTTCGGCCACGACCGACGATGACTTGCGCTGGAATATCGCGCCAATAGACGATGGTGACCTGAGCCATGAGACCTCCGTTTTCCCTTTGCTAGCGCATCTTTTTCACGGCGCGGTGCCAATTGCGACATCTGTAGACGTGATAACGGCGATCCGTCCCGGCGGCCATGCGAACGAGTGTGAAAGTTCTTCACCAAGGTAATGAGCGATCACGAAGCTTGCCACCGGGCAGGCGGGGCACTACCTTTAGATCAACTCGATATGGAAGGGCGATAGTCATGGCGCCCAAGCGTCCCGATGGTGCGGGCGCGTTCCCGAAAGCGGTCGAGCAGCCCGCGCCGGTCTTGCCGGATCCAGACAGCCTCTATGCCGCACTGGATCTCGGCACCAACAGTTGCCGCATGTTGATTGCCCAACCGAAGGGCAACCAGTTTCATGTGGTTGATAGTTTTAGTAAATCCGTTCAACTCGGTCAGGGTTTGAGCGCCTCTGGGCGTTTGTCCCGCGCGTCGATGGCGCGCACGGTGCAAGCGCTGAAGATTTGCCAGCGCAAACTCCAAAAACACGATGTTTCGAACATGCGTCTGGTGGCGACCGAAGCCTGTCGCCGCGCCACGAATTCGCGCGATTTCATGCGGTTCGTGAAACGTGAAACGGGGCTCGCGCTGGAAGTCATCAAGACCGAGGAGGAAGCGCGACTCGCGGTTATTTCCTGCGCGCCCCTGGTGGCTGCACGCACCGAACAATTGCTTGTCGTGGATATCGGCGGCGGCTCGACCGAGCTCGTGTGGCTCGACTTGAGTCACGTGCCCAAGCGCGAACGCCAAAAGTCGATCATGCGCCTGCACAAGGGCTTTACGGGCGATCCGGGGCCGTTCCCGGTGGCACGGGTCGTCGATTGGATTTCCGTGCCGCTCGGCGTCGCGACGCTTCGCGAGCAATTCGACGATGTCGATGACGATGCCGCCCGCTTCGCCTTGATGAGCTGGTTCTTCGAAGAGCAACTCGGAGAGTTTTCGCCGTTCCACCAGCAGCAGGCGCGCGAAGGGTTTCAGATCATCGGTACGTCCGGGACGGTCACAACGGTGGCGGCGACGCACCTAGGGCTGCGGCGCTATGATCGCAACAAGGTCGATGGACTGCGCATGACATCGGACCAGATCGACAAGGTGATCCGCGGATACCTCGTAGCCGGTCCCGAGGGGCGGCGAAAAGACCCCCGGATCGGCAAGGATCGCCAGGCGCTCATCATGTCCGGTGCCGCGATTTTGCAGGCGCTTTTGCGGGTTTGGCCGACAGATCGCCTCTCGGTCGCGGATCGGGGGTTGCGCGAAGGGTTGCTCTACGCGCAGATGTCGTCCGACGGCGTATTGGAAGACGGACCTTACTGAGCCATGGCGAAGAAACCCGGCAAGAAAAACACCTCCGGTCGGGGGCAGCGTGACCTTCGTGTGAAGGTCAAGACGGCGCGTGGGCGCAAACTGTCCTCGACCCTTTGGCTCGAACGCCAGTTGAACGACCCCTATGTAAAGCGGGCGCGTGACGAAGGTATGCGCGGGCGGGCGGCGTACAAGATCCTTGAGATCGACGACAAGTTCCGGTTTCTCGTGCCCGGCGCCCGTGTCGTTGACCTGGGCTGTGCCCCCGGTGGCTGGCTGCAAGTGGCGGTCGAGCGTGTGAATGCGCTTGGCGAGAAGAAGGGCAAAGCCATCGGCACCGTGCTGGGCGTTGATCTGCAAGAGGTGGAGCCTGTCGCAGGCGCAAGGGCCTACCAACTCGATTTCATGGCCGATGATGCTGACGGTCAGGTCAAGGAATGGCTCGGGGGCAAGGCGGATGTCGTCATGTCTGACATGGCGGCTTCGGCCTCCGGGCACAAACAGACCGATCACCTCCGCATTATCGCTCTTGGCGAGACGGCGGCCTATTTCGCCTTCGACGTGCTCGAAGAGGGCGGGACCTTCGTGGCCAAAGTCCTCGCAGGGGGTGCCGAAGGCGACTTGCAGAAGCTTCTGAAGCAGAAGTTCACCAAGGTCGTGAACATGAAGCCACCCGCGTCGCGGTCCGATAGCTCCGAGAAATTCGTGATCGCGACCGGCTTTCGAGGGTAAACCGGGCCGGTCTGGTCGTGTGCGGGCCGCCTCAATCGGACCAATGCCGCGACCAGCGCGCAGGCCTCACCCAACCTGGTCGATGTAGTCGCCGTAACCTTCCGCTTCCATATCCTCAACCGGGATGAATCGTAGCGCGGCGGAGTTGATGCAATACCGCAGCCCCCCGCGGTCCGGCGGGCCATCCGGGAACACGTGGCCCAGATGACTGTCGCCATGGGCCGAACGGACCTCGGTGCGGATCATGCTATGCGACTGATCCTGAAGCTCGTTCACATGGGCTGGCTCGATAGGCTTGGTGAAGCTGGGCCAGCCACACCCGCTGTCGTATTTGTCCGATGACGCGAAGAGCGGTTCGCCCGAGACCACATCGACGTAAATACCGCGCTCCTTGTTACCGAGGTATTCACCCGTGCCCGGTCTCTCGGTTCCTGACTGCTGCGTGACGTAGTACTGCATCTCGTCCAGCGCGGCCACGACGTCGGGGTTTTTCTCATACTTTGCCATTCGGTCCTCCGTTTGAACCCTATATGGACGCCAAGGGCCGGTTCGTCATCACGAACCGGGGCGTCATTTCAGGAACTTCAAGGGAAGTTGATGGCGGAGAGACAGGGATTCGAACCCTGGGTGGGCTTGCACCCACAACGGTTTTCGAGACCGCCCCGTTCGACCACTCCGGCACCTCTCCGCGGGGGTCTGGAGGGCGATTTACAGATGGGGTGGGGTGAGCGCAAGGGACTTTCGGGAAAAATTCCCCGCAATCGACATGCAGGGAACCGCTTGGCAATCCTCTGCCGGTAAAGGGGCACACGACGACTTGTCTTGAGGCCAGGGCACACGGTTCTTACATCATGACCACGCTGCCAAACCCGAAAGGATGACAGATGACCTTTGAACGCCTGATGACAGGTGCCGCCGTTGCGGTGGCTGCCGTGTGTTTCGGAGCCGCCATGGCGGTGGCCGCCGAGCGTGACAGCGCGCGTGAATTTCTGGAAGTAACGGGGTTCGACGTCGCCATCGCCTCCATGCAGCAGGGTGCAATGAACGGACCCGGCATTGCCGGCGCCGACCCGAATGAGTTCGGGTCCGACTGGGCGCGGCTGGCCGAGGAGGTGTTCGAACCGGAAGGCATGATCGAAGACAGTCTCGACATGATGGAGGAAATCATGCCGCAGGAGCTTGTCGATCATGGGATCGGGTTTTACGGCTCCGAGCTTGGCCAACGGTTGGTGGAAGCCGAAAACGCATCGCAAGGTATGGATAGCGACAGAAAGATGGCCGAAGGCGAGTTGGTCGTGACCCGGTTGGCGGATGAAAACCCGGCGCGTATCGACGAATACCGGAAGATTACGGAGGCAATCGGCGGCGTGGAGACGTCGGTGCGCTCGGTGATCGAAGTTCAGGTTCGCTATCTCATGGCCGCGATGGTTGCCGGCGCCTCCGATATCCAGTTTTCCGAGGCCGAGCTTCGCGACATCCTGAGCGAGCAGAAAGGACAGCTTCACCAGGCGATCGAAATGAATTCGATCTTGGGGTCGGCCTATGTCTACCAGGATTTTTCCGACGCGGACGTGGAAGCTTACCGCGTGGCGCTGGAAGACCCGCAAATGCAACAGGTCTACGAAATCCTGAACGGGATTCAGTTCGAAATCATGGCGGATCGGTATGAGGAGCTGGCCGGACGACTGGCGGATCTGGCACCGCAGACCGATATTTGAGCGGTGTCGCTTCCGGGGCATTGTTTTTCTTGACTTGGAGCCGCTTTACCCTGATACACGCGGCTCCTGTGGCGGGAATGCCTGCCTTGGGAAGAATCGCTTTTGCATAGAGCGACCTGAAACATACGAAATCTCGCCCGTTTTAGGGCGCGCTGTTTGAAGGCCGGGGGTCACCTCGCGAAACGCCGGAATGCCGGGGCCACAGAACGCGGGAACAAAGGACAAGCAAATGTTCGCAGTCATGAAGACCGGCGGCAAGCAGTACAAGGTTCAGTCGGGCGACGTGCTCCGTGTTGAGAAACTTGCAGCTGAAGCCGGCGACAAGATCCAGTTCAACGAAGTTCTGATGGTCGGCTCGACCCTCGGCACGCCGCTCGTCGAAGGCGCTGGCGTCCAGGCCGAAGTGATCGACCAGATCAAGGGTGAGAAACTCATCCACTTCGTCAAGCGTCGCCGCAAGCACGGCTCGCAGCGCACGAAGGGCCACCGCCAGCAGCTCACCCTGCTGCGCATCACCGATATCCTCGAAAAAGGGGCCGACAAGTCCGGCGTCAAAGAAGCGATCGGTGCTGGCTCTGTTAAAGGCGCGGCTGCTCCGGCTGCCAAGCCCGCGAAAAAGGCCGCTGCGCCGAAGGAAGCTGAAGCGAAAGCCGACGCGCCCGCCGCATCGGGTGCTGCTGACGATCTGACCGCGATCAACGGCATCGGCCCGGCGATGCAGACCAAACTGAATGACGCAGGCGTCACGACTTATGCCCAACTGGCAGCCGTTGACGCCGACACCTTCGAAGGCCCCAAAGTGAAGCCTGAGTGGGTGGAAGAAGCCGCCAAACTGGCGAAGTAAGTCGAGATAAGGAGAGAGCGAAATGGCACACAAAAAAGCTGGTGGTAGCTCCCGTAACGGTCGCGACTCTGCTGGTCGCCGCCTTGGTGTTAAGAAGTTCGGTGGTCAGGACGTGATCGCTGGCAACATCATCGTGCGTCAGCGCGGCACCAAGGTTTGGGCCGGCGAGAACGTTGGTATGGGCAAAGACCACACCCTGTTTGCAAAGGCAGAAGGTCGAGTGACCTTCTCCAAAGGCCTCAAGGGCCGCACCTTTGTATCGGTCCTCCCGGCGGCGGAGGCCGCTGAGTAAGCCGAGACCCGAGGCAAGACATCAGGAAGGGGATCGGCGAAACGCCGGTCCCCTTTCGCGTTTCAGGCGTGATGAAGAGGAGGCCGGATCGTCTGGGGCCCAAGAGCGCAGGGGCCATTTGCCCCGCAAGCGTAGCTTTTCGAGGAGGAAAGCCATTGAGATATGAAGCCGTATTGAAGACTGACCAGCAGGTTATCGACAGTGAACGGTTCGCGCTGCGTCCACCGCAGCCGAGCGACGTGGGCTTGTTGGAGCATTACACGAGCGACAAGCGCGTGGCGGAAGAAACCCGTTCGATCCCCCATCCCCTGGCCCCCGGTGTTGCCGAGGCCTTCGTGCGCCGTGCGATGGATGCGGACCGGATAGAAGACGTCTGGATCATGGACGGCGCGGGTCACGGAGAAGACCTGCGGGGTCATGAGGTGCTGGGCGTGATCAGCCTGACCCGCATGGACCGCAAGCAGAGCCAGTTGGGTTACTGGGTCGCGCCGCCGTTCTGGAATACCGGTCTCGCCTCAGAGGCGGTTCAGGCTCTTATCGCCGCGAACCCGCTTGGTGATGACACGTTCTTTGCCGAGGTCTTCCAGGACAACCCGAATTCGGCGCGCGTGCTGACCAATGCCGGTTTTGAGTATGTCGGAGATGCCGAAGCCTTCTCGGTGGCCCGCGGCACGACCGTGCCAACTTGGACCTACGTCCGAAAGATGGGCTGACAATCCGCCCGTCTTTCCCGGTGAAAGACGGGCAGATTCGCCTTTGTTCTTGAGCCGGGTTTGATTTCAAACTACCCAACGCCCAAAGCGCAAAGGCCACGTTATGAAGTTTCTCGATCTCGCCAAGGTTTACATCCGCTCCGGGGGCGGCGGGAACGGGTGCATCTCGTTCCGGCGCGAGAAATACATTGAATACGGCGGGCCCGATGGCGGGGATGGCGGACGCGGCGGCGATGTCGTGATCGAGGTTGTCGAAGGTCTGAATACGCTCATCGACTTCCGGTATCAGCAGCACTTTTTCGCCAAGAACGGCCAGCCTGGCATGGGAAGCCAGCGGACCGGGAAATCGGGCGAAGAGATCCTCCTGCGGGTTCCGGTCGGAACCGAAATTCTCGAAGAAGACGGCGAAACCGTCATCGCCGACCTTACCGAAGTCGGGCAGCGGCTCGTTGTTGCACGCGGCGGGAATGGTGGCTTTGGCAACCTTCATTTCAAATCCGCCACCAATCAGGCGCCGCGACATGCCAACCCCGGCCAACCCGGCGTCGAGCGGACGATTTGGCTTCGGCTGAAGCTGATCGCGGATGTCGGGCTTCTTGGTCTGCCGAACGCGGGCAAGTCGACGTTCCTCGCGGCCACCTCGAACGCGCGTCCGAAAATTGCGGATTATCCATTCACGACCTTGGTGCCGAACCTCGGGGTCGTCGGTGTGGATAACGTGGAATTCGTCGTGGCCGACATTCCTGGCCTGATCGAAGGCGCGCACGAGGGCCGTGGTCTTGGCGACCAGTTCCTGGGTCACGTCGAACGCTGCGCGGTGCTTCTCCATCTCGTCGACGGAACTGCCGAGGACGTGGTCAAGGATTACGAGACCATCATCCACGAGGTCGAAAACTACGGCAACATTCTGGGTGGCAAGACCCGTGTGACCGTCCTGAACAAGGTCGACGCGCTCTTGGACGATGAACGCGAAGAGAAGCGCGCGGCCCTGGAAAAAGCCTCTGGCGGTACGGTGTATGAAATGTCCGGCGTCGCAAAAGAGGGCGTGACGCAGGTGCTTCGCGCGCTCAAGGCCGAGATCGGGGCCGAGCGGTTCCGCCAGAAGAAGGCGGAAGAGGGGGACGAAGAGGAGAGCGGGTCGTGGCAACCCTGAGCCTCGCCGAGGCCCATCGCGTCGTCGTCAAGATCGGATCGGCACTCCTGGTCGATGCGGAAACCGGTGCGCTCAAGTCGGACTGGCTCAAGGGGCTGACCGAAGACGTGGCGCGGCTGAAAGCGCGCGGAACGGACGTGGTCATCGTGTCCTCGGGATCGATCGCTCTCGGGCGTCGGGCGCTTGGACTGCCTCTGGGCAGCCTTGCCTTGGAGCAGAGCCAGGCGGCGGCAGCGGTCGGGCAGATCCGGCTTGCCCGTGCCTATGAAGACATGTTCGGTCCGCTGGGCATCACGACGGCGCAGGTGCTGACCACGCTCGAAGACAGCACGGATCGCCGACGTTATCTCAACACCCGCGCAACGCTTGAAACCCTGCTTTCGCTCGGTGCGGTGCCGATCGTGAACGAGAACGACACGATCGCGACCGATGAAATCCGCTATGGCGACAACGACCGTCTTGCAGCGCAAGTGGCGGTGACCGTCGGCGCGGATCTCACGGTTTTGTTGTCCGATGTGGACGGGTTCTATTCCGGCAACCCCAAGACGGATGCCACGGCCCGCCACTATCCGGTGGTCGAAGACATCACGCCCGAGCTTATGGCGATGGCGGGAGACGCGGGGACCGGGCTGTCCAAGGGCGGCATGAAGACAAAGCTTCTGGCCGCGCAGACCGCGACGGCGGCGGGCTGTGGACTGATCATTACCGAGGGCAGCAGAACCAATCCTCTCACCGCGATCGAAAAGGGTGAACGCCTGACACTGTTCGTGGCGCGCGAAGATCCGAAAGCTGCCCGCAAGCATTGGATCAACTCGATGAAACCTCGGGGCATGATCATCGTCGATGACGGCGCCGTCGGTGCGTTGAGCCGGGGTAAATCCCTGTTGCCGGCCGGTGTAACACAGGTTTCCGGAACGTTCGGTCGCGGCGATGCGGTCGAGATCGTTGGACCAAACGGCGCCCATGTCGGTGCCGGTTTGACCCGATACACGTCGGCAGAGGCAATGGCCCTGATCGGAAAGCGCTCGGACCAGATCGAGGCCGCCCTGGGCTATCCAGGCCGCGCCGCATTGATCCATCGCGATGACATGGCGCTGTGACGATCACGCGCTGCGATGGCCTGGATCACCGATCCGCTTTTGACGGATTGCGCCAGACCGCTTATTTATCGCCCACCCATAGGAGGCTTCGATGAAAGACGCAGAGAACATTCCCGCCCTGATGGCAGACATCGGCAAGCGCGCGAAGGCCGCAGCGCAGGAATTGGCGTTTGCGCCAGCGGAAGCCAAATCCAGGGCGCTCACCGCTGCGGCGGACGCGGTCTGGGCGCGGCGGGGTGAAATCATCGCGGCCAACGCCAAGGATTTGGAATACGGTCGCGACAAGGGGCTCTCCGACGCCATGATGGACCGGCTGATGCTCGACGAAGACCGTATCCAAGGAATCGTGGACGGTCTGCGCGCGGTCGCGGGCCAAGAAGATCCCGTCGGGACCGTGCTGTCGGAATGGGACCGGCCTTCTGGCCTTCACATCAAACGCGTGCGGACACCGCTCGGCGTGATCGGCGTGATCTATGAAAGCCGCCCCAACGTGACCGCCGACGCCGGCGCGCTGTGCCTGAAATCGGGTAACGCGGTCATCCTGCGTGGCGGGTCCGAAAGCTTTCATTCTTCGTCGGCCATCCACGCCTGTCTCGTGGACGGGTTGAAGGCCGCGGGGCTTCCCGAAGATGCCATTCAACGGGTGCCGACCAGAGATCGCGAAGCGGTGCGCGAATTGTTGACCATGACCGACTACGTGGACGTGATCGTGCCCCGAGGTGGCAAGGGGCTTGTCGGGCTCGTGCAGCGCGAGGCCCGGGTGCCGGTGTTCGCTCACCTGGAAGGGATCGTTCACATCTACATCGACAAAGACGCGGATCCTCAGAAAACGATGGATGTCGTGATGAACGCGAAGCTTCGGCGCACCGGGATTTGCGGCGCGGCGGAATGCCTGCTCATCCACAAGGACGCCGTTGCTCTCGGTCAAAGCGTGATCGACGCGCTGATGGCCGAAGGGGTGGAGGTGCGCGCGGGCGCGGGCCTCAACGGGACCAAAGCGGCGACCGCCGATGATTGGGGGACCGAGTACCTCGACAAGGTCATTGCGGCCAAGATCGTCGATGATCTCGATGCCGCCATCGACCACATCCGCACCTATTCGTCCTCACATACGGACGCCATCCTGACCGAAAACGATTCCGCGGCCGAGACGTTCTTCGAACGGATCGACAGCGCGATCCTGATGCGGAACGCTTCGACGCAATTTGCGGACGGCGGTGAATTCGGCATGGGTGCGGAAATCGGGATCGCCACGGGCAAGATGCACGCACGGGGTCCGGTCGGCGCCGAGCAGTTGACCAGCTTCAAATACATCGTTGTCGGTGACGGGACGATCCGTGGCTAAACCCTGAGGATGATGTCCGTGTCCGAGGCCGTCACGGTCGGCGCATGACCGGTGTCCTGACCGTCCTGGGCAAGAAGCGCGAACTGGACCTTGGACGGGTCGGGGAGCGCGGCTGGCCTCTCGGGGCCGAAGAACGCCCAGTCGGCCTCATCAATAATGAACCGCTCGCTTTCGCCCCTGACGGACCAGCCTGCGTCGCTTTCGGTTACCGTGATCCGTCCGCCAAACGGCATCGCCGCCTCTAAACATGTGATCGCAAGCAAGACGCGCCGGGCCTCAGCGCGCGGCAGCTCTTCTCTGACCTCCCACGAGATCGCCAGTTTCGGACCACCAAGGGCCGCAAGCGCCTCCCTCACGTCACCTGCGCACACGAGAGTGCCATCCCTGGCCGCACCAAAAGCAAGTCGGAAAAAACGGATGCGTGCGTGCGCGCCCGCCAAAGCTTCGTTCACAAGCGTGAGTTCGGGGGTTTCCTCGGCCCCGGACAAAAGCATAAGCTCCAACCCATTGCCGATCGCGCCCAGAGGGCTGACCAAATCGTGGCAGATTCGCGATCCGACCAGCGCCGTCAGGTCTCCGTTATCGGTCATCGGCATCCTCGAATACGAAAGATAACGTCATGGATCCCCTCTCATCCCTTCTCGAACCGGGCGCTTTCGTGCGCCACCCCGGCCAGCCGGATTGGGGGCTGGGGCAGGTCCAGTCGAACATCGGCGGCAAAGTCACCGTCAATTTCGAGCACGCCGGAAAGCGGGTCATCGATATCTCCCACGTGTCGTTGGAACCGGTCTACGACCTCGACTAACGTAAGGATGGTAAATAACAGGTTAACACAATCCTAGGTTGCTGCAAGTTTCCTCGCACACCGCTGTTGCCAAAGACCGGTTCAATTCCTAAACCCCTGTCAAAGGTTCGCGGGGGAAGATGTCGTTAAAGCCAAAATTCGAACTTCGTATCGCTGAGAACGACATCGAAGTCCGTGATGCGCAACGGCTTCGCTATGCGGTCTTCGTGGAGGAGTTGGGGGGCGACGGTATCGATGTCGACCACGAGGAACGGCTCGAACGGGATGAGTTCGATCCGGCCTTCGATCACCTGATCCTGTATGACCGGGCCCGCCCGGACGGTGACCAGGCCGTCGGCGCCTACCGCGTTCTGCGCGACGACCAACTCCACGCGCTTGGGCGGTACTACAGCGAAAGCGAATACGATCTGTCGCGGCTCAAGGCCTCGGGCCGCAAACTCATGGAACTGGGGCGGTCTTGTGTGCATCCCGATTACCGCGGCGGTGCGGCGCTTGCCCAGCTCTGGGTTGGGCTTTTGAATTACACCAGCCGTCACGAGATCGAAGTGATGTTCGGCGTCGCGAGCTTTCACGGCACCGACCTGAACCAGATCGCGGCACCGCTTTCGCTCTTGCACCACAAGTATCTCGCGCCAGAAGAGCTTCGCGCGCGGGTGTTGAACGCCTACTATCAAAGCGCCGATATCATTCCACTCGAGGATTTGGACGAGGGGGCCGCGATGAAACAGGTTCCAGCCCTCATAAAAGCCTATCTGCGCCTCGGCGGCGTGATCGGGGACGGCGTCTTTGTCGACAAGCCGTTCAACACGTCGGACGTCTGCATCATCGTCGACCTCGCCAAAGTGCCCAAGCGCCAACGCGCGATGTATGAGAAACTGGCGGCCCGGGAGGGCACAGCATGAGCCCGACATGGTACGGCGAGGCGCCGCCCACGGACCTTGCTTTCCCGAAGTGGGCCTGGCCTGTCATTATATTAAGAGCCGTCCCTACCATTCTGATTTTGTTCGTGAATTTCGGTATTACCCTGCTGATCCGCCCACTGGAACGCACCTTGGCGGGCGAACGTCGCCCGGTCACGCCCTGGATCGGGAAATGGACTTTTCGGGTCATGCTCGCCTTCATGGGGGTTGGATTCAAAGTGCGGGGCAAGCCGCTGGAAGGTGCGGGNNGCGACCCAGACCTTCTTCGTCGCAAAAACGGACGTGGCGGACTGGCCGGTGATTGGCTTCATCGCAAAGGTGGCGGGGACGGTGTTCATTCGCCGCGACCGCCGCGCTGCACAGGCGCAGACCGACGCGTTTCGGACACGCCTGGCACTTGGGCAAAAGCTCATGTTCTTTCCGGAAGGCACCTCGACCGATGGGCGGCGTGTGCTTGCGTTCAAACCTACGCTTTTCGCAGCTTTCTTCGACCCGAGGCTTTACGAAACGATGCGGGTTCAGCCGGTGACGGTGATCTATCACGCGCCGAAAGGCCGTGATCCGCGGTTCTTCGGATGGTGGGGCGACATGGATCTTGGGCCGCATTTCCTGATGCTGCTATCGGCGGTTCCGCAGGGGCGTGTGGAACTCATCTACCACGACCCGGTCTTTGTCCGGGATTTCCCCGACCGCAAAGCGCTGGCCGCACATGTCGAAAAGATCGTGCGAGAACCGATAACCGAGGCGTTCGGCCCACCAAAGGACTGAGGCGGCTTAGACCCGGGCCTTTGCAAGCGCGGAGAAGGTCGCGACAGGATCGTCCGAGGCCCAGATCTCGTCGCCAAGACAGAAGAAATCCGTGACCGGTGACAGCGCCTGGATCAAGTCTTCGGTCAACCCACCCTCGGCGACCACCGGCACTTCGATCATCTCGCTCCACCAGGCGAAAAGATCGTGCTCTGCCACCGTGCCGTCGCCCAGGTTGGTTTCGCCGACCGGCCCAAAGGAAATGTAATCCGCACCCTGTTCGCCTGCCGTCATGCCATCATGGGTCGAGGCCCCACAAAAGGCACCGACAATGGCGTCCTTGCCGAGATCCTTTCGCGCAGCGCGCACCTGCCGCGACCCGTCCGAGAAATGGACACCGTCCAGGCCGAGCCGTTCGACCATCAGGATGTGATCGGCAACCACGATCGCGATGTCGCGGGCGTGGCAGACTTCCCGGCAGGCATCGGCCGCGCGACCGATTTCATCCTCGTCCCGGCTCGCAAGCTCCAGCCGGACACAGGCGACCTCGGCCGCATCCAATGTGCGGGCGAGCAGGTCCGGGTAGCTGGACAGGTCCAGCTTCGGCGGGGTGACGAGATAGAGTTGCGGTAGATCTTGGTCGGACATAGTGGCCCCTCGGCAAAGATTCGTCGCGTTCTACAAGGGTTTGCGAAGAAACGCTACTTTGGTGGCAAGTCGTCCACGAATGCGCGGCAAAGTGTGAGGAGCCGCGCACGTCGCTCATCATCGACGAAAACCTCGTCGGACATTTCCACAAAGCCGCCCATGCGCCGTCCGGTGAACGTCATCGGGGCGACGCCCTCAATCTCAAGCGCCTGCGCTTCACGCTCTTTTCCGGGTCGAAACATGCCGCCACCAGAATGCACGCCGCACAGCATGTTACCGTTCAACATGAATGCAAGTCCGCCGAACATGCGTTTTTCGGAGATCCCGGCAACATCGTGAAGATCGTCGCGCAGAATCTGGGCCAATCCTTCGTCGTAAGCCATGCGTTCATCCTTGCTCCATCAGCGGCCCGAGCGTATCACGCGGCTCATGTCGACCGAAGATCAAAACGGCCCTCAGCCGGCCATCGTACTTGTACGGCCCCAAATGGGCGAAAACATCGGCGCGGCGGCGCGGGCGATGCTGAACTTTGGCTTGGACCGGATGCGGCTCGTCGCACCACGCGATGGTTGGCCGAACCAAAAGGCCGTGGCGATGGCCTCCGGGGCGGGCCGTGTGCTGGATGGGGCAGGGGTCTACGACGATCTGCCCGCGGCGCTGGAAGACTGTGACTACGTCTATGCGACCACGGCGCGGGCGCGTGAACTGGCCAAACCTGTCCGGACCCCGGAACGCGCCATGGCCGAAGCGCGCGCCATGCAAGCGGAAGGCAAGAAGGTCGCCATCTTGTTCGGCCCCGAGCGCGCGGGGCTGGAGAACGAGGACGTCACGCGGGCCAACGCCATTATCACGGTGCCGGTGAACCCGGATTTCGCGTCGCTGAACCTTGCGCAATCGGTGTTGCTCACGGCTTACGAATGGGGACGTAACACGATCGAGGCGGAACCCGAGGTCGTCGCGCTTGCCAAGACCGATTTCGCCACGCAGGTCGAAGTGGAGGCGCTGGCCAACCACTATGAACAGCGGTTAGACGAAGTGGGCTATTTTTATCCTGAGGCGAAAGCGCCAGGCATGAAACTCGTCATGCGAAACATGTGGACCCGGTTGGGGTTGACCCGCGCTGATGTCCAGATGTTCCACGGCATGATGAAACAGGTCTTCCGCAACCGCGACTGAAGCGACGGTCAGCCGCGAGCGGACCGTGTGGCCGCGAGAACCCAGACCACGGCCAATGCGACCGAGAACAGCGCGTTCAGGTTCGCCATGGTCACGCCGAACATTTCCCACGGAATCTCATCGCAGCGGACCAGGGGTGCCGACATGATCTGATCCATGAGGTCCGTTGTGGAGATGCCCGAGGTGCTTCCGCCCGTGCAGCTCGACGGTCCGTCCCAGAGCTTTCTCTCGACGCCGGAGTGGAACACGCCGATGCCGGCCGTCGCCAGCGCGGCCAGGGCGCCGATCCACGCCATCCACTTCTGTTTCAGGATAAGCGCAAGAGCACCGACGGCGATTGCCACGCCATGCGGGTACCGTTGCCAAAGACACATCTTGCACGGCGCATAGCCGAGCGCCTGGAAGATGAAGGCCCCGATCAGCAGGGCCGCTGATCCACCAGCGGCGAGCGCCACAAGCGTTTTCCAATCGAGCTTTTTCATAGGTATTTTACCACGTAGAAGCCGCCAGCGAGCAGCAGGACGAAGATGGTGAACATCAGGCCGAGCCTGCGTTCGATGAAGTCCCGGATCGGTTCGCCGAACTTCCACAGAAGGCCCGCGACGATGAAGAACCGAAGCCCGCGCGCGACCACTGACGAGATCATGAAGATGCCGAAGTGCAGGCCGGTCGACCCGGAAAGGATCGTGATGACTTTGTAGGGGAACGGGGTGACGCCGGCAATCAGAACGGCCCAAGGCCCGAAGTCGTTGTACCGTGTCGCGAATTCGTCAAAGGCGTGGTCCTTGCCGTAGAATTCGAGCACGGGGCGACCGATGCTTTCAAACGCGCCCCAGCCGATGAAGTACCCGAGCATCCCCCCTGTGACCGATGCGGCCAGCGCAACGCCCGCGATCAGGAACGCGCGGCTCGGCGCTGCGATGATCATCGGGATCATGAGGATGTCGGGCGGGATCGGAAACACCGAGCTTTCCAGAAACGCGACCAGGGCCAGCCCCCAAAGCGCGTGGGGCGACGCCGCCAGCGAAATGGTCCAATCGTATAGTCGTCTAATCATGCCCGGCCCCGGTTTTTGCCCAAAAACACCTAAATCAAGGTGAGGGTCAAGCGATTGCTTTGGGCCGTTGCGCTTAGGCGGCAACCTATTGGTGAACCTGATTGGGATGCAGTAGGCGGTATTTGCACGCAATCGAGCCTGGGGAATGGTCGAGTGCCGCCCAGCAGATTGGTGACGCTACACGTCAGCGAATTGCCGGAGACACCACGATGCCTCACACCTTCTTAGATGGCACCTCGGCGCAGTGTCCCGGGTGGTTTGCGACGGGGTCAGACAGCGGCGACCTGCGGGCGCTCGAAACCTTTGCTGTGGAACGTTCGTGATCCGTTGACGCCGTGCGAAAGGGCGGCTAGACGATGCCCCGTGCCCGAGTGGCGGAATGGTAGACGCAGGGGATTCAAAATCCCCCGGTAGCAATACCGTGTGGGTTCGAGTCCCACCTCGGGCACCAGTTGAGGATTGTACGAAACAATCGCTCAAAAGACGGACGCTTAGCCTCAATTCGATTCGCTCCTGTAAGGGGCTGTTAACGTTCTCGACGGACCTGATCGGCGGCAATCCACTTTATTGATGCAAATTTGCGAACATTTTTTTGGTCGATCCCTAGGGCCACTCAAGGTCGTTTGCGGTCGGCTGTTTTGCAAATCGCAATTTTCGTTTGTTTCCGCAGCGGCAACTAAGGTGCACGAAAATT
The DNA here is from genome assembly GCA_003520545.1 of Maritimibacter sp. Classification (GTDB taxonomy): domain Bacteria; phylum Pseudomonadota; class Alphaproteobacteria; order Rhodobacterales; family Rhodobacteraceae; genus Maritimibacter. The sequence continues at coordinate 545 of DOUP01000014.1, read as the reverse complement.
AGGCGGTTTTCCCGGCAATTCTGGGGATAACCAGCCACATTTTGTGGATAACCGGACGGTATGGGAAACCAGCAGGTCTTCCATAGCGTGTATTCGGTCAGAAAACGGAAACAATCGGCCTTCCGGCTTTCCGCGCGACCTGTGCAATCGTCGGTCGCGTTAACCGTCGCCGCTGCTAATCCGCCGGAATACCGTCGGATTTCCCTTTTTCAGACACAGTTGAATGAGTATTGTGTCCAAGCCCAACTGGGGGGCGATGTCTGAAGGCCACGGGGGCGGCCGCACTAATGAACTGCGTTTCGGCGCGGGGTTCGAGGTGTGTGCCGACTGTCCGTGACGGTTGGGCAAAGAGAAAAGAAACGGCGAACCGGGGGGTTCGCTGCGACTGAACTCTCAGGTCATTTTCGGCCTGCCTCACTCCCCATTTTGGATCGTTGCAGTTCGATCGTGCGGCTCCCGTGGAACACAGGTGTCGTTCGGTTTGGGCGGGAACGGATAAGTGAGGGGATCATTCGACACGGCCTCGGTCACGGTGACGGTTGGGG
>DOUP01000018.1 GCA_003520545.1 Maritimibacter sp. | reverse complement strand
GTCGCGCAGGGCGTCCTGCACCCGTTCGGCGGCCTGGGCATAGGCGGCCTTGGCCGAGAGGTTTGATGACTGGAAGACCGGGGAGACGAGGATCACGTCGCCTTTGACCCCGTCCAGCACCGCAACCACGGAGGGGCGGATCATGACGGCGTCGGGCAGGCCGATGGGGTCGGGGTTCACGTCGGGCAGGTGTTCGACCAGCCGGATCATGTCGTAGCCGAGGTAGCCGAAGAGACCCGCCGAGGAGGCGGGGAGATCGTCGGGCAGGTCGATCCTGCTTTCGGCCAGGATGGCGCGGAAGGCGGTGAGGGGGTCGCCCTCGCAAGGTTCAAAAGCGTCGCCGTCAAAGCGCGCCTGTCGGTTCACCTCGGAGGTGGTGCCCATTGCGCGCCAGATCAGGTCCGGCTTCATCCCGACGATCGAATAGCGCCCGCGCACTTCGCCGCCGGTGACGCTTTCCAGCATGAAGCTGTCCTTGCGCGCATCGGTGAGCTTGAGCATCAGCGAGACGGCGGTGTCGAGATCGGCGGCGAGGCGGGTGTAGACCACCTGGTTTTCGCCCGCGTTCCACGCGGCCTCGAAATCCTCGAATGACGGTGTGAGGGCCATGATGGTGCCTTACGGGAAGTTGGCGTGGACGGCGTTGATGCCCGCCTGGTCGATGGTGACGCCCGCGTCCTCTTCGATGGCGGTGGCGAAGGCGTCCTGCACGTCGAGCGCGATCTGTTGGGAGACCTGTGCGCCGTAGCCGGTCTTGATCTGGCGGGCCTCCGCGCTGTCCTGATCCGGCGTGTCGATGCCGTTGACGCGCATCACGATCACCTGGCCGCCGCCGGTGACGGTGGTCCACGTGTCGGGGTTCGTGTCGAACACGGTTTCGATCAGCGCGGGGGGCGTGCCCTGGATGAAGCCGGTGCGCGCGATGTTGTCCTCGACCACTTCGGTCAGGCCCATGGTGGCGGGGCTTTCGCCGGACTGGAAGTCGGCGATCAGTTCTTGGGCGCGGGCTTCGAGCGCGTCCTGCGTTGCCTGGGCGCGCCAGCCGGCTTCCACGTCGTCGCGGACCTCGTCCAGTGGCAGGAGTGTCGGTTCTTCGATGGCGTCGAGACGCAGGGCGAACCAGGAACCGTCTTCCAGTTCGGTGACCTCCGGGAAGTCGTCCATCGTCACGCTGCTGGCCGCGTCGCGGAAGGCGGCGTTGGCGGCGATGCCCTCTGACATGCCGTCGAACCAGCCAATCTTGCCGACGGGGATGTCCTCTTGCGCGGCGAGGTCTTCGAGCGTCAAACCGCTGGCCAGAAGCTCGTCCGTTTCGGTGGCGCGCGCCCGAACGGCGCGGGACGCCTCGTCCGCAGCAACTTCGGAGCGCAGTTCTTCCCGGGCCTCTTCGAAAGGTGTGTCTTGCGCGGCAAGAACCGCGTTCATGCGAAACAGCGCGGGGCCGAGGTCGGTCATGATCGGGCCGACCACGCCGGGGCCTTCGAGCGCGAAGACCGGCTCGGAGGCAGCACCGAGATCGTCTTCGGTGACTTCGCCAAGGTCGACATCGTCGATGGTCAGGCCACGGGACGCGATTTCGTCGTCGAAGCTGGTCTCGCCCGCGTTGATACGGTCGAGGGCGGCTTGTGCATCGCCCTCGGTGCCGAAGACGAGACGTTCGACCAGGCGGCGCTCGGGCACCTGGTACTCTTCGATGTTTTCCTCGTAGGCGGCGCGCAACTGGCCATCATTGACCGGAACGCTGTCGATCACGTCTTCGAGGCGGAGCCAGGCATAGGTGATCTGGCGCGTCTCGGGCGTGGTGAATTCTGCCGGGTTGGCGTCGTAATAGGCCTGAAGGTCAGCCTCGGTCGGGTCCGGGACCGGCGTTTCCAGCGCGGAGGTGGTGACTTCCGCCCAGGTGAAGTCGCGGGTTTCGCGGGCCCATGCAAAAAGCGTGTCGGTGTAGACGCCGGGCAGGGCGATGCCTTCGGTCACGGCGCCGGCGAGAACGGTGCGGGCAACGTCGCTGCGTAGGCTTTCTTCGAATTCGCGCTTGGTGAGACCGGATTGATCGAGCACGAAGTCGTAGGTGTCGCTGTCGAACCGGCCGTCCGCGCCCTGAAAGGCCGAGATTTCGGTGACGCGGTTGGCAAGGTTCCGGTCGCCGACGGAGATGCCGAGACGGGCGACTTCGTTGTCGAGCGCGGTCTGTGCGATCACGCGGGAGAGCACCTGTTGATCGAGCCCGATGGCCTGCGCCTGCGCCATGGTGAGGTTCTGGCCGGTCTGGGCCTGCCAGGCGTTCAGCTCCGCGTTCAATTCGCGAAAATAGGCGGAGGCGTCGATTTCCGTTTCGCCCACGCGGCCCACCGCATTGGCGGACGAGCCGAAATTGAACGAGCCGAAGCCCACGAGGCCGATCAGCACCATCCCCATGATGATCCAGACGAAAAACCGCGAAATATTCGAGACCATGCCTCACTCCCTTAGCGTTCTGGCGGGTTGTAAACGGGGGCGGGAGGAATGTGAACAGGGGAAGTCGCGTGGTCGCCGTGCTGTGAGGGCGGCGGCGCGGAGATGAATAATTCATCAAATGGAATGTCGCGTGACCTTGGCGGGGCACAGTGCGCGTCAGATTCGGCTTTGTCGCGATTGCTTGACCCAAGGGTGCCGGGGTTCGTGCCTGATAATTGGGCATGCGCCACAATTTGCGCCCAAAGACTAAGCTTGTTCCCCCGACCCGTTACATTTCCGCGCTGCAGAAAAGACCTGCATAGACCTGCGCGGCGCTTCGGCAAATGCTCTCCGTGCCTGCTGGACCCGGGACAGACGAAACGACTGAGGGACGGGGGGTGTGTGACGGCAAGACCGGTTGCAAAGGAAACGCCGCCACACGGGTGCAATAGAAATTGCGGGACAAACGTGCCTGTTTCCTGACTTGGGAGCAAGAGCGCGATGTGCCGCAGCAGGAGGGATACATGAAATCCATCAAGACAATTCTCGCCGCCGGTGTCGCCACCGCTGCGCTGACAACCGCGGCCGCCGCGCAAGATTGCCCGATCAAGGTGGGCGTTCTTCACTCGCTCTCGGGCACGATGGCGATCTCGGAAACCACGCTCAAGGACACGATGGAAATGCTCGTGGCCAAGCAAAACGAAGCGGGCGGCGTTCTGGGTTGTGATCTGGAAGCTGTCGTCGTCGACCCGGCGTCGGACTGGCCGCTGTTTGCGGAAAAGGCGCGCGAGCTTCTGACCGTGCATGAGGTCGACGTGATCTTCGGCAACTGGACGTCGGTGAGCCGGAAATCCGTGCTGCCGGTGATCGAAGAGCTGAACGGTCTTTTGTTCTACCCGGTGCAGTACGAGGGCGAGGAATCGTCCAGGAACGTGTTCTACACGGGCGCTGCGCCGAACCAGCAAGCGATCCCGGCCACGGATTATTTCCTTGAAGAGCTGGGCGTCGAGAAATTCGCGCTCTTGGGCACCGATTACGTCTACCCGCGCACCACGAACAACATCCTGGAAAGCTACCTTCAGGAAAAAGGCATCGCGGAAGACGACATCTTCGTCAACTACACGCCCTTCGGTCACTCCGACTGGTCGTCCATCGTGGCGGATGTCGTGGCGCTGGGGGCTGACGGTAAGAAGGTTGGTGTGATCTCGACCATCAACGGCGACGCCAACATCGGCTTTTACAAGGAGCTGGCGGCTGCCGGTATCTCGGCGGACGACATTCCGGTCGTGGCCTTCTCGGTCGGGGAGGAGGAGTTGTCGGGTCTCGACACCACCAACCTCGTCGGGCACCTCGCGGCATGGAATTACTTCATGTCCGCCGATACCGACATGAACGCAGAATTTATCGCGGATTGGCACGACTTCATCGGAGACGAGGCCCGTGTGACCAACGACCCGATGGAAGCGCATTATATCGGCTTCAACATGTGGGTGAACGCCGTGACCGAGGCGGAAACCACCGATGTCGATGCCGTGCGCGAAGCGATGTGGGGGCAGGAGTATCCGAACCTGACCGGCGGCACCGCGGTGATGGGCGTGAACCACCACCTGGCCAAGCCGGTTCTGATCGGTGAAATCCTCGAAGACGGTCAGTTCGATATCATCTCGGAAACTGATCCGGTTCCGGGTGACGCATGGACCGATTTCCTGCCGGAATCGGCGGTTCTGGTCTCTGACTGGAAAGATCTCGAATGCGGTATGTACAACACCGAGACCGAGACCTGCGTCCAGTTGACCTCCAACTACTAAGATGCACCGCGGGCGGCGGGATCACCTCGCCGCCCGGATTTCTTCTGACATGCCCTGAGAGGCATGGGGACGATGGGGACAAACGTGAAACGCGCGCTTATCGTGGTCTTGGCGCTTCTGTGCCTGACCTCTCAGATCGTGGCACAGGACGCCGGGGAACCGGAGACCGGGACGCCCGATGTGGCTGCGGTCGAGTTGGGGCCGATCCAGAAAATTCTGCAAGAAAATTCAGAGCTTATACTTGAAAGCTCACGCCGCACGATCCAGCCGGCAATTGATGCGGTGGCGAACTCCGGCCTTGAGGCTGCGCCGTCCGTGCTTTCGACATGGGCCGCGCGGGAGATGTACCAGCGTCTGTCGGACGGGCTGTTCTTTGCCGCCGAGGAGACGGGCGACGACATCTTCACGCTGACCGATTTCGACACCGGCGAGACCGTGGGCGAGGTGTCGGACGATGATCTGGACCAGGTCAAGCCGAACTCGGGCATTCGCGGGTTGATCGCGACCGCCTTGGTCCGGTTCCAGTTGAACGACCCGGACCCCGACACCCGGCGCGAGGCGCTGCAATCGCTGGAGCGTAATGCCAACGCGGACCTGCTGGAGCCGCTGCGCGAGTCGATCGTGCTGGAGGACGACCCGGAAATAAAGGCGCGCAAGGAGCGGCTCGAAAAGCTGATCACCATTTCTTACGGGTCGGACCCGGAGGTGCGGATCGCGGCGATCGAGGCGATGTCCGGCGATCTGGGCGTGGACGTGCGCGCCGCGTTGAACCCGCTCCTGACGACCCGGTTGCGGGCGTTTGAAGGCGCGGTGCCCGAAAGCGCGAATGTCGCCGAGATCCTGCGCCCCGGCAGCGAGGAGCTGTCGCGCGAAGAGGCTTACGCGTTGGTGGGCGGCGAGCCGCTCTTGACCGATGCGCAGCTGCGCGGCGCCTTGGCTGACAACATCGTGGATGGAGCGGTCGCCGGTATCCCGGTTGCGGCGTTGAGCGATCCCGCGCGGCGGGTCGACGCCTACGAGGCGCTCGAAGACGCGGGCGCCGTGCCGCAGGGTGCAACGCAGGCGGATGTGGACGCAGCCCTTGAGGGTGTCACCTTTGCCGCCGTTTTCGATCAGCCGAACCCGGCGATCACGGAGGCGGCGCAGGAGGCGCTGACCGGGATCGAGACCAGGGTCGGGTTTTTCCAGATCTTCGACGTGAGCCTGGACGCGCTATCGCTGGCCTCGATCTATTTCCTCGCGGCCATCGGGCTGGCCATCACCTTCGGCGTCATGGGCGTCATCAACATGGCGCATGGCGAGTTCATCATGATGGGGGCTTACACCGGCTACGTGGTGCAGCAGGTGATCCCGAACCACACCGCCTCGATCCTCGTGGCGATCCCGTTGGCCTTCGCGGTGACCTTTGCGGCGGGCGTGTTGCTGGAACGGCTGGTGATCCGGTGGCTTTACAACCGGCCGCTTGAAACGCTGCTCGCGACCTTCGGGATTTCCATTGCGTTGCAACAGCTTGCCAAGAATATCTTCGGCACGCAGGCACGCCCCCTGACCAGCCCGGATTGGCTCGGCGGGGCCGTGGTGATCAACGACGTGGTGTCGATTGCGACCGTGCGGATCGGGATATTCGTTCTGGCGCTGGTGTTTCTAGGGGTGTTTCTCTTCATCATGAAACGCACCCGGCTCGGGCTTGAGACCCGCGCGGTGACGCAGAACCCCGGCATGGCGGGTGCCATGGGGATCAATCCGGGGCGCGTGAACATGCTGACCTTCGGGCTTGGCTCCGGTATCGCCGGGATCGCGGGAGTTGCCATCGGGCTTTACGCTCAAGTCACCTCGGAGCTGGGGCAGGCCTATATCGTGCAAAGCTTCATGACCGTGGTTGTCGGCGGTGTCGGCAATATCTGGGGCACGCTTCTGGGTGCGGGGCTGATCGGCATCCTTCAGAAGGGGATCGAGTGGTTCAACCCGTCCAACACGCTGGCGGCACAGACCTATATGATCATCTTCATCATCATCTTCATTCAGTTCCGCCCGCGGGGGATCATCGCCCTCAAGGGCCGGGCGGCGGGGGATTGAGCCATGCAGCGTAGTTTCCTGATGAAAAACCCCTCGGTGATGATCTTTCTCGCAGTGCTCGCGGTGTTCACTGTGCTCGTCACCGTGGGGTCCGAGGCCTTCGGGGCCGGGTTCATCTCGACCTCCTTCGTCAAGACGCTGGGCAAGACGCTTTGCCTTGCGCTGATCGCGGTGGCGATGGACCTGGTCTGGGGCTATGCGGGCATCCTGTCCTTGGGGCATTTCGCCTTCTTCGGGCTTGGCGGCTACATGATCGGCATGTGGCTGATGTACGAGCGCACCAAGGAAATCGTGGTGTCGTCGCTGTCGCAGGGGTCCATTCCGCCCACCGATCAGGAGATCGTGGACGGGATCGGAAGCCAGATATTCGGGGTCGTGGGAAGTTCCGAGTTTCCCGTGATCTGGGCATTCGCGGATAGCCTGTTTCTGCAACTCGTGCTGGTCGTCGCGGTGCCGGGATTGCTGGCGTTGGTCTTTGGCTGGCTTGCTTTTCGCTCAAGGGTGACAGGGGTTTACCTGTCGATCCTCACGCAGGCCATGACGCTCGCCCTGTCGCTCTACCTGTTCCAGAACGACAGCGGGTTGCGCGGCAACAACGGGCTGTCGGGGCTTCAGAACCTGCCGGGAGTGACCGCGTCGCAGGACGATGTGTCGATGTGGTTTTTCTGGGGGTCGGCCTTGGCGCTGGCGCTGGGATATATCTTCGCAGCGTGGATCGTGGCGGGCAAGTTCGGCAGCGTCATTCGCGGCATTCGGGACAACGAGGCTCGGGTGAGGTTCCTTGGATACTCCGTTGAAGGATATAAGCTTTTCCTGTTCACTGTCACGGCGATGATCGCCGGGGTGGCGGGCGCGCTCTATTACCCGCAGGCAGGCATCATCAACCCGGCGGAGATCGCGCCGATCGCCTCGATCTACCTCGCCGTCTGGGTCGCCATCGGGGGACGTGGGCGGCTTTACGGCGCTGTCATCGGGGCGGTGCTCGTGAGTCTTGTGTCGACCTTCTTCACCGGCGGGCAGGCACCCGACATCGACCTCGGGTTCTACAAGGTGCAATGGGTCGACTGGTGGACCATCCTTCTGGGCCTATCCTTCGTGCTGGTCACGCTGTTTGCGCCGCAGGGCATCGGGGGGCTTTTTGACCTGGTCTCCGGTCGCAAACATCCGGATCGGCACGGGGCGGACCTCGGCCCGGACAAGGGCAGCCTGCAGGAAGAGGAGGCGGAGAGATGAGCCAGCTTCTGGAAGTCTCCGGCATCTCCGTGACCTTCGACGGGTTCCGGGCGATCAACAACCTGAGTTTCAATATCGGTCCTGCCGAGTTGCGGGCCATTATCGGACCCAACGGAGCCGGGAAGACGACCTTCATGGATATCGTCACCGGCAAGACCCGGCCGGACGAGGGCAAGGTGCTCTGGGGCGATATGAGCCGGAACCTGGTCGGGTTGAACGAGGCCAGGATCGCGCAGGAGGGGATCGGGCGGAAGTTCCAGAAACCCACCGTGTTCGAGGATCAGACGGTCGAAGAAAACCTGATGATGGCGCTTCAGAACAACCGCAATGCGTTTTCAGTCATGTTCTGGAAGCCGGCGGACGTGGACATGACCCGCGTGGCGGAGCTGGCCGCCGAGATCGGGCTGGCCAACGATTTGCGCCGCAAGTCGGGCGAGTTGAGCCATGGGCAGAAGCAATGGCTGGAGATCGGGATGCTGCTCGCGCAGGAGCCGAAGCTCCTGCTGGTCGACGAACCGGCGGCGGGGATGACGCCCGAGGAGCGCGCGAAGACCACGGACATCCTGGTCGAAGCGGCAAAGACGCGCGCGGTCGTCGTGGTGGAGCACGATATGGAATTTGTCCGGCGGCTCGGCTGCAAGGTGACGGTGCTGCACGAGGGCAGCGTATTGGCCGAAGGGTCGCTGGACCATGTGACGGCGAACCAAGAGGTGATCGACGTGTATCTGGGGCGCTAAGATGTTGAAAATCAAAGATGTAACGCTGCACTACGGCCATTCCCGAATCCTCAACGGGATTGATATGGAGGCCGCGACGGGTGAGATCACCTGCGTGATGGGCACCAACGGGGTCGGGAAGACCTCGCTCATCCGGGCGATCTGCGGGCGGCATCCGCGGTCGGGCGGCGAGATGGTTCTGGACGGGGAGAGGCTTGGCGTCCTGCCCGCTCATGCGCTGGCGCAGAAGGGGATCGCCCTCGTGCCACAGGGGCGGGAGATTTTTCCGCTGCTCACGGTGCGCGAGAACATGGAGACCGCCTTTGCCTGCCTCGACAAGAGTGAGCACGAGGTGCCGGAGGCGATGTTCGAGCTTTTCCCGGTGTTGAAGGAGATGCAAAACCGGCGGGGCGGTGACCTGTCGGGCGGGCAGCAGCAACAGTTGGCGATTGCGCGGGCGCTGATTACCAAGCCGAAGCTCCTGCTACTCGATGAGCCGACCGAGGGCATTCAACCCAATATCATCCAGCAGATTGGCGAGGTCATCAAGATGCTGCGCGACGAGGGCAGGATGGCCATTGTGCTGGTGGAGCAGTTCTTCGACTTCGCGCATGATCTGGGGGATCGCTTCGTGGTCTTGCGCCGGGGGGCGGTGACGCTGACCGGACCCAAGGGCGAGGTGACGCGGGATCAATTGCTGGAAGGCGTGTCGGTTTGAGCCGCCGAAATCATCGCAATGATTTCGGGACGGACTTATCGCGATAAGTCNNAGGGCCAGCACGCCAATTTCATCCACCATCCGTTTGCACAGGGCTTCCGAGGCTTCGTCGAAGGGATGTTCGACATAGGCGAAATAGGCCCCGGCGCCGAGCACGCGCCAGCCGTCGAGCTTGGCGAAACCTTCCTCCATGGCAAGGCGCCGTGCGAGGATTTCCGCGCGTTCGCTTGCGAGCCAGTTGCCCAGGTTCTTCATCCCCCAGAGCGCGGCCTGCTGGCCCAGTTGGTTTGGACAGATCGCCACGGTGTCGAGGAATTTTTCGACCGACCGCAGCCGCTCGGGCGAGGCGATGAGGGCGCCGACCCGGTGGCCGGTCAGGCGGTAGGCTTTGGAGAAGGAGTAAAGCTGGATGACCGTCTCGCCCCAATCCGCATGGGTCAGGAGGTCATGTGGCCGGCCTTCGCGGCTGTCGAAGTCGCGGTAGGTCTCATCAATGATGAGCGCCACGCCATTGGCCTTGGCGAGATTGTAAAAGCCCGCGACCAGATCGGCGGGGTATTCGACACCGCCGGGGTTGTTCGGGGTCACGAGGANNGCTCGTCTCCCGTTGGAAGCGGCACGGTGGTGACGCCCGCCATGTCGAGCCACATCTGGTGGTTGAAATACCACGGCGTCGGCACGATCACCTCGTCGCCGGGCGCGGCGAGCGTGGCGATGGCGGCGCAGAACGCCTGGTTGCAGCCTTGGGTGATGGCGACGTTGTCGGAGGTGAGCGTGCCACCATAGGCTTTGGAGAAGGTATCCGCGACGGCGACGCGCAGTTCCGGCAAGCCCAGAACCGGGCCATAGGTATGTGCGGAGGGTAGGTTTATCGCGATATTGGCGATGGCTTCACGCAATTCCATCGGCGGCGGGTCCACCGGCGCGGCCTGGCTCACGTTGATGAGGGGCGCTTCCGGCGGGAATTCTTTCCCGGCGATCCAGCGCTTGGCCTCGACCACGGGCGAGGGGCGGGTGGCGGCGAGGTTCGGGTTCAGGATCATGCCGCGCCTTGCGTGATCCTGGCGAGACCTTCGACCTTGGATTTTGCCGCGCCGGAATCGATCGACTCACGGGCCACTTCCACGCCTTGTTTGAGGTCCGACGCCTTGTCCGCGACGACGAGCGCGGCGGCGGCGTTCAGGCAGACCGCGTCGCGGTAGGCGCTTTGCGCCCCACCCAAAAGGGCGGCGAAGGCCTGCCCGTTTTCCTCGGGCGTGCCGCCCAGGATGTCCTTGAACGGATGGACGGGAAGGCCCGCGTCCTCCGGGCGGATGGTCATCCCAGTGATCTTGTCGTTCTCCAACACGGCCACGTCGGTGGGGCCGGAGATGGCGATCTCGTCGGTGCCGTCGGAGCCATGGACGAGCCAGGCCTTCTCGGAGCCGAGGGCTTGAAGCGTTTCGGCCATGGGGAAGATCAGGTCGACCGCGAAGGCGCCGGTGAGCTGGCGTTTGACGCCTGCGGGGTTGGTGAGAGGGCCAAGGATGTTGAAGATCGTCTTGCAGCCCAGTTCGGTGCGCACCGGCATCACGTGTTTGATCGCCGGGTGGTGCATGGGGGCCATCATGAAGCCAATGCCGACCTCGGCCAACGCGCGTTCCACGACCGGGGCCTCGACCATCACGTCGATGCCCATGGCGCCGAGCGCATCTGCCGCGCCGGATTTGGACGAGAGGTTGCGGTTGCCGTGTTTGGCGACCGGGACGCCAGCACCCGCGACCACGAAGGCGGTGGCGGTGGAGATGTTGAGCGTGCCCTTTCCGTCGCCGCCGGTTCCGACGATGTCCATCGCGCCATCGGGCGCTTTCACGGGCACGCATTTGGCGCGCATGACGGCGGCGGCGGCGGCGTATTCGGCGACGCTTTCGCCGCGGGCGCGCATGGCCATCAGGAGACCGCCCATCTGGGCGGGGGTCGCGGTGCCGTTAAACAGCTCCTCGAAGGCGGCTTCGGCCTGAGCGCGCGACAGGGGGCCTTCGGAGGCCGCGAAAATCAGGGGCTTCATGGTGTCGCTCATGCCGCCGTCTCCTTCAGCTTGACGCCCGCGTCTTCGAGGAAGTTCTTCAGCATCTGGTGGCCGTGTTCCGAGCGGATGCTTTCGGGGTGGAATTGCACGCCTTCGATCAGGTGTTCGCGGTGCCTGAGCCCCATGATGGTGCCGTCTTCGAGCCATGCGGTCACTTCCAGCTCCTCGGGCAGCTGGTCGCGGTCCACCACGAGCGAATGGTACCGCGTGCCATGGAGCGGCGAGGGCAGGCCGCGGAACACGCCTTTGCCGTCGTGAAAAATCTCGCCCATCTTGCCGTGCACGATTTCTGAATGGCGATGGACGACGCCGCCGAAGACCTGGCCGATGGTCTGGTGCCCCAGACAGACGCCGAACAGCGGGATCTTTGCCTCGGCGGCGGCCAGCGTGACCGGCAGGCAGATGCCGCTGTCGTCAGGTGTGCCGGGGCCGGGCGACAGGATGATGGCTTCTGCCCCCATGCCGACGGCCTCCTGCACGTTCAGGGCGTCGTTGCGTTTGACCACGACATCCGCGCCAAGCTCGCCAAAATAATGGACGAGGTTGTAGGTGAAGCTGTCGTAATTATCGATAAGCAGGATCATGGGCCGCACCTTTGGGGGCTTTTATCGTGTGTTTGTCGGGTTATACATGTTCAGAGCCGGTGCCAAGGGTCAAGGCATCGGGGAACCCGGTCAGTAGGGGGCCAATGGTGGCACGCGGAACGATTTCAGGAATTGTGGTTGGCGCAGTGGTCTCTGCGGTCGGTATCGGCACGGCAGCTCTGGTGATGGAGCCGGTGGCCTTGCCCGGTGAAGACGGTGCCATGGTGACGTTTGGCGAGGCGCCGGAGGTCGAGGCGCCGCCTGCGGAGGTGTCCGAGGCTCCGGAAGACGCGGTGGCGGAAACTGTGCCGGAGACCGCCCCCGTGTCCGACCCTGAGCCTTTGACCGAAGAAGACCTGGACATGGCGTCGCCCGATGTGGAGGAGACGCCGGACGATGCGGCGCCGGACGCGCAGGCCCAGTCCGCGGGTGATCCGACCGGCGGGACTGACGATCCCGCTCAAATGCCGGACGATCCGGCCGACCCGATGGAAGACGACCTGCGCGTTGAGGACGACAGCGCGCCGGTGACCGAAACGGCCCCGGACGAAATGGTGGAGATGCCGGACGCGGAAGACGCCGAACCTGCGGTCGATGCGCCGGACGTCCCTGAACCGACCGAAGAGGAAGCCCCGGAGGTCGCGGTGGTGACGCCGGAGCCTATGCCGCAGCCTGAGAGCGAACCGGACGCCGGTCCTGAGCCTGTGGTCGAGGAGGCAGAGGAGGCTGCGCCGGACAATTCGATGCCTGCGGCAGACGAGACCATCGTGACGGGGCGGTTGCCCAGCGTGGGGGCAGAGGAGGCGCCAGAGTCTGACGGTGCGGCCGAAGAGGAGGCCGCCGAGGTGCCGCAAGCGCCCGCCATTGAACGCAACGCCATCCCCTATACGGGCGATCCGGCGCTGCCCAAGATGAGCGTTGTGCTGATCGACCAGGGCCCGTCGCGCGAAGACGTGGGTGATCTCGCGGTGATGCCGTTCCCGTTGTCGGTTGCGGTGGATGCCTCGGCTCCGGACGCCGAGGCGGCGATGCAGTTTTACCGGGACGCGGGCGCGGAAGTGGTGCTCATGGTGCCCTTGCCGACGGGGGCGACGCCCGCCGATGTGGACGTGACGTTCCAGGTCTATGAGCCGCTCATGGCCGATGCGGTCGCGGTGCTGTTTCCCGCCGACGCCGGTTTCCAGTCGCTTGTCGGCACGGCGGTGCAGGTTGCGACCGTGCTGGGCGAAGAGGGGCTTGGCCTTGTCACCTATCCCGAAGGGTTGAACACGGGGCACAAATCGGCCGTGAAGGAAGGCGTGCCTGCGGGCATGGTGTTTCGCGACCTCGATAGCGAGGGGCAGGCCCCGGACGTGATGCGCCGGTTTCTCGACAACGTGGCGTTTCGGGCCCGCGCGGACGAAGGTGTGATCGCGATTGCACGGGTCCGGTCAGATAGCCTTCAGGCACTGTTGGAATGGTCGCTGGGCAACCGGGCGCAAACCGTGAACCTTGCCCCGGTCTCGGCTGTGCTGATGGATCAGTAGGCGCCGGCCCGGCCCGCGTTTTCTGGAATGGTCGGAATGAAAAAGGGCGGATTTCTCCGCCCTTTTCGTCCGATCTCGTCGCGCGGCTGAACTTACAGGGCGGCGAGCGCCTGGTCCAGGTCGGCGATGATGTCCTCGGCGTCTTCGATGCCGATGGACAGGCGCACCACGTTGTTGCCCGCGCCAGCCGCTTCGCGCTGCTCGTCGGTGAGTTGGCGGTGGGTCGTGGAGGCCGAGTGGATGACGAGTGAGCGGGTGTCGCCAAGGTTCGCGACGTGGGAGAAGAGCTTCAGGTTCGAGACCAGTTTCACGCAGTCATCAAAGCCGCCCTTGAGCGCCACGGTGAAGAGCGCGCCGGTGCCGCGCGGGAAGATGCGCTTGCCGGTCTCATGGACGGGAGAGGATTTGAGGCCCGCGTAGTTGACCATCTCGACCTTGTCGTGCGCTTCCAGCCATTCCGCGACTTTCTGAGCGTTTTCAACGTGTTTGCGCATCCGAAGCGACAGGGTTTCGATACCCATAAGCGTATAGTGCGCGGCTTGCGGGTTCATGGTCATGCCCAGATCGCGCAGGCCGACGGCGATGGAGTGGAAGGTGAAGGCCATTTCGCCCAACGCAGCGTGGAAGTTGATGCCGTGATAGGCGGGTTCCGGTTCCGAGAGCGACGGGAATTTGCCGGAAGCGGACCAGTCGAACTTGCCCGAGTCCACGATGGCGCCGCCGGTTACGGTGCCGTTGCCGGTGAGATACTTGGTGGTCGAGTGGACCACCAGCGTCGCGCCGTGATCGAAGGGGCGGCAGAGATAGGGCGTGGCAGATGTGTTGTCGACAACGAGCGGAAGCCCCGCTTTCTGCGCGACCTTGCCGATCGCGTCGAGGTCGATGGGGTAGCCCACAGGGTTCGCAAGGCTTTCGCAGAAGATCGCGCGGGGGTCGTCGTCGATGGCGGCTTCCACCGCTGCCGGGTCGTCGAAATCCACGAAGGTGCAGGACCAGCCGAACCGCGCGAAGACCTGGGTGAACTGGGTGTAGGTGCCGCCGTAGAGCCGGGTCGAGGCAACGATATTCTTGCCGGGGCCCATCAGGGGGTAGAGCGCCATGAGCTGGGCTGCATGACCCGACGAGGTGCAGACCCCGCCAACGCCGCCTTCGAGCGCCACGATCCGGTTGGCGAGCGCGCCGACGGTCGGGTTGGTGAGGCGGGAGTAGATGTAGCCCACTTCTTCGAGGTTGAAGAGCCGTGCGGCATGGTCGGCGTCTTTGAAGACATAGGAAGTGGTCTGGTAAATCGGCACCTGGCGTGCGCCGGTTGCCGGGTCGGGTTCGGTGCCCGCGTGCACCTGCAGCGTGTCGAATCCGTTCATTTGTGCATCTGTCATGTCGGCCTCCCTATTGGACAAGGGACAGGCTAGGGCAGATCGCGGGCCCCATCAATCTCGGACGGGGCTGCGGCCAACACATTCACGGACAACGATTTATCGAAGGGGTTTCAGCCTTTGCATTCTTGTGCAGGCAGGTCGGCAGGGCCGGTGGACCCGGTGGGGGCATCAGGGTGTGGACGGGGCTGTGGGCGGAGAAAAGCCAGCCAAAACAAGCGCGTGGGTGCGGATATCGTCCGGCCAGTTTCGCATGGCGGCCCGTGTTTCGTCAGGGTCGTTCGCATAGAGCGCCCGCAGCGCGGCCTCGTATCCGGGCAAATCGCCCGCGATGGCGGACAGGAAGCGATAGGCCCGATCCGGGCCGCGCGGGTCATCCTCCGGGGCGGCACGCATGGCGTCGTCCACCAGTCGGCGCAGGGCCGCGGAAGCGCCGCCGCGCTGCCCGGCGAGCCACTCCCAATGGCGGGGAAGCAGGGTAATCTCGCGCGCTTTCACTCCAAGCTTCGGGCGACCGCGCCGGGGCGGGGGCACATCGTGATCGGTCAGGTTGAGGTCGGTTTGTGCACCTGTCGTATCCGAGAACACCAAGAGACCCTCGGGATGGGGACCGAGGGGAGCGAGTGTCCGCTCAAGTTCGGTGCGCGTGCCCGAGGCGAGGCGCGCGTGGTTTTGGAAGGCGGTCAAGATCTCGTCGGTCATCATTTACACCCGGATGAAATTATGACAGGAGACATATACCCGGATAAAAAGGAACGCAAGATGGGTCTATCGACAAACATGACGGTCGAGGGCTTGCGGGTCCCGCGACTGGAGCCGGACTTATCGCGAT
>DOUP01000305.1 GCA_003520545.1 Maritimibacter sp. | reverse complement strand
GGCGGATCATCAACAACGGTTCGATCTCGGCGCATGTGCCGCGCGAAGGGTCGGTGAGCTATACTGCCACCAAACATGCGGTCACGGGGATGACGAAGACACTGTCGCTCGACGGGCGACCGTTCGACATCGCCTGCGGACAGATCGACATCGGGAATGCGCGCACCGACCTTTTGGAGGGAATCGTCGAGAAGGCGATTGCCAGCGGGGAGGCGCCGCCGCCGAGCATGGACGTGTCGCTGGTTTCGGACGCCGTGTTCAACATGGCGACGCTGCCCCTGGAGGCGAACGTGCAGTTCATGACGCTGATGGCGACCAAGATGCCCTATATTGGACGCGGCTGAGCTTGATTTCCGGCGGCGATTGGCGCAATCACGCTGGGACGGAATAAGGGGACCCAACGTGACTCGCATCGACGCCAAATTCGCCGCGCTCAAGGACGAAGGCAAGAAAGCCTTCGTTGCCTACATCATGGCCGGGGACCCGGATGTGGCGACCTCGCTTGCCGTGATGAAAGGGATGCCGGCGGCCGGGGTCGACGTGATCGAACTGGGGTTGCCGTTCACCGATCCGATGGCGGACGGGCCGACCATTCAGCTTGCCGGTCAGCGCGCGCTGGACGGGGGCATGACGCTTCAGAAGACGCTCGATATGGCGGCGGAGTTTCGCAAGGGCGATGACACAACGCCCATCGTTCTGATGGGCTATTACAACCCGATCTATTCGCGTGGCGTAGATAAATTTTTGAAGGACGCGACGGCAGCCGGGATCGACGGTTTGATCGTGGTGGACCTGCCGCCCGAGGAGGATGACGAGCTGTGCATCCCGGCAAACAAGGCCGGGATGAACTTCATCCGGCTGGCGACGCCGACCACGGATGACAAGCGTTTGCCGAAGGTCCTGACCAACACCTCGGGTTTCGTTTACTACGTTTCGATCACGGGCATCACCGGGGCCGCGGAAGCGCAGGCCGACACGGTCGCGCCGGAAGTGGCGCGGATCAAGGCGGCGACGGATATTCCGGTGATCGTCGGTTTCGGCGTGAAGACGCCGGAGACCGCGCAAGCCATTGCAGGTGTGGCGGACGGCACGGTGGTCGGCTCGGCCATCGTCGAGAAGATCGGCAAGGGTGAGAGCCCCGAGGATGTGCTGGCTTTCGTGAAGTCGCTGGCAGATGGGGCGCACCGGGCTTGACGGTCGACGGTTGTTAATCCTTTCGGCGGGCGTGAATCGGATGGTTTGCGCCGTCAGTATTTCTTAAATAGTTCAAGAAAACAGTTGCTTACGGTGGGCCGATCTGCACTGGTTTTCTGGTTTTCTGGTCCGTGGTTCGACGTGACTCGCTCGTCAGCGCGGCTCTTCGTCCGGGGCCTCCTCCCACGAGAGCTGGTAGCTATGCGGCACGTAGGTGAAGCCGCTTTCCGACTGCGCCACGAAACCGAGTCCGGGCCAAGGCAGATGGTATCCCGCCAGCACGACGCCGGTTTCCGCCAGCATCTTCAGAAGTTCCGTGCGTGTCTTCACCGCCCGAGGCCCGTCTTCGTCCTCGGCCATGGCGATCTCGTAGTGGGCGAAGGAAAACACGTGGTGCGCAAGCGCGTCGCCGGCGACCAAAAGCGTCTGGCCGTCGTTTTCCACACGGTAGACCATGTGCCCGAGCGTGTGGCCGAAGGCTTCCATTGCCGTGATGCCGGGGACAACATCTCCGCCGTCCGACAACACCTCGATCTTGGCGGCGAGGGGGAGCATGTTGGTGTCGAACGCCTCGTCTCCGGCCTCGTCCCAGGCGTCGTATTCCATTTTGCCGCAGATGATCCGCGCGTTCGGGAACGTGGGGCCGTTCGGCCCCATCAGGCCCCCGATATGATCCGCGTGCATGTGCGTGAGCGCAACGATGTCGATATCTTCGATGAGATATCCTGCGGCCTCCAATGCCCCGACCACACCCACCGGGTCTCGCCCGGTGTCGATGAGGACAAGCGCCTTGCCGGTGTTCACAAGCGTCGGGATCAGGAAGCTGCGCGCGCGGCCGGTTGGGAGATGCGCGGCTTTGGTCAGGGTCGTGAAGGCTTCGTCCTCCAGGTCGGCGGCGAACAGCGCATGGGGGTTCTTCAGGGTTTCGACCCCGGCGAGAAGTTGGGTGACTTCGAAGGCGCCCAAGGTGAAGCGAAAGAACCGTCCCTGACCTGCGCCCATGAAATCCGCCGCCGCCTGTGCGGAGCGGGCGGCGAGGGGCAGCGCCGCCGCGCCAAGCATCACCGCGCGGCGCGACCACGCGTCGGGCGCGGTTGGTGTCATCTCTGTTTCCCGTCCTGCATCGAGGTGCGGTATGGTAACCTTCGAGACAGACGAATGGTTCCACCGTGCCAAGGAGACCCCTGATGCCTCAGAACAAGACCCGTGCGACGGACGCCGACGTGCGGCGCTTCCTGTCCGAGGTCGAACCGGAGCGGCGGCGCGAGGATGGGCTGGCGCTCGATACGCTCTTCCGGGAGGTGACGGGCTGGCAGCCGCAGATGTGGGGTCCGTCGATCGTTGGCTACGGCAGCTACCACTATATCTACGACAGCGGGCGGGAGGGCGATATGTGCGCGACCGGGTTCTCGCCGCGCAAGGCCAGTCTGTCGATCTACATCTTGCCGGGGTATCATGACTACGGCGATCTTCTGGCAGACCTCGGTAAGCACAGGTTGGGCAAATCCTGTCTCTACGTGAACAAGCTTGCCGATGTGGATACCGAGGTTTTGAAATATCTGATCCGGGCCGGGCTCGAAGATCTTAAAAAGAAATGGCCGGTGAAGCTGTCCTGATCACTCCCACCAGCGGTCGATCGAGGCGATGTCCCCGTCCGACCAGCCGAAGTGATGCGCGAATTCATGGACAAGGACATGGGCGACAAGCGTGCCGATCTCCTCGGTTCCCCGTGCGACCCATTCGTCGAGAATGGCCCGACGAAACAGCCAGATCACGTCCGGGCCCATCGGCTGATCCATCACGGATTTCTCGGTCAGCGGAATACCGTCGTAAAGCCCGGTCAGCTCGAACGGATCGTCGATGTTGAGGTAGGCGAGCATCTGGTCATCGGCCAGGTCTTCGACCCGGATTGACACCTTGCGCGCGTGCTTCAGGATCTCGCCGGGAAGCGTGTCGCGCGCGACCAGGGCCATTTCCTCGATCTCCTCAAGTGTCGGGGGCAGGGCGCGGGTTGGTCCCGGCGCGGGCAAACTGTCCGTCATTCGGCTCTCCTTTCCCTTCACATAAGGCGGGCGGGCGAACGATCCCACCCCGAGCATGATGGACAAAGCCGGGGCTTTGTGAAAAACGCAGGTTTCAAGGAGACAACCCATGACCACCACGCGTTTCGCGCCCTCTCCCACGGGCTACATCCATGTCGGCAACCTGCGCACGGCGCTGTTCAATTACCTGATCGCGCGCAAGTCCGGCGGCACCTTCATCCTGCGTCTGGACGACACCGATCCGGAGCGTTCGAAGCAGGAATACGCGGATGCGATCATGGAGGATCTCGAATGGCTGGGCCTGACCTGGGACCGGGTCGAGAAACAATCCGACCGGCTGGATCGGTATCACGCGGCGGCCGACGAGCTGCGCGACAAGGGCCGGTTCTACGAGGCGTTCGAGACGCCGACCGAGCTGGATCTCAAACGCAAGAAGCAGCTCAACATGGGCAAGCCGCCGGTTTACGACCGTTCGGCCCTGGCGCTGTCGGAGGACGAGAAAACCGCGCTTCGGGCAGAACGGGGCGACGGGGTCTGGCGCTTCAAGCTCGACCACGAGCGGATCGAATGGACCGACGGTATCCTGGGCGACATTTCCATCGACGCGGCCTCCGTGTCGGACCCGGTGCTGATCCGGGCCGATGGCCAGTTCCTCTACACGCTGGCCTCGGTCTGCGATGACGTGGATTTCGGCATCACCGACGTGGTGCGTGGCTCCGACCACGTCACCAACACCGCCACGCAAATCCAGATCATCCAGGCCTTGAACGGCACGGTGCCCGCCTTTGCGCACCACTCGCTCCTGACCGGACCGCAGGGCGAGGCGCTGTCGAAACGCCTCGGCACGCTGTCCTTGCGCGATTTGCGCGCGCAAGGCGTGGAGCCGATGGCGCTTCTCAGCCTCATGGCGCGTCTCGGTTCCTCGCAGCCGGTGGAGCTGCGCGCCAGCCTTGATGAAATCGTCGAGGGGTTCGACCTGAACAGTTTCGGCGCGGCGCCCACGAAATTCGACGTGAACGACCTGTTCCCGCTGACCGCCCATGTGAACGCGGCCCGTGCTTACGCGGATGTGGCCGAGCGTATCCGCGCACTGGGCGTGCCCGAGGATCAGGCCGAGCGCTTCTGGACCGTGGCCCGCGAAAACATCACGACGCTCGACGATCTCGAAGGGTGGTGGGTGCTGTGCCGCGACGGGGCCGAGCCGCTGATTGCCGAGGAAGATGCCGAGATGATCGCGACCGCCATGCCGCTTCTGCCCGAGCCGCCCTATGATGACGCGACGTGGAAAACATGGACGGACGCGGTGAAAGAGGCCACAGGCCGCAAAGGCAAGGGGCTCTTCATGCCGCTGCGCAAGGCTGTGACCGGGATGGAACGCGGCCCGGATATGTCGAACCTCATGCCCCTTTTGCAAAAGGTCCGTGCAAAGGGCTGAGCGCCGCCGGAAATTTTCAGAAAAAATGGAACCTTCCTGCGCTGGAAGGGTGTTGGCTACGTGTAACCGACACTTTTGAACCGGAGCGAGGATCCATGTCCTATTGGAAATTTGCCGCCATGATCGCGACCTCTACGGTCGTGATGTTCGTGTTGATGTATCTTAATACCTACTTGATCGGACACGTCTTTTTCTCGGAAACACGGGCCTATATGGCCGTCTTGATGGGGTCTGCCATGGCGTTTGTCATGCTGGCTTTCATGTGGGCCATGTATTCCAGCCCGAAACTGAACATGGTCATCCTGACAGGTGCCGTCGTTGCGTGCGCCGCGATGCTTTGGCTGGTCCGAAGTCAGGCCACGGTGGGTGATCTTTCGTACATGCGGGCGATGATCCCGCACCATTCCATCGCGATCATGACGTCGAACAGGGCCACGACGGAAGACCCGCGTGTAAATGCTCTGGCCGAGGGTATTTCCTATGCCCAGAACAAGGAAATCGCCGAGATGCGCTACCTGATCGACGACATCAAGGCAAACGGCAAGGCGACATCGGGGGGAGAGCAGCCCACTGCCCGCGTCTCCTCGCTGGACGCGGCATTGGCCTCGCCGATGATCCGCACGCTGGACGCGCAGCCGATGACCGAAGCGGAGCTGACCGCTGGTCTGCCCGGCGGCGTGGCCTGTCGGTTCACCTTTACCACCGAAAGCCCGGCGGCACTGGCGGTGGGCGAGGCGGGTGGCGAACCGGTGGCGCTCTTGAAGATCAGTGACGATCTGGTGCGCCTGCCGCAAACCGCGCCGGGCAGCTTCGCAACCGACGGCGCCGAGGTGCGCCTGACATCGCCGGACGGTGCGCAGGCGCTTGGCACGGAGCCCCAGGGGCAGGTCGAGGCGACCGCCGTATTGACGCTCGAGGCGGGTCTGACCGCCGGATACCGTGGGTTTTTTGCCTGCGACGCCTGACAACAGGAGATTTCGATGCCTGATGACATGGCTGACCCAAAGTCCAATGCAAAGACCGCAACGCTCTACCGAATGGTCATGCCGGATCACCTGTGCCCCTTCGGGCTGAAGTCCAGGGACCTGTTGGAGCGTGAGGGTTATGCCGTCGAGGACCACCACCTGACGACCCGCGACGAGACGGATGCCTTCATGGCGCGTCACGGTGTGGAAACCACGCCGCAAACCTGGATCGGCGAGCAGCGCATCGGGGGCTACGACGAGCTGCGCGCCTTTTTCGACAAACCCCTGAAGGACGAGGGTGAAACGAGCTATCGCCCGGTCATCGCGATCTTTGCGACCGCATTTCTCATGGCGCTGGGCCTGAGCCTTGCCATGTTTGAAACGGTTTTCACGTTGCGCATGGTCGAATGGTTCATCTCGATCTCGATGGTGTTCCTCGCGGTGCAGAAATTGCAGGACGTGGAAAGTTTCTCGACCATGTTCCTGAACTACGACCTGCTGGCGCGCCGCTGGGTGCGCTATGGCTATCTCTACCCGTATGGCGAGGCGCTTGCAGGCCTGCTCATGGTCGCAGGTCTCGCCACCTGGCTCTCGGCGCCGGTTGCGATCGTCATCGGGACCATCGGCGCGGTATCGGTGTTCAAAGCGGTCTACGTTGACAAACGCGAACTCAAATGCGCCTGCGTCGGAGGGGCCTCCAACGTGCCGCTCGGCTTCGTGTCGCTCACCGAAAACCTGATGATGCTCGGCATGGGCCTTTGGATGGGCGCGCGTGCCATCTGGGGCATTTAGAGTATGTCCGAGGAGCACAAAACCGGTTCCCACTTTTGTGCGACATGCTCTAACTCCTCTCTGGTTTGAAAATACCTCGGGAGGGGGCGTTGCATTTGCGTGCAAATGCGACGTGGGGAGGGCAGCGCCCTCCCCCTACCGCGACGGGGCGCAGCCCCGGCGCAAGACCTCTTAGCGCACGAAGCCCATGATCTTGAAGGTTTCTTCAAGGATCGGGTTGGCGATGGCGGCGGCTTTCTCGGCGCCTTTTGCCATGATCGCATCCAACTCGTCCGGGGCGTCGAGGAGCCGCCGCATCTCGTCCGAGATTGGCGCGAGCTTTTCGACCGCCAGTTCGGCCAGTGCCGGTTTGAATTTGCCCCAGCCTTCGCCGCCGAACTCGCCCAACACGGCCTCGGACGTGGTTTCGGCGAGCCCTGCGTAGATATTGACGAGGTTGCGCGCCTCGGGGCGCCCTGAGAGGCCATCCATTTCGGCGGGCAGCGCTTCGGGGTCGGTGCGGGCCTTCTTGATCTTCTTGGCGATGGTGTCGGCGTCATCGAGCATGTTGATGCGCTCCATGTCGCTTTCACCGGACTTGGACATTTTCTTGGACCCGTCGCGCAGGTTCATCACCCGCATCGCGGGGCCTTCGATCACCGGGTCGGTCATCGGGAAGAAGTCGCGCCCGTAGTCGTGGTTGAACTTGGCCGCGATGTCGCGGGTCAGCTCGACGTGCTGTTTCTGATCTTCGCCGACCGGCACATGGGTCGCGTGATAGGCGAGGATGTCGGCGGCCATCAGGGACGGGTAGGCATAAAGCCCCAGCGAGACCTTCTCGGTGTTCTTGCCCGCCTTGTCCTTGAACTGGGTCATCCGGTTCATCCAGCCGACGCGGGCGACGCAGTTGAGAAGCCATCCCAGCTCGGCGTGCGCAGATACGCGGCACTGGTTGAACAGGACGGATTTCTCCGGGTCGATGCCGGAGGCGATCATGGCGGCGGCCACTTCGCGGGTCGCGCGGGTCAGGTCCGCCGGGTCCTGCCAGACGGTGATCGCGTGCATGTCCACCACGCAGAAGATGGTTTCATAGGTCGGATCTTCCTGCATCTCGACCCACCGCTTGATCGCGCCCAGGTAATTGCCGAGGGTCAGGCCACCGGAAGGCTTGATCCCGGAGAACACGCGCGGGGTGAAGGTCTGATCGGTCATGACGATCTCCGTCTGGATTTCTGTGTCTAGGTCGCTTACCTAGGCCGGTAACCCTCGTCAAGGAACGCCCCATGAGCTTCGATCCCGCCTCGCGCCCGCCATCTGCCCCGGTGAACCCGCTTCCACCGGTGGTGATCCTGCTCGCCGTTGCGATTTTCGTGGTGGAGCTGGTGTTCACGCTGACCGGGCAGGGGGTCATCGGCGGGCCGGAAGCCAGCGGGTTTCGCCTGACGGCGATCGAGAATTTCGGGTTTTATGAGCCGCTGATGCAGTGGATGGTCGAGAACCAGACGGTGCGGGGCAAATACCTCGTCCGCTTCCTGACCTACCCGTTCCTGCAAGGGTCTTTCACGCAAGCCGTGTTCGCCATCGTGTTCGTCCTCGCCCTGGGCAAGATGGTGGCCGAGCGGCAAAGCCAATGGGCCGTTCTCGCGATTTTCTTTGGCGCCTCCATCATCGGGGCGCTGGTTTACGGCATCGTCTGGGACACCCGTGTTCCGCTCTTCGGAGCTTATCCGGGGGCCTATGGTCTGGTCGGGGGTTTCACGCTTTTGCTCTGGGCGCAGCTTGGCGCGACCGGTGGGCGGCAGGTGCAGGCTTTCGCCCTGATCGGCCTGCTGCTGGCCATCCAGTTCATTTTCGGCCTGTTCTTCGGCGCCGGCAAGGCATGGGTCGCCGAGGTCGCAGGCTTCGTATCGGGCTTCGGGATCGCGTTTCTGGCCAACCCCGGCCAATGGGACCGTATCGTTTCGCGCCTTCGAGAACGGCGTTAAGCGGAGCGTTTCAGCATCTTCTTCAGGTCGCGGAAGTTGACCGCGCCCAGAAGCTGACCGGCAAGAAAGTAGACCACCACGCCGAGAGCGATCTCGATCACGAGGGCGAGGATCTTCAGACCGGGGGTGCCGAACATCGGTCCCATCACCACGACCCCGCCCCAGAGCGCGGCTCCCATGATGAGGCTGGCGAGGAATATGCCGATCAGCCGACGCCAGAACCGGGAGTCGAACCGGGTGCTGTCGCCCATCCGCGCAGCACCGATCCAAAGCGCGCCGGTCATGGCCCAGCTTGCCAG
>DOUP01000104.1 GCA_003520545.1 Maritimibacter sp. | reverse complement strand
AAGGTCTGAATGCGGGCGCGGACGATTACATGGTCAAACCCTTCGATCTCCAAGAGCTGTCGGCGCGAATCGGGTCAGTGGCGCGGCGCTATTCGGGCAACCCGAACCCGCTGGTGACGCATGGCGACATCGCGGTCGACCTGGCCGCGCGCCGCATCACCAAGGGTCGGCGAGAGGTGACGCTGACGGCGCGCGAATGGGCGTTGTTCGAGGCCTTTCTCAACCGCCCCGGCCAGCTCTTATCCAAGGCGCAACTCGAAGATAAGCTCTACGAGTTCGGCTCCGAGGTCGAAAGCAACACCATCGAGGCGCATGTGAGCCGGTTGCGCAAGAAACTCGGCCAGAACGTGATCAAGACCGAGCGTGGCATGGGCTACCGACTGGGTCCGACGTGAGGGCACCGGCAAGCCTTCAGGGGCGTCTCGTTCTGGCGCTGGGCCTGCTCGTCGGGTTCTCATGGATCGTCGCTGCGACCGTCACGGCGGTGAACCTGCGTCATGAGATGAACGAGGTCTTCGACAGTGCACTTCAGGAAACAGCGCAACGCATCCTGCCGTTGGCCGTGGTCGACATTCTCGGGCGCTCCGAAGAGGGGGTTACGCAGCGCCTGGGGCGTATACGTGAGCACGGCGAGTTTTTCACCTATATCGTGCGTGACGACACGGGGCGAGTGCTGCTGCAATCCCATACGGCCGATCTCGCGGTCTTTCCCGAGTATGACGGAGCCGGATTTCGGCGGACCGGGACGCACCGCATTTACAACGAGGACGCGGTGCAGGGGACCGTTCGCATAAGTGTGGCCGAGCCTTTGTCTCACCGTCAGCAAGTCGCGCGCGAAATGCAGATGGTTTTGGGTGTGCCGCTGTTGCTCGTGGTGCCGGCAGTGATCCTCGCGATACTGTTCGCTGTGCGCCAAAGCATTGCGCCGTTGCATCAATTTCGCGATCGGTTGGCGGCGCGCAGCGCACGGGATTTTTCGCCGGTGCCGGACGACGATCTGCCCGCCGAGCTGCACCCCTTGGCCGAAACGATGAACGCGCTACTGGCGCGGCTCGACGCGGCCTTCACCGCCGAGCGTAGCTTTGCCTCGAACGCGGCGCATGAGTTGCGCACGCCGCTCGCGGGCGCCATCGCGCAGGCGCAACGGCTGGTCGCGGAGACCGATGATCCGACGGCGACCCAGCGCGCGCGCGACATCGAGGCGACGCTGAAACGACTTACCCGGCGTAGCGAACGCCTTTTGCAACTTGCCCGCGCAGAGGGCGCGAGGCTGGAGGTCGATACGCCTTACGATCTGCGCGACGCCCTGCGGATGGTGGTCGAGGACATGCGCCGGGGATCGGGTGACTTGGCGCTGGACATGCCCGGGAACGTAATTCTCTCGCGGTTCGACCCCGATGCGTTGGGCATCCTGTGCCGCAACCTCGTCGAGAACGCGCAGAAGCACGGGCGCCCGGACGGTCCGGTTTCAGTTCGGCTCGACGAAGACGGTGTGCTCTCGGTCTCGAACGAGGGACCCGTTCTTGCACCTGAGGTGCTGGCCCGCATGTCAGAGCGGTTCGAGCGCGACGATGTGCATGGGGACGGCACCGGCCTTGGCCTCGATATCGTGGCGACCATCGTCGCTCGGTCCGGTAGTCACCTCGAAATCATGTCGCCGCGCCCGGAAGACACGGCGGGCGTCTGTGTCCGCATCGACCTCGCCGCAACACCGCTACGCGTATGAGAAGGTCCGACATCTGGCTGGGCTTTCCAAATGTCTCGCATGGTTGTGGATCTACCTCTTGGTGCAAATTGCCGTGCGTCGAGATGCTAATCAGCTTGGCCTTGCCACCTGTCGTGACCTGCCGCGGCACCAGACCGAAGCATACAGCATCAGTTATGTCTTCCGAATCGACGGCTTCCCAACCTTTCGGAGAGCACTTGGAATTAAACTTTGTTTGCCGCGGATCTCTGCGTGCCACGCGGGTGCGACAAGGTCGTCAGCCCGAAATCATCGAGGATCGCATAGACCGCGGGCAGCACCAGGATCACGACGAGACTTGCGGCGACGAGGCCGAAAACGAGGCTGGCGACCAGCGGGACGAGAATCTGCGCTTGTAGGCTGGTCTCGGTGAGGATCGGGATAAGCCCTGCCAGCGTCGTCGTGGTGGTTAGCAGCATCGCCCGAAACCGCGCACGGACCGCCCTTGATGCCGCGATTGCCACGCTCCCCGCCGCCTCGTGTTCGTGTTTGATGAATTCCACCAGCAGGATCGAGTTGTTCACCACCACCCCGGCCAGCGCTACGTAGCCAAGCAGGCTCGGCATCGAAAAGTCGAGCCCCATGAGCATATGGCCAAAGATCGCGCCGGCAAGGGCGAGCGGGATGACCAGCATCACGACGATGGGCTCGACATAAGACCGGAACTGGAACGACAAGAGCGCGAAGACACCCAAGAGACCGATGACGAACCCTTTCATCATCGAAACCTGTGTGACGGCGGCCTCGGCCCGCTGACCTTCGACGTCAAGGGTGATGCCGGGGTGGCTGGCGAGAAGATCGGGCACGAAGCGGGCGAGGGTGTCGGAGACAATGGCGTTGGCATTGGCGAGGCGTGTGTCGATCGTGCCTTGCACGGTAACGGTCCGCTTGCCGTCTTCGCGGTTGATACGAGCGACGCCGCGAGCCGTCTCGACTGCGGCCACCACGGAAAGCGGGATCGTGGTTCCGTCGGTCCGGGTGATGGCGAATTCGTCGAAGGTGCGACGTTCGGTGGCCGCGGTGGGGTCGAGGCGTGCCGTGACCTCGATGGTCTGATCCGCGCTGCGGATCTCATTGATCATGCTGCCTTGATACGCAGCGCGAAGCTGATCGGCGACCATTGCGGCGGTCACGCCCATCGGTCCCGCAGCGTCTTTGAGCGTGATACGCAATTCGGGCTTGCTGGGGCGAAGATCGTCCATGACCGAGGTGACGCCTTGGTAGCTGGCGAGCCAGTCGGTCAATTCGGTGGCGGCGGATTTCAGCGTGGACAGGTCGTCACCTTTCAGGCGCATGTCGAGCGCGATGCCGGCCGGGCCGATCGTGCTCTCGGCGTATTTCAGGGAGACGACATCCGGAAGCGCACCGACCTCGTCACGCCAGGCCGCCATTATCGGGTCGGGTCGCAAGGTGCGCAAAGACGACGGCAGCAGGTCGACCGAAACCGTCGCGACATGGGCACCGGCCTCAAACGCATCGCGGTTGACGCCATTGAACACGGTGACGGATTGGACGAGATCGGCGCCATCGGTCTGGTCGGGGGAAAGACGTGCGTTCACACGGTTCAGCCCGGCGATGACGCGGGCGACCACGGCATCGGTGCGATCCTGGGGGGTGCCTTGCGGCAACAACACGCGCGCTTCGATGGTATCGCCGTCGATCTCGGGGAATGCGGTGAACTTGAGCGTGCCACCGGCAATCTGCGCAATGGCGACGAAGAGA
Organism: Maritimibacter sp.; assembly: GCA_003520545.1. Taxonomy (GTDB): domain Bacteria; phylum Pseudomonadota; class Alphaproteobacteria; order Rhodobacterales; family Rhodobacteraceae; genus Maritimibacter. The sequence goes on along the minus strand of DOUP01000104.1, from coordinate 2,387 downwards.
ATTGCCAGCGCCAGCCCCACCACCGCGTAGCGCGCCCGGATCAGCCGGTCGGCGACACGCCCGGTGGCCTCCCTGAGCCAGCCGATGCCCGCCTCGATCCGGGCGGCAACGCGACCCTGCCGCTTGTGTTCCAGACTGTGCAGAAGGTGGTGCGGCAGGATAAGGAACGCCTCCACCAGCGAGACAACGAGCACAAAGAGCATCACCGCCGGCACGACCCGAAGCACGGCGCCCAGATCGCCCTTCAGGAAAGCGAGAGAGCCAAAAATCATCGCCGTGGTGGCGAAGGAAGCGAGCACGTTGCCAAAGACCTGCCTCGCGCCTTCGACAGCTGCGTCGAGCGGCGCACGGCCCGCCTCGCGCAGCCGGGCGATGTTCTCGGAAATCACGATCGCGTCGTCCATGAGCAATCCGATGACGATCAGAAGACCAATGGTTGTCATCAGGTTCAGCGAAAGCCCCGCGACCGCCATGATCGCAATGCCGCCCATGAAGGCCACCGGAAGTCCCATTGACACCCAGAAAGCGAAACGCAGCCCAAACACCAGCCACAGCACGGCGAAGACGAGAGCGAGGCCCTGGAGCCCGTTCACCAATACGAGCGACAGGCGCTCTCGAACCACCGTGGCACCGTCCGATATGACTTCGTATTCAAGGCCGGGCGGCGCCGTGGCGCGTTCGGCGTCGAGGAAGGCATTGATGGCGTCGATCGTGTCGAGCGAGTCTTCGGCGCGGGTCTTGGTCACGTCGAGCACGGCGGCCGGTTTGCCGTTCAGGGTGATGGATTGCGCCTCGTTGGCGTAGCCTTCGGTAATCCGGGCGATCTCACCAAGTCGCACCTGGCCGCCGCTTGATGAGGAGCGGACGACGACATCGGCAAGCCTGTCCGGGCTGCGTCGTTCTTCGCTGATGCGGATCAGGAGGCTTTGATCGCGCCCGTCGATAGAGCCAGCCGGCATATCGAGGCTCTCGGAACCGACGGCACGGACAATGTCGGAAATCGACATTTCGAAACGGCGCAACGCCGCCGGCGCAATGTCGATGCGTATCTCGGAGGCGGGAAAGCCGCGGATGTCGACGATCGGAATGTCGCCCCAGCGCAGCATGCGGGTGCGCAGCTGTTCAGCATAAGCTTCGAGCGTCGGGCGGTGTTCCGGGCCGGTTACCGCGATGGAGGCGACGAAGTCGGTCAGTCCGAGTGCGCGCACCGTGGCCCGTTCGGCGCGGTCGGGGAAATCGGCGATCGCATCGACCTCTGCCGAAACCTCGTCGAGAAAGTCACCAAAGTTGCTTCCTTCGCGCATCGTCGCCACGGCCCGACCAAGACCCTCACGCGCTTCACAGGAGGCGGATGCAAGATCGGTGACAGCGTCGAGTGCCGTCTCGATCCGTTCGCAGATTGCGGTTTCGATATCCTCTGCGCTGGCGCCGGAGTAGATGACGTTCACCTCCACCTCGCTTGGCGCGGCGCGTGGAAATGTCTCGCGCAACAGGCCCGGGCCGGCAAACAGGCCGGCGGCGAGGAAAATCAGCATGAGCAGGTTGGCGATGGTCGGATGGCCGGCAAAGAAGCGGATCATCGCGTGGCCTCCAGCACGGCGGTGAGGGCGGCGTCGTTGAGAGGGGCGAGGGCCATACCCTCGATCGGTACGAGTAGATCAGAGACCACGACCTTGTCGCCATCTGCCAATCCCTCGGATATCAGGGCTATGTCATCCTGAATCAAAACGGGTGACACCGGACGGCGTTCCAACCGATCGTCCTTTCCCGCCACGAAAATCATTCCATCTCGAAGGGCGCTGCGCGGAACGACAAACCCGCTCACGGGTTGTCCGGTGATCGCAACTTCGACGAACATACCCTTGGTGAGCGGCGGCTGGGAGGCCGGGATCGCGGTCTCGTAAACCGCATCGACGACGACGATCACGCCCAAAGTGCCGGTCCTTGGGTCGATGGTGTCGCTCACGCGGTCGACCCGGCCAGACCACCGCAGCGGGTCGTCCCCGAGATCGAGCCGGACCTCTGCGGACAGCGCGAGCCCCTGGAGCACCTTGGTCATCGTCGTCGGATCGGCGGCGAAGGCGGCGGCGTCCGGGGCTGCGAGTTTCAACAGCCGACGCAGTTCCGCGACAGGCACCTGGGCCTCGATTTCCGCCCGGTCGGTGCCGTCCAGCACGGCGGCAACCTCGCCCGCGCGCAAGAACTGTCCCTGTTCGACCGAAACCTGGGCGACGCGGGCTTCGAAGGGCAAGGTGAGCTTCGTTCGTGTAAGGTTGAGCCGTGCGGCATCACCGGCAGCCCGTGCCGCAGCCGCGCTTTCTTCAAGCCCGGCGCGCTGAGCGGGAATGAGGGCGAGTGTGCTTTCAATGGACTGCACCTTCTGACGT
>DOUP01000246.1 GCA_003520545.1 Maritimibacter sp. | reverse complement strand
GTCTCGGCGGTGGTGGCATAGAGTTTGTATTCATCCATCCGCTCATCGGTCTGCGCCATACGCAGGTTGCCGACCACGGAAAAGCCTGCATCGAGCCCGGTCTCTTCTTCCAGTGTCTTGTAGAATTTCACTGAGTAGTCGTGAATGTGCGAGGTCGCGTAGGACATGTTGAACAGCGGCAATAGCCCGGCGGCGTGCCAGGTCGAGCCGGAGGTCAGCTCATCCCGTTCGAAAAGCACCACGTCTTTCCAGCCAGCTTTCGCCAGGTGATAGGCGATCGAGGCACCAACCGCGCCGCCGCCAACAACCAGTGCTTTCACATGTTTCGTCATCTTGCGCGACTCCCTTGTCCAACGACGCCTAGATTGCCGAAAGTGCATTATCAGGGACAAGGTTGCCCGACCTTTGGACGCACAAAAACGACCTTGCGTCGAAATTCACGCAGAAAGGATCAGCGGCCGAGGCTTTTCAGGAAGCCATCGACGGGCAGAACCGGGCGCAGAATACCGGCGATTTCATCCAGCTTCGGGTCGTCGGGGTCGAAGAGCGCGTAACAGATGAAGTCCTCGATCATCGCGGCTTGTTGTTCATAGCCAAAAGACAGAAACTCGCCCGCCTCCGCAGGATCAAAGAAGTAGGGATCGCGCGAGACGAGGCTTTCGTTGCCCGCCTTGAGCGGGGCATACCCGGTCCAGTCGCGGTTTTGCCACTGCCAGACGTGGACCAGCTCATGTGCCATCAGCACGGAATGGGGATAGGGAACGGTTTCCGGCATCCCGTCGAAGGCATCGTGCGGATACCATTTGAAGGAAAAGAACAACGTGTTCCGCAGCACGAAGGCAGCGGGCCAGTCCCAGTACTGGCGCGGATTGGGTTTGCGCACACAAAGGTCGTCTGGTGGTTTGCGCGTGGGCTGCGGATCTCCTGCCGCAGCAGGTTCCGGCCTGGGCTTTCGCGGCAATGGCAGCACGCCCACACCAGCGGTCACGGTCACCGCTTCGGTATCGAGGCTTTCGCCGAACAGGTTCTTGGCGACGAGCGTTTCCGTCTCGGTCAAAGGTCTTGCACAGGCGGACAGGGCCAGAAGGCCGAGCAGGAGGGCGCGTTTCATGAAGCGAGTTTTGGCATCGCCTGTGGCGGGGTCAAGCGGTTAACGCGGTCACAGCATGCCCGGCACGACCTGATCCGGCGGACGGTGGCCATCGTCGAAGGTCTTGATGTTGATGATCACCTTCTCGCCCATCTCGATCCGTCCTTCGACCGTGGCCGAACCCATGTGCGGCAGGAGCACCACGTTTTCCAGTTCACGCAGGCGCGGATTGCCCTCCGAGCCCTTTTCGTAAACATCCAGACCGGCCCCGGCGATTTCACCCGCACGCAGCATCCGGGTGAGGGCGTTCTCGTCGATCACTTCGCCGCGCGAGGTGTTGATGACGACCGCATCCGGTTTCATCAGCTTCAGACGCCGCGCGTTCATCAGGTGGAACGTGGACGGCGTATGCGGCGCGTTGATCGAGAGCACATCGACCCGGCTCACCATCTGGTCGAGGCTCTCCCAATGACGGGCCTTCAACTCTTCCTCGATGTCTTCATGCAGGCGACGGCGGTTGTGGTAGTGCACCTCCATCCCGAAGGCATTGGCCCGGCGGGCGACCGCCTGACCGATCCGGCCCATGCCGAGAATGCCCAACCGCATCCCGGCGATCCGTCGTCCCAGAAGCGCGGACGGCGACCAGCCAGACCACTCCCCGGCCGTCATCATACGCACGCCTTCGGGCAGGCGACGCGACAGCGAAATGATCATCGCCATGGCCATGTCCGCCGTGTCGTCGGCCGAGACACCGGGCGTGTTGGACACCAGGATCCCCCGCTGGCGCGCGGTCCCCACGTCGATGTGGTCGACACCCGCACCATAGTTCGCGATCAGCCGCAGGTTTTCACCCGCCTGCGCCAAAAGCGCCGCGTCAATCGTGTCCGACAGGGTCGGCACGAGCACATCGGCCCGCTTCATCGCGTCCGCCAGGGCCTCCCGGCTCATCGGCACATCGGTTTCATTGAATTCAACGTCGAAGAGGTCCGCCATCCGGGCCTCGACCGCTTTCGGCAACCGTCGCGTAACGACAACACTCAACCGCTTCCGAGCCATCCATCGCCTCCCATGGCTTGCATTTTTCAGCGCGCGTGATGCATCGTGTCAGGGAACGCACACAGGCACAAGTCAGCGCGAAATAAAATTGCGCGGCAAAAAATACGAACAAGCGTTCGCGGGCAGAGTTATGACAAGGATCAGCGCATTTCTGGCGTTTTCGGCTCTCGTGGTGGGACTTCTCGTCTCCGCCGCCGAAGCGCGTGCGGCGGAACGGGGGCCGGTGACAAACCTCCCCATTCCGCGGTTCGTGTCGCTCAAGGTTGGCGAGGCCAATGTGCGTCGCGGGCCGTCGCTCACACATAAAATCGACTGGGTGTTCAAACGCCGTGGCATGCCGCTCACCGTGGTGGGGGAGTTCGGGCATTGGCGGCGGGTTCAGGACCGGGACGGTGTCGGAGGCTGGGTGCACTACTCGCTCATCTCGGGCGCCCGCACCGGGATCGTGGATCGCGATCTCGCACCCATTCTGGCGCGCGCCGCCGGCGATGCGCAGGTCCGTGCCCGGCTTGAAGCGGGTGTGGTCGTTTACCTGGACCGATGCGGTCCGGTCTGGTGCAAAGTAAGAGTTGGGGGTCATCGGGGATGGATGGAGAAAACTGGTCTTTGGGGCGTCGGCCCGGGCGAAGTCTTCGACTAGGGGTGGAAGAAGTCGCCACACCATCGTCAGCCCGTGTGCTGATGAAACAGGGGCGCCGGATGGTGGTCATTCACGCCGATGGCGCACATCTCGCCGAACTCGTCACGGGAACCGACGGGTTTTTCCCGAAACTGGCCGAACGCGCATTGCGTGACGGTATTCAGACGCGGGCGGTGCGGGCCCATTCCAAGGTTGCCGAAATGCTTCAAGCGCCCGGGCTCGGTCACGTTCATATCGTCTTCGGGGATCGACCGAATTACGCCCCGGACGTGCTGCACGTGGCCCCCGGTCCCGTGAAGGGATTTTGGTATCTGGACGAGGTCGGCGTCGGCGCGAATTCCTCGATCCGTTTCGGCCAGTTCGCCCCGGAGCGGCTCGACAAGGACGCCGCCGAGTGGTTTTTCAACGGGGTCGTAAGCTGGATGTTGGAACACAACATCTCGCCCGTCGATCAACCGGCGCGGATCGACCCGCCTGCCCCGAAGGCACGGGTCACCATCTTCTGCCAGGAGATCGAACGCCACCCCTTCCGGGCGCATTACCTGACCACCGAACAAATGATCCGCACGGTGGCCGAGCATGAGACCGACAGGGCCATCTACGTCAAACCGCATCCGCTTCAGACCAAGCCAATGCGGCGCGACATCATGGCCACCGCGCAGGATTATCCGAACGTTCAGGTAACGGATGCTTCCGTTCATGACCTGATCGCCGCCGCCGACCTGGTGGTCACGCAGAACTCCCGCGCAGGGTTCGAGGCCTTGATGCAGAAAAAGCCCGTGGTGACCTGTGCCAAGTCGGACTACTGGCAAGCCACCCTGACCGCCCGGACACCCGAAGACCTGCGCGAGGCGATGGATTTCGGCAAGGCCGCCATGGAAGACTTCCCTTATGAAAAGTATTTCTACTGGCACCTGCATCGTCACCTGCTCGAAGTCGCGAAAGAGGACTTCGCCGACCGAGCCTGGAAACGGATCGTCGAGAAGGCCTTCATCTAGGCCCCGCCCTGCGCTATCCAGTCCGCGAACCCTGGAGGCCGGATGTCCAGTCATACACGCATGAACCTGTCTGCCGGTATCGCCTCCGCCAGCGTTGCCTTGGTCCTCGTGGCCTTGAAACTCTGGGCGCTTGGCGGCACCTCGGCGCTGTCGGTCGCAGCCTCGCTTGCCGATAGCGCGATGGACCTGATGGTGTCGCTTGGCGGCCTGGTGGCGATGATCTATGCGGCGCGCCCCGCGGATGAGGATCACCACTTCGGGCATACCTCCGCCGAAGACTTTGCGGCCCTCGGCCAGTCGATTTTCGTGATGATCGCGGCAGGCGCCATCGGCTACGCCGCCGTGGGACGGCTCCTGTCCGATGCGCCCACGGAGCTTGCCAACGAAGGGCGCGGGATGGTCGCGATGGCGCTCTCTATCGTGCTCACACTGGCGCTCGTCACATGGCAGCGTTTCGTCTCCAAACGCACCGGGAGCCGGGTGGTTGCCGCGGACAGCCTTCACTACGTGGGGGATCTTCTCCCCGCCGTCGGCGCGATCCTGTCGCTTTGGGCCAGCCGCGCGTTTGGACTACACAGTATCGACAGCTTCGTCGCCATCGCCGCCGCCATCATGCTCGCCTTCGGGGCGGTGAGTATCTTCAAGGGGGCGTTCGACGCGCTGATGGACCGGTCGGCAGACCCGGAAACCATCGCAGGGATCGGGGCATTGGTTGCTGGCTTTCCCGGTGTCCACGGCTTTCACGATCTGAAAACCCGCACCGCCGGTTCGGTCACCTTCGTGAACCTGCACATCGAATTGGACGGCAGGCAATCGCTCGATGATGCCCATGCCATCGGAGCCGCGCTGCGCCGCGCGATCCTGACGGAATTTCCCGGCACGGACGTGTTGATCCACAAAGACCCTGTGGGCGTCGAACCGCACCCGGACGATCCTTCCCGATAAGGCTTTGCGCCCGCTTTCGCGGTCGCCGCAGGCGGGGGATGCTGTGCCCGTCGCCATTGTCGCTCGGACCAATGGCGCAACAAAGCCGACCCCCTGGGATACTTCGAGACCGGAAAGGGCTATTCGGCGGCGATCAGCCCCCGGCCTTTGAGCAGCGCTTCCACCTGAGGCATCTTGCCCCGGAAGGCTTTGTAGAGGTCTTCGGCCTCCACCGATCCGCCGCGTGACAGGATATTGTCCTCCAACGCCTTCGCCGTAGCGGCGTCAAAGGCCGAACCCGCCTCCNNAAATGCGGGGTGGCGTGGCGCATCCGTATAGCCCGTGGCATCCCGAGCTCTTCGAGCACTTCGGCCTGTTTCTGCATCGGGTCGGCGGGCGCGGTGCCGGAGTGGAACTCCAGATCGACCATGGCGGAGGCCACGTATTCCACGGTGGCGAACCCCATGTTGTAGGTCGCGGCGCCCAAGAGCCGATCGAGCAGGTCCTTTGGCATCGGCTCGCCCGTTTCCGCGTGGGTCGCGTATTCCGCCAACACTTCGGGCACCTCCAGCCAATGCTCGTAAAGCTGGCTGGGAAGCTCCACGAAATCGCGCGCCACGGAGGTGCCGGAGATCGACTCGTAGGTCACATCGGACAGCATCTGGTGAAGCGCATGGCCGAACTCGTGAAACAGCGTGCGCGCGTCGTCATAGGACAACAGCGCGGGCTTGCCCGCCTCCGGTTTGGCGAAGTTGCAGACGTTCACCACGATGGGCTGCGTCTCGCCGCCGAGTTTCTTCTGACTACGCATCGCCGAGCACCACGCGCCCGAGCGCTTGGACCCGCGCGCGAAATAATCGCCCATGAAAACCGCAAGGTGGTCGCCGTTCCGGGTCACGTTCCACATCCGCACGTCCGGGTGGTAGCCGGGGCCATCCAGCGGCTCGAACTCCAGACCAAAAAGCTTGCCCGCCGTATCGAAGGCGGCTTCGATCATCCGGTCGAGTTGCAGGTAAGGCTTCACCTCCGCCTCGTCCAGGTCATGCTCTTCCTTGCGGCGCTTCTCCGAATAAAAATGCCAATCCCACGGCTCAAGTGGGCCATCGAACCCATCGGCCATGAGCATTCTTTCCAGGACCTCTGCATCGGCCTCGGCGGCGGCCCGCGCGGGTGTCCAGACCTCGATCAACAGGTCGCGCACGCGATCCGGGCTGCCCGCCATTTCGGTTTCCAGCTTGTAGGCGGCGAAACTCTCATAGCCCAGAAGCTTGGCCCGTTCTTCGCGCAGCCTGAGGATTTCAGCGGCAATCGCCCGGTTGTCCGTCTTGCCGCCAGTCGCCCCGCGCGCGACGTAGGCTTCATAAGCACGCTGGCGCAGCTCGCGCTTCGGCGAGGACGCCAGGAACGGGGTAATGAGCGAACGCGACAGCGTGATAACGGGCGCACCAATCCCTTTTTCGTCGCCTGCCGAGCGCGCTGCATCAACGAGGAATTCCGGCAGAGCCGCGAGGTCGTCCTCGGAGAGTTCCATGTGCCAGCCGCGCTCATCGGCCAGCAGGTTCTGGGTGAATTGCGTGCCGAGAACGGCGAGCCGTTCCATGATGTCCCGGAAGCGGTCGCGATCCGCGCCTTCCAACTGCGCGCCGGACCGCACGAAGCGGCGGCGCGTGAGCATCAAGAGCCGCGCTTGCTCCTCCGTGAGGTCCAGATCATCGCGCGCGTTCCACAGTGCTTCGACCCGCTCGAACAATCCTTCGTTCATCAGGATGTCCGAGGAATAGGCCGCGAGTTTGGGTGAGAAGTCGCGCTGCAAGGCTTCCCGCGCCTCCGTCGCATCGGCACCCGCGAGGTTGTAGAACACGCCCGCGACCTTCCCCAGGAGCGCATCCGCCTCTTCCAGTGCCTCGATGGTATTGGCAAACGTCGGCACCTCGTCCTGCGCGACGATGGCGTCCACATTGGCGCGCGCCTCGTCCAAAGCGGCATCCATCGCCTCCTCGAAATGCGCGTCCTGTATCGCCTCGAAGGGGGGCAGTTCGAATTGACCGGTCCAATCGGCCAGAAGCGGGTTGGTCATCTGGGTGTCTCCTTTGCCAGAGAGCTAAGCATGCGTTTGGGGGTGTTCCAGTGGCGTGCCGCAGACGGGGCAATCTGGACGCGGTTTCACCTTGATCATTCGGGTGTCGCCATAGAGCGCATCGTAGATGAAAAGTCGCCCGCGCAACCCTTCGCCCGCGTCCGAGAGGTGCTTCACGGCTTCGACCGCCATCATCGACCCCATGACACCGGGAAGCGGCCCGACGACACCTGCTTCGGCACAGGACGGCGCCAGTCCGGCCGCGGGCGCTTCGGGGAAGACGCATTGATAACACGGCCCGCCCCTGGCCGGGTCCCAGAGCGAGATTTGCCCTTCCCACTGGGTCAGGGCCGCGCCAATGACCGGCACGCCTTGGGCGGCGGCGATCCGGTTGACCAGATACCGGGTTTCGAAATTGTCGGAACCTTCGAGGATCAGGTCGTAGTCGGCAAAAAGCTCCGCCGCGATGTCCTCGGCCAGGCGACGGTTATAAGGGCGCACCTCGACATAGGGATTCTGTGCCTTCATCGCGGCCTCGGCGGAAAACACCTTGGGCGTGTCGATGTCCTGATCCCGGTGAATGACCTGGCGTTGAAGGTTGGAGTTGTCGACCACGTCATCGTCGATGACGCCGATGGTCCCCACCCCGGCAGCCGCCAGATAAAGCAGCGCGGGCGAGCCAAGCCCCCCGGCCCCGATCACCAGCACCTTCGCGTCCTTGAGCGCCTTCTGCCCCGGCCCACCAATCTCTCGCAGGACGATATGGCGGGCGTAGCGATCAAGCTCGGTATCGGTGAACGAACCCACCTGCTCCTCCGGGTCCTTCGCCACCACACGAGCGCGCAGGCGTTTCAACCCTTCGCGGTAAAGGGCGATCAAGACAAGGCCCCCGACCAGCGTGGCCCAAGCGGCAAAGCTGCCGCCGAAAAGCTGTGGCAAGGGATGGGTCGGCGGGAACAGGGCGTGGGTCAGAAGCACCACGGCAAAGAGCAAAGCGATCAGCACCCAGCGCCGCCGGTTTGGCACGTCGAAAAGATGCCCAAGACTCCAGATAAGCGCGATGGCCGCGAGGACGAAGATCATGCGCGCCCCGTGGACCCGAACCCACCGTCGCCCCGCACGCTGTCCGACAGTGTCTCGGTCGTCACCTCGAACGCCGCTTGCACCACCGGCGCGATGATCGCCTGCGCGATGCGGTCGTTGTGGTGCAAAGTATAGGGGTCGGTCCCGAGGTTGACCAAAAGCACGCCCAAAGGCCCGCGATAATCGCTGTCGATGGTGCCGGGCGTGTTGGGCAACGTGATCCCGTGCTTGTAGGCAAGCCCGGAGCGCGGCCTGATCTGCATTTCGAACCCTTGCGGAATCTCGACACGCAGGCCGGTCGGGATAATCCTGCGCTCCAGCGGGGCAAGCGTGATGCCCTCGCCACGATGCTCGGCGGGCAGGTTCGCGCGAATGTCAGCGCCCGCCGCGCCGTCGGTTTCGTAACCGGGCAGCGCGACGTCCGGGTCGGCCCAGTCTTCGCGGATGACACGGACCACGGGTTTGACGAACGGCCCGCTCATGCCAGCGCCTCGGCGATCCGGGCCGCGAGTTTGCGCGCCACGTCGTCCTTGCCCATGCGCGGCCATTCCTCTGCCCCGTCTGCGGAAATCAGAACGACCGCGTTTTCGCTGCCACCCATGATGCCGGTCTCTGGCGAGACGTCATTGGCCACGATCCAGTCGCAGCCCTTGCGCGCGCGTTTGGCGGTCGCGTGACCCACGACATCATGCGTCTCGGCGGCGAAGCCCACGACCAGCGCGGGGCGGCCGGCGTCCATCTGGCTGACAGTGGCCAAGATGTCCGGGTTCTCGGCAAATTCGAGCGTGGGCAGCGTGCCGGAGCCATCCTTCTTGATCTTCTTGTCCGACGCGCTTGCCACCCGCCAATCAGCCACGGCGGCAGCGAAAATGGCGGCCTCTGCGGGCAATGCGGCTTGCACGGCCTCCAGCATCTCCTGCGCCGATTGCACCTCGACCACCTTGACCCCGCTTGGCCGCGCCACATCGGCAGGCCCGGTGACAAAAGTCACCTGCGCCCCCAGCCCCGCGAGCGCCCGAGCGATCGCCGTGCCCTGCGCCCCGGACGAGCGGTTCGCGATGTAACGCACCGGGTCGATGGCTTCATGGGTCGGGCCCGAGGTCACCAAGACATGCTTGCCCTTCAGTGGCCCGTCCATAAGTGCAGCTTCGACCGCATCCGCGATCTCATCGGGTTCAACGAGCCGCCCGTAGCCGAATTCACCACAGGCCATGGCGCCCTCGGTCGGTCCGGCAAACAGCACGCCGTCACCCTTCAGGGTCTCGACGTTACGCTGAACCGCCGGATGCTCCCACATCCGCACGTTCATCGCCGGCGCAACCAATACCCGCTTGTCTGTCGCCAGAAGCAGCGTGGAAGCCAGATCGTCGGCTAAACCGTTTGCCATCTTGCCCAATAAATCCGCCGTGGCGGGGGCGACCCC
>DOUP01000303.1 GCA_003520545.1 Maritimibacter sp. | reverse complement strand
GAACGGTCGCCCGAACGGTGAGGGAAAAGAATGTCAAAGACGCGGAACTGGGGACACGGTGCTGTTTTTTCGGCAGCGATCTGGGCTGGGGCCGGGATGGTGTCTGCAGCCGAGGGGATCGAGACCGACGCGGCGACACTGAAGGCACAATGGGAGACCTATGGTCAGTATTCCGTGTCGTCGCCCGTCGACCTCGCTCCGATGCGGGCGACGGATGAGGCGACCGGGGCGGATGGCGCAACCTACCGCCTGACCTCGCTTCATCCAGCTGTGAACCGTTGGTATTTGCTCGAATTTCGGCCTGCCCAGGGCCTGCCCGTGCAGACTTATCATCTGGAGAACGCGGATGCGGCGGTCTGGACCCTGTCCTTGAACGACGCGGACGCGCCAGCGATCATGGTGTCAGGCAACGGTGGCGAGGTGGCGTGCCGACCGTGGGACGGCGCGCCTTCCGCGCTTCAGGTGGCGAGCCAGAGCGGGCTTCCCTATGCGCCGATGTGCAATGGCGCGGTATATCTGCGCAACGAAGTCGCGGGCAGCCGCACCAACCGCGAAGCGGTCTCGGATTTCCTGCGCGATCACGTGGTCTTTGGCGACAAGCTTGTGAACCTCATCAAGGGTGCGTTCTTCGAAGACGCCTTCCTGGAAGACGCGGAGACGGTGGAGGGAGATGCAGGCGACGCGGTGGCCGCCCTGGGCCAGGCCCGGCTCGACCGTCAGCCGATCATGCGGCCCAACTGGTCGATCGAAGTGGACGGAGCCGATAACGGGTTGGAAGCCGGCGCTTGGTATGGCGTCACCGGTGTCAAAGGCGTCTATGGCAGCGTCATGAAACCGGGCTACATTTCGCAAGAGATCACGAGCGAGCGTAACGGCGCCAATTGGATCGACGGTGTCGAACAGAACGCGGACGTCTACCTTGTCGCCTTTGACCTGAGCCAGCTTGAACTGGGGTACGAACTGGGCACCGATCACCCGAACCTGAACTGGTCCTCGCGTCCGCGCCGCACCGGCAATGATTGGAACATCCCGGGGCCGGACGGGTTCGCCCGTGCTGCTCCCTTGGTTCGGAACGGGATGCTGAACCCGAGCCATACGAGCCGCGCGGTCGGCGCCTTTGCCGGGGGGTTCAAACGCGATCACGGCGCGTTTCGCTTCGGCGACTACGCGACCTTCAATAAAGGCCACCACTACGGCTTCATTTCGAACGGCGTGACGTTTTCCAAACTGATCCCCAACCTTGCGACCCTTTACGTGACTGTTGAGGGTGAGGTCGGGATGAAGACCTGGACCGAAGCCGACGCAGATATGATCCCGAACCTCCAGTTTGCGCGTCAGAACGGTGTTCCGCTGGTCGTGCGGGACCCGGACACGGGGGCCAGCGTGCCGGGCGATCGCGTGACGTCCTGGGGGGGCGGCAACTGGTCGGGCTCTGCCGAAGCTGAGCTTCGCACACTCCGCGCGGGCACTTGCCTGAAGGAAGCAGGCGACCGAAAGTTCCTGCTCTACGGCTATTTCTCGACCGCGACGCCCTCGGGCATGGCGCGCACCTTCCAGGCCTACGATTGCGACTACGGGATGCTTCTGGACATGAACTCACCGGAATTGACCTACCTCGCCGTCTACAAGCAAAATGACGAGGGCGACGGGCTGACCCCGATGCATCTCAACCGCTACATGGCCGAGAGCGACCCCTGGGCCAATAACCAGCAAATCCCGCGCTTCGTGGGCTTTGCTGACAACCGGGACTTTTTCTACCTGCTACGGAAGGAATGATCATGCGTCACCTCATTGCGCTTTTCGGGCTTCTCATCGCCACTCTCGGCCCTGCACAGGGGGCGACACTGGCCGAAAACAACGAGGCGATGTATCGCCTGATGATGGAAAAGCGCGGGGTGACATCGGGGCAGATCGCCGCGATCCGCAAGATCCTGAACAGCTCCGGCATGGCGGGGCAGGGCAACCCGGCGGTCACGCGCCACCCGATGACGCCGGAGCAAGCGGCGGCACGGGTGCCGGGCGATCCGTATCAATACTACCGCAACGCCGAATTCGAACGGATTTGCGGGCGCAAGTACATGGCGCCGCTTTATGACCCGGCGACGCAGAAACCGTCGGACGCCAAGGTCTGTGTTGATATGTTCGAATATCCCAATGTGCCGATGGCCTATCCGGTCACCTGGATTTCCGCCCGCGAAGCGGCGCTGGTCTGTGCCGCGGAAGGAAAGCGGATGGGGGACGCGCATGAATGGGAAGGCGCGGCGGCGGGGGCACTTTTGGAACCCGACTACCGCTTCGACCTCGGCACGCCACAGGCCATGCGGGCCGCACATAACGCCAAATGGGGGCCGACACGCAGTTGGACTTACGGCCCGCAATGGCAGCGCGGGATCTGCGCGCAGAACTCGTCAAAGAGCCCGAGTTGCAATGGCGGAAGCTGGTCGGGCTGCGGCTCGAATACCTATCCGGTCGGGGCGTTCCCGAAATGCGTCTCGGGACTCGGCGTCTATGACCTCGAAGGCAATGCCGCGGAACACATGAACCTGCCCCTGCGCCCCGATCAAATGGCGTCTCGGGGATCGAAGACGCTGGGTGTTACGGAGATGAAAGGGAGCTGGTTCATCTGGGACAAGATCCGCGCCCACCAGGAGTGGGCCCGCTGGCGCGCGCCGTTCTGGCACGGCTCCAAGGTCATGTCGACCGCGAGCCACCGCAACTACCACCTCGGGTTTCGTTGCTTCCGGGACGTGCGCTGAACGGGCTGTCCGGTGTGCACTACCGCGTCCCCTTGAGGTCGGGGAGGACTATCCCGGCGACAGGTCGAACTTCTTCACCCTGTAATCCAGCTTGGCGCGCGTGAGGCCCAGCTTGCGTGCTGCTGCCGAAATGTTCCAATCCGCGTCAATCAGGGCCGCACGAACGGCCTCGATCTCCATTTCCTCAAGCGTCCAGCCCTCGTGGATCTTGGCGACCGACGTTGGGTCTCCGGTGGTGGTGCCCGGTTCCAGACGCGTTGCCACCTGCGGCATATTCTCGATCATCGAAAAGACGTGATTGATGTCGATCTTGCCGCCCGACTCGGCATAGATCACCCCGCGTTCGATCAGGTTGGACAATTCGCGCAGATTGCCCGGATAGTCATAGCGCAGCAGCATGTCGAATACGCGGCCTGTCAGCCCTTCCAGCGGTTTCACATGGCGCGAGCTATGCAGGTCAAGAAAGTGTTCGATCAGTTTGGGGATGTCGCCGGTGCGGTCGCGAAGCGGCGGGATCAGCACGGGCAGCACCGAAAGGTGGTATTGCAAGTCGGTTCGCAGCTTGCCTTCCTTGACGGCCTCTTGCGGATTCCGCCCGGTTGCAGCGACGATACGATAGGGCATCTTGTGACGCTCGCGGTCGTGCAGTTTCAGGGCGAGCCGCGCCTGCATATTCGGCGGCAGAGACAGGACATCGTTAAGAAACAGGGTGCCGCCCTCGGCCCGCACCATCATCCCATCCTCGCCAAACAGCGTATCGAGTTCGGACGGGTCCGCGCCGAGAAAGGCCGAGCAGTTCACTGGAACAAAGGGCGCATCCGGCGCCGCGCCGCATGTGTGGAGGTAACGTGCAAAATGCTCTTTGCCCGTGCCGGGTTCGCCCATCAGCAATACGGGTTCGGAATAGACCGCGGCTTTTTCCAACAACCGTTTGGCTCGCTGGATCGCGGCGGAGGTGCCAACGATCTGGCCAAGATCACGCGGCGCTTTCTTGGCTTTGAACGCGACACTGGTTGAGGGCGTCCAGGGCTGCGATGGTTTGTTGCGTTTTCCCTTCAGGCCGAACAGCTCAAGTTCGGGCACGTCATCGCCCCAACTTGCAGCGTCCCGCCCAATCACCACGCAATGCTGCGCCCCTTGTCCAATGCATTCCACTTCTCGAAAGATCACTGGAAAACCCAGCAGCGTCGAGGTGTATCCAGATGGCACCCCAACCTGTAGCCAGCAGGTCGGGCAGTCGCAAACGCCAAAGCTTTGCAGGTGTTCGGTGCCTTCAACGCTGTCGTGCCAATAGAATTCACCCAGGTATTGTCGTTTTGCGGTATCGAACTCGAACCGCTTGGTGACGACCTTGGCAAAGCCTTCCATCGTATGGACACGGGGCCCTGCGGCCAGTGCGGCGGTCACGTTGTCCTGTTTGAACCGCTTGGTGATAAGCTCGGCCAATTGGACGCCCTGTCCCCAGCCGACACGCAGCAGATCCTTGCGCGTTTGTTCCATACCGGAACTGGCGATCATCCGCGCCCGCAACGCGCCGACGACCTGCGTCTGGATCATCACCATGCGTTCGTCGTTCAGCCAGATCCGCCCGTCGCCCAAGGCGAATTGCAGCGCTCCGGCAAGATCGTTCAGCGTAGGTGGCGCACCTTCATCCAGCTGTAGACTGTCGCCTTGCTCAAGGATTCTGGGGGCGCGGCGGGAGGCTTCGGTAAGGGAAATTCGGACTGACATTTCATTATTTTCTGAATTTTTTCTGCGAATTTCATAAAATTATGAACACATATCCGCTCGATGGAAAGCAATAAATGTCTTTTGTTTCAAGTAGGTTAGCTGGTTGCCTGTCAAGCAGGATGAAAACTTCTTGCGAAGTTTGTTCACCGTTCCGCTAGATCCACCCTCGCAAACACAACCACCCGCGGCGAAATCGGAGGAGGTTTCACAACGGGTGGCGCAACACGAACGGGAGGACGCTATGGACGGCGCGACACGGGCTTTCTTTGATGAGGCTACTTGGGCAGGAAAAATATTTACAGGAGGCTGGGCTGCGGGTTCGGCGGGGGCCGAAGACGTAAGGGCACCCGCGGATGGCGCGGTGCTGGCCTCGGTAGGCCGCGCGGCTCCGGTCGATCTGGCCGCAGCGGCGAAAGCCGCCCGTAAGGCGCAACCCGCTTGGGAAGCGACGGACCCGGCCAAACGCGCCGAAATACTGAACATGGCAGCGGATATTCTTCAGGCCAATGCGGAAGAACTGATGCCCTGGATCATTCGCGAGAGCGGCTCGATTCCGCCCAAGGCCGGCATCGAGATCGAACACAGCGCTGGTTTTTTGCGGTCTGCCGCCGAGGCGGCGACACAGGCACAGGCACAAACGCTCGATTCCGTTGATGGGCGCGAGGCCCGGGAAGAGCTGATCCGGGTGGCGCATGGGGTCGTGGGCGTGATCTCTCCCTTCAACTTCCCCTTGATCCTGTCGATCCGTGCGATTGCTGCAGCATTGGCCACCGGGAATGCGGTGGTTCACAAGCCGGACCCGCGCACGCCGATCACTGGCGGGCTGATGATTGCCCGGGTGTTCGAAGCGGCAGGGCTGCCGGACAACCTCCTCCATATTGTTCCCGGCGGGGCCGATGTGGGGGCTGCGATGTGCGAAGACCCCAATATCGCGATGGTTTCCTTCACCGGCTCACCCGAAGTGGGCGCCAAGGTGGGCGAGGCCTGTGGCCGCAATCTGAAAAAGGTGCAGTTGGAACTGGGCGGTAAAAACGCGCTGATCGTGCTTGATGACGCTGATCTGGAGGTGGCCGCATCGAACTGTGCTTGGGGCGCGTGGCTGCACCAGGGGCAAATCTGCATGGCAACGGGCCTGATCCTGGTCCCGGCTTCGATGGCGGAAGCTCTCGTTCAGCAACTGGCCACAAAAGCGCATCACTTGCCGGTGGGTAATCCCGCGACGGAAGAATGCGCCCTGGGTCCGTTGATCGCCGAAAGCGAAGCCAAACGGATCGAAGCGATTGTCGAGGATGCGGTATCCAAGGGCGCGACCTGCCACGTTGGCGGCAAGGCCAAAGGCACGCTCTTCCCGGCCACCGTCCTGTCCGGTGTCAAACCCGGCATGCGGGCATTCGAGGAGGAGATTTTTGGGCCGGTCGCCGTTGTGGTCGATTACAAGGATGACGATCACGCGGTCGAATTTGCGACAATGACGGATTTCGGTCTCGTGGCCTCGGTCATCGGCACCGATGTCGACCGCGCCCGTGCTTTGGGTCTGCGCCTGCCCGTTGGCCATCTCCATATCAACGATCAGACGGTGAATGCCTCCGCCATCGCGCCGTTTGGTGGACGTGGGCGGTCGGGCAACGGTTCACGCATCTCCGGTCCCGCGATTTGGGAAGAATTCAGCCAGTGGGTCTGGATCACCACCAAACCCGCCGCCACGCCATACCCCTTCTGAAACGAGGAGCAAAATAGATGACTGTGCAAATCAGAGCTGCCGTCGCTCGCGAGGCGGGCGCCGACCTCGACATCCAGGACCTGACGCTGGAGACCCCGCGCGAGGATGAGATCCTCGTCAGGATTGTCGCCACGGGGGTCTGCCATACCGATCTTGCGGTGATGGCGGGCCATCTGCCCACGCCGTTGCCGGTTGTGCTCGGCCATGAAGGTGCGGGTATTGTCGAGGCTGTGGGCGACAAGGTGACCAAGGTCGCCCCCGGCGACAGCGTCGTAATCACCTATAACACCTGCGGAACCTGTCCGTCCTGCCGGGACGAGGCGATGTCCTATTGCTACGAATTCTTCCCACGTAATTTCTTTGCCACACGAGCCGACGGGTCTGTGTCTCTCAGAGACGCTTCCGGGGAGGTTCATTCCAACTTCTTCGGCCAGTCCTCTTTTGCCACCCATGCGCTGGCGCATGAGCGCAATGTGGTCAAGGTCGACGCAAGCGGCGACGATCTGGCGCTGATGGGGCCGCTGGCCTGCGGCATTCAGACCGGGGCGGGCACGGTGATAAACGCGTTGCAGGTTCAACCGGGCAGGAGCTTTGTCGTCTTTGGCGCCGGGTCAGTGGGTTTGTCGGCGGTGATGGCGGCGAAGGTGCAGGACGCCGGCACGATCATTGCGGTCGATCTGCACGACGCTCGCCTTGCGATGGCCAGGGAGCTGGGCGCGACCCATGTGATCAATGCCGGGGCCGAGAATGTCGTGGAGCAGATCAAGGAGGCCACTGGCGGCGGGGCGAACTATGCGCTCGACACCACCGGGTTACCGCCGGTGATCCGCCAGGCCGTCGAAGCCATGGCGCCGCGCGGCAAGGCGGCGGTGTTGGGGGCACCACTGCCCGGGTCGGAGATCAGCGTCGACAACACCGATTTCATGTCCACCGGCAAGACCCTGATGGGCGTGGTCGAGGGAGAGTCCGATGGCGATACCTTTATCCCGAAGCTGGTCGAGCTGTGGAAGGCGGGCAAGTTCCCCTTCGACAAGCTGGTGACCTTCTATGCATTCGACGAAATCAACAAGGCGATCCACGACAGCCACGACGGAACGGCGATCAAGCCGATCCTGCGCATGACCTAGGTCGAAAGACCCAAAGGTGGGGCAATGTCCCCACCGACTAACCTTCCTGGGAGGAAAAACATGTCTATTGAACAACTCCACCAAATTCTGGCGATGGGCGCCGAGAACCCTCCGCCCGAGAACGGCGGCCCCGGCGACATTCGGGCCTGGTTCGAGGGGATGATGGAACCGACACCCACGGCCCAGGGCATTGCCATCGAGCCGGTGAGCATAGCCGGGAACCCCTGCGAAATTCTGCGCCCCGAGGGTGCCGATGACGGCAAGATGGTGCTTTACGTGCATGGCGGTGGCTGGCTCTTCGGTTCTCCGCGGTCCCACAGGGTCATCGCGTCGAACCTCGCCCGGGCAAGCGGTGTGCCGGTCTTGTCCGCCGAGTATCGCAAAGCGCCCGAACATCCCGCGCCAGCCGCCCATGATGACGTTTTCGAAGCCTATCGCTGGGCTGCGGACAAGGTAGGCGGGGCTGGAAATCTGGCCGTAGCCGGGGATTCCGCCGGCGCCAACATGGCCCTGTCTTCGGTGATCCGGGCACGGGACGCGGGGCTGGGTCTGCCGGCGGGGGTGGCCCTGCTGTCGCCCGCCCTGGACCTGACGGGCGAGGGCGCGTCGCACAAGAGCATGGCGGATGCACCATTGGTCGATGCCAATATGATGGGCCTGTTCAACATGCTTGCCTTTGGCGACCGTGACCGCACCGCGCCGGAATTTACTCCGTTCAACGCCGATATGACCGGCCTGCCGCCCGCGCTGATCCATGTTGGCACCTGGGAGCTGCTGCTCTCCGATAGCGAAACGCTGGCCGCGCGCATGCAGGCGGCGGGCGTCGAAGTCACGCTGAAAACCTGGGACGGCATGTGCCACAACCATCAGCTTTTTGCGCCGTTTCTTGAGGAGGGAATGGCGTCACTAAACGAGGTGGGGGCGTTCTTGCGCGCGCGGCTCGAATAGCGCGGCGTGTCGAGGGGGTGGCCCTGATAGGTCGCTGAAACAGGTCCCGAGCCGGAAATCTTGCCGTCAGATGATATCGGACAAGTGATCGGATTTCCGATTGGAGGCTCGGGCTCCTCCTTGATCGAGTCTATGCATCGACACAATTGGCCAAGTTCCCGCTCCGATGTAAGACGAGCCGCAGCACCTCGGGAAGAAGTACTCTTTTGAGGTTATGGCCACGCGCGCAGTCCCGAAAAAGCGCGGCGATTGGCCATAACCGGGTCTCCCGCATCCGGCCAACCTTCGGTGGCACCGCGCGTATGTCTTTGGTCAGGAGACCGGCGATGAAACCGGCCCTTGGGGGTGAACTGCAAGCTCCGGATGCTGGAACGCAGAAAGGCGGGGTCGTCAGAGCGCAGTATCGCCTCGCCGAGGGCGAAGGGAGTGCTTGAAGCGGCGCCCTCTGACCTACTGTCAGCAGCACTCGGCGACGCCTGGTTCGCCGACTCAACCGTGTCAAAAAATACCTGTGCTTGGTGGTCGTCGCGGGCGGTATTCTGAATGATATCCCGCCGGGCGGCCCTGAAACGCGAGTTGCGGCGCGAACCGGCGGCTGCCTGAGCTCAATCAGACGCGGACCCAGAACCATGGTTGCGGGACCTCCCATGACGTCCTGGCAAACGGTGGTGGAGAAACAATCCGGGGCGACAAGGCGGCGTCGCCGGGGCGGAACGAGATCGGCGACCCACCCTGAAACCTTGCGCGACACCACGTCCCAAGGGTTAGGAAACCCACCTCGGTTTCCGCGTCTTCGAGGCGGCATCGCGGGTGTCAACCTGACCCGAATCACCACACGAAACGCCAAATAGTCCCTTTTTTATGTACTGGTTCGTACACGGAAATGGCTGAAAAAATGCCGAAAAATGAAACACGGAGTATGGATAGCCATAAGGATATAGACACCCAAAAGTTACAGAATTCGAACAATCTTCCCTTTTGAGCGCAAAAGCATAGGTGGGCCTGATCTGCGCCACAATTTCGCCCAATAGGTTATCCGAAATGGTTGCAAAGCAAACGAATAGGATGAAATCATGAAACTGTTGATAGTGGATGACGATCCGATGATCCTCGAGCTTCTGACCGAGATCATCAACGCGACCACTACCTACGAGGTCTTGCGGGCCGGGGATGCATTCGAGGCGCTCGACTTCATCAACGGGCAGGACGGCGGGGACATCGACTGCTTCCTTCTGGACATCCAGATGCCGGGTAAGAACGGGATCGAGCTGTGCCGTGAAATCCGGGCGATCAAGGCGCATCGTTTCACGCCGGTCCTCATGCTGACGGCGATGACCGAGAAAAAGTACGTGGACGACGCCTATAGCGCCGGTGCGAACGACTACATCAAGAAGCCCTTCGAAGTGGATGAAATCACCCGTCGCCTGACGCTCGCGCAGGAGCGGGTCGCGCAACAGCGGGCCGATGCGGAGCGCGCGCTGGAGGAGGTCGAGCCGGTGAGCCACGGCATCCTCGACCGGATCCATATCCATGACGTCGACAACGTGGTCGATTACTTCGCAATCGAGAACTACCTCGGTTCGCTGCCCAAACGGTCGCTGTTCGGGTCGGTCGCGCTCAGCCTCCAGGTGCGCAGCATCGACGAGATCTACGCGCATCTCTCCGCCTACCAGTTCAACGGGCTGATCCAGGATGTCGCGGAAGCGATCTCGGATACCCTGCGCGATTTCAACTGCCTGATCTCCTATGCGGGCTACGGCACCTTCGTCACGGTGATCGAGGACAAGCAGCTTCCGAGCCGCGGGCGGCTGGCCGACGAGGTGAACCTCCGGCTTCACACGATCGGTGCGCATCTCGTGCTTCCCGACCAGCACCAGGTCCGGGTGATCTGCGGTGACGTGATCCGGCTGATGGGCACCAACTCCGAACGGATCCAGGACTCGCTGGCCCAGTCGGCGTCGAGCGCGGTGCGCATCGCCGAGGAGACCGAGGTGGGTCTGGAGAAGTTCTGGTTCATGGGACAGGTCTCGCGATGACGACGGATGTTCTGGGCGCGGCGATCGAACGCCTCCGCTTCAAGTTTCTCGGCCTGCTCAGGCAGCGTCTCGGTGTGGTGCGCGACTGCCTGGACAAGGACACGCCCGATGCTGACGACCTCGAAACGGCGCTCTTCGTGGTGCACAAGGTGGCCGGAAGCGCCGGGACGCTCGACCTCAAGCACCTGGGCGACGTCGCCCGGCACTGCGAGGAAAGCCTGATGATCGACCAGCAGGAAACCGGCATGATCTCCCCGAGGAGCCGCGCCGAGCTCGAACGGTTCGCGACCTTCGCACGGGCCGTTCTCGACACCCAGCGCCAGCTCAACCGGAACGGCCCCACCGCGCCCCACCCCCCGCGCATGACCGCTTCGGCGGAACCATCGGCCCGCTGACAGTCGTGACCTGTCGGTCGTGTCCGCAACCTCCCCCCATAAAGCCGTCCAATCGAGGTAAGAAAACGTAATATGGCAGCCTCTATGAGATCGCGAAGGCGGATTACGCTGGGTTCTGGGCCAAGACCGTTGCATGATCGGATCACGTCTCGATTTCACGACAACACCTGGTATGTGCAAATGGCACGTAATGTTTCCGCCCCACCTGACCTTGCACATCGAAACGGGAACGAATGGACAAGTTAGAACGCATTCTCCACGTCGATGATGATGAAGACATCCGCGTCCTCACGAAGATGGCTCTGGAGCTGGTGGGCCAATACAAAGTCGAGCAGTTCGCCTCTGGCGAAGATGTCTTGAACGCCGCCGAAACGGTGTCGCCCCAGCTGTTCTTGTTCGACTACATGATGCCCGACCTCAGCGGTGTCGAACTTTGGCGGCGCCTCCAGGGGTTCCCACATCTGGCAGACATCCCGGCCGTGTTCGTGACTGCGAAGTCCGAATATGCGTTTGCGGAAGACCTGATGAGCCAGGGAGCATTGTCCGTGATCGTGAAACCCTTCGACATTACCGGTCTAAGCGAAAAGGTCGAAGACGCCTGGTCAAAGTACCAGGCAGAGACCTAGGGCCGGCAAGTACAGCACCGACACATGGAGCATCGCCAATGAAAAGGGGGTGGAGCCCCTTTCGATGAACCGGGGCGCCGGTGTGCGACCCGAAGTGCTCCCGCGCGGGTTCGTGTTTTCCGAAGTTTGATCCCCAACACGATGCGGCCGGCATCGTACCCGGTTACGGGCCCGGGTCCCGGCAATCTTCGCCCGTTTCAGATCATCTTTCGGCACCTCTTGGTCGCGTCGGATCAGCCACAATCTTCTCCCGGTCGCAAGACCCGACCGAACGGATCGCGGCTCCGCCGGAGATGATGCCGCCCTCTCAGTACGTCCGAAAAACTTAATGTTGTCATACGTATCCGTTCCACCCCAACCAGAGGAATGCCAACGGAGAAGTCGAACCACGGACCCAGAAGGTCGTCAGGGATCATATCAAAATGCCGGGCCATGGCATGTTGGGCGGTCGACTTCCTGCCCAGAATAAGGCTCTGATTAACCAAATTGTGACCAGAATCAAAAGATACATAGATCATTAGGCTCACTGTTCGAGCCAAGTTAGTTTTTGGGAAGTTAAGGTAATGCCTTTGGATATGTACGCCTTGAGGGTCTACCTCAAGAACAAGGCAGGTGGGGTCGAGATTGATCTCACGGTGACCTTGGGCACATCGTTGGCGATGGATATGGTCGTTTCGGGCGTCGCTTCGAGAGGAAGTCGCATCGCTGCCAATTCGGATTCCGACATCAAGCAGGCTGGCCTACGCGTCTGAACATCCGTGCTCCGCTACCGCCTCATCCCGCCACTTCATGGAAGTGGCTACTCCTTCGGGCCTTCGAAATGGGGGGTGCCGGCTTCGCTGCGCTTGTGACCCAGCGCGGTCCAGCCCGCGAGCCGGACTCCGGTGACGTCGCGATCCAGATCTGCCGGAGACTGGAAGCTCGTTTTCAAAGATGGAATGCTGAAGTGCCGGACGGTTAACCTTAACCGTCTTTCTTTTGGCTATTCTGACGGCTTTGGAGCCACTCGTCTCCACCGACGTCAGACATCGCCGCTTGAAGAGTCGCCGCATAGGACCGCGCTTCAAAGTGTTGTCTTTCTTGCTTCAAACCCCGGTTTCTGAGCATGTCTTTCGGCGCGTCCATCTGGTCGTAGGGCGTCGTGACCCTGTCCTCTACCAGTGCAATGGACATGGCGATCGCGTCCATCAATTTTGCCTCGGACCCCTCGACAAGGCGCATCGGCTTACCCACGAGCAACGGAACTGATCGCCGTCCCAAAGGGATTGTTCTCGGCTGGAACCCGCTCCTGAGGTTGGCGAGATAAGACTTGAACCTGGACCCGATGGGCATTTCCACAGCACACAGAAACAGCCCATTCCCTCGATAGGAGAGCACACCCTGGTGTCCGAGAAGCGAGTCCTTGATCACATGCGCGGCCACGTCCAAGAAGGATTTGAATTGCTCGGTTGAGAGTTCAGCATAGACTTGTTCCACGCCAACGATTTTGGCTGCGAAACCGTAAAGCCGAGCGGTGCGGAGGCGCAGAAGCTGCCGCAGGTAGTTTTCGAATTCAGTGTAGTCGATTGCAGCGGTACGAGTGGGTAGAGCCAAGGGCTCTGTGAGCATGGTTTCCTTGAGCGTGTCTCCCAACCCCTTAACCTCGCCTGCGCGGTACGATTGCAGTCCGCGCCGGGTCTTCTCGGTTGTGAGTCTCTGAGCTGACTGAATGCGCCGCGCCAGGTCTTCGCTATTGAAGGGTTTCGTGATGAAGTCGGTTGCCCCGGCGGCGAATGCCTGGTCGAGCTTCAGTTTTTCGTGCATCGCCGTGAGCATGATAACGGGCGTATGTTTATGTACCGGGTTTTCCCGGATCATACGGACCAAATCGATCCCATCGACTTCGGGCATTTGAATGTCGCATAGGAAACATTCGAAGGGTTCTTGCGCGTCCGAAATCGCTTCGATCGCTGCTTTCGCCGACGGTGCAGTGTCAACGTCATGATGCGTCGTCAAGTCCAGAAAATTATAGACAAGATCGCGTGCTGTAGGGTCGTCATCAATAGTGAGGACTCTCATGAGCGCCACATCCCCGTGTCAAGACCAAGATTTCTATCATTCAATTCAAAATGTAAGATTTAAATGGGACGGGCTTATGTCAGGACTTGGTCCTTTTCAGGGTCACAACGTCTAACCAACTTTTCACGATGGGCAGAAATAAGGCGATATTGTGGAGAAACTTGGGGTTTCTTTCGCATATTTCGCCCAAGCGCCGCCATTTTTTCGGATGCACGAAAGTGGTTTCGCCACGGCGTCTGTCTTGCTGCCTCTTTGGGCGGCTGTGACTCGGCCTATCGTGCAACTCCGGCGCCGGATGCCGCGCACTCTCTTCAGTTTCCAACTTTTTCCGCGCCACTATACGAGATCTGAAGGATCGAGGCGTGCCACCTCAGCGCAAAAAGTTGATAATAAGCGTAAAAAAGCTTCCCATAGCCAGGCGATTGCCGCCGCCCGGTTTGCCACGCGTTTTGCTGAAACCGGGTGCGTGCAGCGCTATCGGCGTGTCGGAAATCTCAAATCGGGCTCCTACCGCGCCGTGTCCCTTCTGGTCGCCGAACGAGATGTTTGCAAAGGAGCAACGATAACCCTTTCTTCAACCTATTGTTGCAGATTTTGTTTGAAAAATGACTTTCCGATGCAACTTAATGCATAAATGTTCGATTCTTGCGCCTAGACAGCGCAGTTTAAAATCTCGGGGAGCGTGGTTGCGATGACGTCACATGTACATTCAGAGTCCAATTGGACCCGCTTGGCAAGCCGGTGGCGGCAATCCGATCCGGAACCGAGGACGGACTGGAACGCATACGCCAAGTCTTACGACCTGCTTTCAGAGTACAATCCCGCATATCAGGAATTGCTCCAGGAATTTGAGAGCGTCCTGCCGACCGTCGGAAAACCGGGTGTGATTTTTGATGTCGGAGGAGGGACGGGAAACTTTTCCCAAGTCGCGGCCAGCCGGTTTCCCGAGAGCGCCATCTATTTCATCGAGCCTGACGAACGGATGAAATCACGCGCTGCAGAGAAACTGTCTGGGCATGACAAGATCACGTTTGTCGAGCGAACTTTTGAAAACTTCGAAGCGCCCACGCAAGCGGATCTCATGATTTGTGTGCACGCTTTGTACACGATGCCAGAGCCCCAAGCGCGGCTTCAGGAAATGAAAAGGCTTCTCAAGCCGGGTGGGCTGCTTTTTCTGGTGGACCTCGGTCGACCGATGGATGTCGCGGATTGGCGTGCTTATCTATTCGGCCACCTTACCAAAGAGCTTGGCTTCCTTAAGGCGATGCAGATTTTCTGGAAAGGCCGAGAGATCGCAAAGCAAAACAAGGCGATTTTCAAGTCGCAGGAGGCGAATGTGTATTGGACGCACACCGCCGAGGAGATTTCATCGGCTGTCGAGAAAGCCGGGTTCGAAATCCTATCTCAAAAATCGGTTTACCGAGGATACAGCGACTTGTTGCTGTGCCGAGCCGGAAAATGATTGTGGGGCAGTGAGCCAAAGATGCACGAACAGATAATAACAACACTCGAGCGCTGTAGATATTCCGTTCTTTCTCGCGACGACGATCTGGATCAGATCTTTCGCCTTCGGTACGGCTGTTACATTGCCGAGGATTCAATCGCGTCAAACGAGCGCGGGATCATGTCAGATCCATTCGACGAAAGCCCGAATTGTATCCATGTTGCCGTTTCAATGGACGAGTCGATTGTCGCGGCTGTGCGACTTCACTTGATTTCGCCTGACTCCTGCGTCTCCCCGACGGTCGAAGTGTTTCCAGAGATCGTCGACAAGGAGTACAGGGGAAAGACCCTGCTGGACCCGACGCGGTTTGTTGTTCGCCCGGATGCCCGGAAATCCCGGTTGCCGCTTCATTTCCTGGCCTTGAGAATTCCGTTCCTGGCCACGATGTTTTACGACGTTGACATCGCGCTTGCCGCCGTTCGATCAGAGCACTTCGCTTTTTATGTCCGGCATCTCGGATACCAGGTTTTTTCGGGGCCCCGTCAGTACCCGAAACTGAACAAACCTGTCGGTTTGCTGACGGCTGACGTCAAGGCGAACCAAGCCGCGATCCTGAAGAGATATCCGTTCTTTGGCCCACTCGAGTCGATCCCGGAATCCAGAAGAGAGTTCCCGAGCCTGGACAGAACAGATGTCGCTTCCGGGCGGAGCAATTTCAACGCGGCGTGAAACGGTCGATAGGCTTGCACGAGGTCAATGGAACCCGCCTCTTCTGGCTCGTGGACATTGTCTCACAAATGGTGCGAACGCTTCACTGTCTGAAGCGAACATGATGGAGAGTTCCGGGACCCAGTTTCCCCTCACGGCAGACAAGGGCAGGGACCATGCTTTCGGCATTATCTTGTTGAAACCCCACGGTTCCCGACCGGTCTGCCGTGATCGCGAGGCGGTCTGAACACCGTCGTCGAATGGAAAGCGTGCGCCACGTCTCAGGTTTCGATCTGCGACGGTCCGGACCGTCCGGCCCCCGAAATCCCTTTCCCGTCGCTACACCAATCCTGGAAGACCCGTCCCAGAGCCGTTGCGTTTAGACTGCGCGATCTCAGGTGGGACATGCCCCGGTTTATCCAGAAAACCGGCCCTAGAACGCCGACCTGGTTCCTGGACGCCGAACCGCCTACTCTGCTGCGGTCACATACTTGGACCCTTTGTCGGTCGTTTCGGCTTCCATCACGCGGTCGAATTCTACGTAGAACGTCGAGCCGACGCCATGTTCGCTTTCATAATCAATCGTGCCCTCGTGACGCTCCACGATCTGTTTGGTGATGTTCAGGCCGAGCCCGGTGCCCCCGACTTTCCTGATGTCCGAAGAATCGACCTGGCTGAATTTGCCAAAGACCCGGGCGCTCGAATTCTCTGGTATGCCGATACCTTCGTCTTGGACCGAT
>DOUP01000280.1 GCA_003520545.1 Maritimibacter sp. | reverse complement strand
TGGTGAACCTCGGCGCCCTCCCAGTTGAGCTTCAAGAGCTCGTTGAGAAAGACAGTGCCGGACCGGCCAGTGGTCAGGGGGAAAAGGAATTTCCGGGCCATTCGCGCCTCTGATGCTGCTCTGCCTTGTTGTAGCGGCTGAGGGGTGCAGCGCAAAGCGGGAATGTCCCGGTGTCCGATGCTGGCTCACTCGTCCTTGTGCGGGCGTTTCGGGTCCGGCACCGGGTCGAAGCCGGAGCTTCCCAAGGGGTGGCAGCGCCCGATCCGTCGGGCGGCCAGCCATGACCCCTTGATCGCCCCGTGCTTCTCCAGGGCTTCCAGAGCATAGGCCGAGCAGGTCGGTTGATACCGGCAGGAATGGCCGACCCAGGGGCTGAGCAACACACGATAGGCCCGGACGGGCAGGGCGACGATATGGGCGAGGGGCGTCATGAGAGAGATATAGGAGCGCCGCTCATTTTCGGGAAGGCGGCGTGTGGACGCGGGCCAGCGCTTTGGCGAGGTCGGCGGTCATGTTCGCGAAATCACGGCTGACGGTTTCGACGGGCCGCGCGACAAGGACGTAATCCCAACCGGGCCTGCCCTGTGTCGCGATGACCGCCCGTGCCAAGGCCCGCATCCGCCGTTTGGCGCGGTTGCGCGCGACCGCATTGCCGATCTTCTTGGACGCGGTGAAGCCGACGCGCACCGCGGGATCGTCGTCCATGCGCGCCCGGCCTTGTAACAAAAAGCCGGGCATCGGGGCCTTGCGCGCCCGGGCGCAGGCCAGAAAGTCTGACCGCTTCTTGAGTGTCTGCAAAAGAGAAACCGCCGGAGGCGTATCCGTGGTTTCGACCTTGGGGTCGGTCACGGGCGCCTCCGGCGGTGTCATTCGATCAGCCTGTAACCGGCGCTTACGCGCTCAGCGACTTGCGGCCCTTGGCGCGACGCGCGTTCAGGATCTTGCGGCCAGCTTTGGTTGCCATGCGCGCACGGAAGCCGTGGCGGCGCTTGCGAACCAGGTTCGAAGGTTGGTAGGTGCGTTTCATCGCCCGTCTCCGTCCAGTTTGTTGCGTTTGTGCCCGGCGACACATGTTTGCGTGTCTTGCGACACATGCCCTGAAACCCGATGGAATCGGGGCGAAATCCGTTGAAGCCCGGTCTATAGGGGGGCTTGGGGCCCAAGTCAAACGGGCATTTGCGGTTTTTTGCCCCTGATCGTCCTTTGAAACAATCAGGCCGGTGTCATCAACCCGCCGTGAAAGGGGTGGCGGGCCGGGGAGCGCTCCGTCATGGTTCCCGCACGATCACGAAAGGATGCCACATGGACAGGTTGAAACGGCTCGGGCCGCTGATCGCGATCCTCTTCTTCGCGGTGCTCGGGTTCGTGTTCCTGCGCGACCAGCTGACGTTCGACGCACTGGCGGAGAATCGCGAGGCACTCCTGGCGTACCGTGACGCGAATTACCCGCTCGCGGCCGCAATTTTTGTCGCTGCCTATATCTCTATCGTCGGCTTTTCGCTCCCCGGGGCGACCATCGCCACGTTGACCGGGGGTTTTCTGTTTGGTCTGTTTCCCGGCGTCCTCTTCAACCTGCTCGGTGCCACGGTCGGGGCCACCATTATCTTCCTTGCCGCGAAACACGGGCTGGGCGAGCGGCTCGCGGCCCGGATGGATGCCAGCGAAGGCCGGATCGCCAAGCTGAAGAAGGGTATCGACCGAAACCAATGGTCGGTCCTGTTTCTCATGCGCCTTCTACCTGCCGTGCCGTTTTTTGTCGCCAACGTCCTTCCCGCGCTCCTCAACGTGCCGGCCTATCGGTTCGTCGTAACCACGGGACTGGGCATCATTCCGGGCGCGCTGATCTACACATCAGTCGGGGCTGGACTGGGCGAGGTCTTCGCGCGCGGCGAAGCGCCCGATCTGGGGGTGATCTTTGAACCGTATGTATTGGGACCGATCCTCGGGTTGTGCGCCTTGGCCGTGCTGCCGATCATCATTCGAACGGTCAGAAAGGAGCGCGTGGTATGAGCGTGATCAAGACAGACATATGCGTTATCGGCGCAGGCTCGGGCGGCCTGTCGGTCGCCTCCGGTGCCGTCCAGATGGGGGCCAAGGTGGTGCTCATCGAGAAGGGCGAGATGGGGGGCGACTGTCTCAACACCGGGTGCGTCCCGTCGAAGGCGCTCTTGCACGCTGGCCAGTCCGGCATGGACTGGGGCGCAGCCCACGCTCACGTCAAATCCGCCATCGCCACCATCGAACCGCACGACAGCCAGGAGCGGTTCGAAGGGTTGGGCTGCACGGTGATCCGCGACCATGCCCGGTTTACCGGCTCGCGAGACCTGGTCGCGGGCGGCACCACCGTGCGGGCGAAACGCTTCGTGATCGCCACAGGCTCGCGCCCCTTCGTTCCTGATGTGCCGGGGCTTGCGGATGTCGCCTATCTGACCAACGAAACCATTTTCGACCTGGCCGAGAAACCGGACCACCTCCTTGTCATTGGGGGCGGCCCGATTGGGCTTGAAATGGCGCTCGCTCACCACCTGCTGGGCTGCAAGGTCACCGTTCTGGAAGGGGCGAAGGCGCTCGGCAAGGACGATCCGGAGGCCGCGGCCCTTGTGCTCGAAGATCTGCGGGGGCGAGGTATCGAGATTGTCGAGGACGCCCAAGCGGTCCGCGTGCGCAAAACCGAGGGTGTGATCGAAGTCACCACGAAAAACGGGGCGAACTTCACCGGGTCGCACCTGCTCGTTGCCGTGGGACGGAAAGCAAACATCGACGACATGGGGCTGGACGCGGCCGGGGTCGAGACGGATGGACGCGCCATCACGGTCAACTCCCGCCTGCGCACCTCCAATCGTCGCATTTATGCGCTGGGCGATGTGACGGGCGGTCTGCAATTCACCCATGTCGCGGGCTACCAAGGCGGCGTTGTGATCCGGCCCACCGTTCTGCGCCTGCCCGCCAAGGCACGGACCGACCACATCCCGTGGTGCACCTACACCGATCCAGAGCTTGCCCAGGTCGGCCTGACCGAAGACCAGGCCCGCACCGTCCATGGCGGCCAGATCGACGTGCTGCGCGCCGATTTCTCGGGAAATGACCGGGCTATTGCCAGCGGCGATACGCGAGGGTTTCTCAAGGTAATCGCGCTGAAGGGCAGACCCATCGGGGCAACTTTGGTGGGCGCTGACGCCGGGGAGTTGATTGCACCGTGGTCGCTCGCCATATCAAAGGGACTGAAGCTTTCGGATATATCCGGCATGGTGCTTCCCTATCCGACGCGTGGCGAAATTTCCAAACGTGCCGCAGGGAACTTTTTCGCGCCGAAATTGTTCGAGAATAACAACGTTAAGCGCGTGGTCCGTCTTGTTCAAAGGCTTATACCGTGAGCGCGCAAGAGGGATAGATGTTTTTGAACTCGCTATCCGGCCGGTTTCTTATCCTGACCGCCGCATTCGTCATGCTGGCGGAAGTGCTCATTTTTGTCCCCTCTGTTGCCCGGTTTCGCGAAGATTATCTCGCCTCCCGGCTGGAGCGTGCGCAGATCGCGTCACTTGCGCTTCTGGCCGATGACATGATAGCGCCGGAGCTCGAACGCGAACTGTTGGAGAATGCCGAGGTCTACAACGTGGTTTTGCGACGGGATGAGGCGCGGGAGCTCATGTTGTCCTCGCCGGTGCCGTCAGCGGTGGCCGCCAGCTTCGATCTGCGCGATGCCTCGGCCGTCACTCTGATGCGCGATGCGCTGGCACTGCTGATGCGGCCCGAACCGGAGGTGATCCGGGTGATCGGCGATCCGGTGCGCGAAGGCGGGTTGGTGATTGAAGTCACCATGAACACCGAGAAGTTGCGCATGGCGATGTTCGACTACGGCATTAGAATCCTGCTTCTGTCCGCCGTGATCTCCGCCATCACCGGCGTCCTTCTCTACCTGGCCGTGCAGGCGCTGATGGTCCGTCCCATCCGCAAGGTGGTCGACAACATGAAGGGCTACGCATCCGCGCCCGATGACGCCCGTCAGATCATCGCACCAAGTTCCAACGTGCTCGAATTGCGCGAGGCCGAAGAGGCGCTGCACGACCTTCAGGAACAGCTCTCCCAAGCCTTGAAGCAACGCGAACGTCTCGCCGCGCTCGGAGGTGCCGTGGCGCGGATCAGTCATGATCTGCGCAACATTTTGACCACGGCACAACTTTTCGCCGACCGGGTCGAGATGAGCGAAGAACCGGGCGTTCAACGCGCGGTGCCGAAACTGATGGGCTCGATCAGCCGCGCCGTGAACCTGTGCGAAGCCACGCTGGCTTTCGGTCGCGCCGAGGAACCTGCCCCGCGTCTCACCCGGTTTCCCTTGGCCGAGGTCGTCTCGGACGTGGTGGAAAGCGAACGCCTCGCCGCCGGAGAAGACGATATCAGCTACGGCGAAGACATTCCGGCAAACCTGCTGGTGCGCGCCGACCAGGAACAGCTTTACCGCGTGCTGCGCAACCTCGTGCGCAATGCCCGCCAAGCGCTCCAGTCGACCTCGAATGGGGGTGAAATCCTCGTCGCCGGCGAAGAGACGAACGAGGAATGGACCATTCGCGTGCAGGACACCGGGCCGGGCCTGCCGAAGAAGGTCCAGGAGATCCTGTTCCAGCCATTCGCAACCTCCGGCCGAAAGAACGGCTCCGGCCTTGGTCTCGCCATCGCATCGGAACTGGTGAAAAACCACGGGGGACGCCTGGAGCTCGAACGCACCGGGCCGGACGGCACGATATTCGCGATCCACCTGCCGCGCGGGCTGGAAACCCTGACGGAGCGCACGTCGGAACCGGAAGCCGCCGAATAATTCCGATTTGCCCCTTGCAATGCCCTCCGAGGAAAGTTACATCGCCGCCTACCGCGCTCTGGTAGCTCAGCTGGATAGAGTACCTGACTACGAATCAGGGGGTCGGGGGTTCGAATCCTCCCCAGAGCGCCACTTTTCTCAACTAACTGATATCATGACGGAAAATACAGCACGGCTTGGTCCAAAGAGCTGTACGTGCTTGAGTTGATTTCTGCCTTCGAATCTTGTTGAGCGCTCTTGTCGTTTGTGATGGATTTGGCAGAATTCTCTGCCGTCTCTCGGTTGGTACCGCAATTTGACGCTCTGAATGCCAAGAGCGGTGCTCGTTTCCTCGGTCGTTCAGCCGTAATCATGCCCAATCAACGCGATACTTTTTGCTCGGCCAAGAGGACCACCTGATAAAAGGTCACAGAGAGCGATCTGCTCCCCGGTTTGTGCTCATTCAATCAGAGAGTCCGTTGCCAACTCGGTCCTTCTTTGATCGTCGGTAATACTCCCATGGTGCGAAGTCTTCGAGGTGCGCGTGGCGGCGGCTGGTGGTCGTTGCAGAGCCTGCTCAAGACCGTGTTTTCCCGGCCGTGATCATGCGGGTTCCAAGCCGAACAGCGGCCCAGTCCCATGCGACAGAATCTCCGCCCCTTCACCGCGTTCAAGCACAAGAACATTCAACCCCTGTCCGCCCGCGAGCACGAAGCCAGCGTCGATGCCCAGCACCATGATCGCGGTGGCCCAGGCATCAGCTTCGGCACAGGTTGGGGCGACGACCGTGACCGAGGCAGGACCGTTTGCCATGGGCGCGCGGAGTTTTGGGTGCATGGTGTGCGACAGGCGACGGCCCTGCACCTCGACCCAGTGGCGATAGTCGCCCGACGTGGCGACTGCACCGTCCTCCAGTGCCAGCACGGAATGCGGTGCGCGGCGATCATGGTCGGGGGCTTCGATGGCAATGGTCCAAGGCGTGCCATCGGGGCGCGTTCCCATGCTGCGCATTTCGCCGTCGATCCCGACGAGCGCATCGGAGATGCCGACGTCGACCAATGTTTCGGCCAGACGGTCCACGCCGTATCCCTTCGCAATCCCGTTCAGGTCCACCGCCACATCGGCATGTTTGCGGGCGCGGCCCTGCGTAAGGTCGATCTCCAGCGCGTCCTGCGCGCGCACTTTCGTCCCCTCCATCGCCGCGCGAATATCGGTCTCCTGCGCGGCATCGGGGCCAAACCCCCAAGCCTTCACCGGTGCCCCCAAGGTAATGTCGAACGCCCCACCGGACGCGCGGCCTATCTCCAGACCAAGGGTCATGACCTTCAACAAATGCGCTGGAAGGTCGACCCAGGTTCCAATCGGTGCCGCATTGAAACGCATCAAGTCGCTGTCAGGGTTCCACGTCGACATCTGGTCGTCGATCTGGTTCACGACGATCTGCAACGCGGCGGTGAGAGCGGTTTCGTCGATCTCCTCGGCAAAGAACAACGCCGACCAACGGGTGCCCATCGTGGGGCCATTCAAGGCATGGCGGGTGGGGTCAATAGACGTCTTCGACATAGCGTCCTTCCGCTTTCAGTTCGGCCGGGCTCAGGCCCGTCGGGATCAAAATATCGGCCAGCGCGTCGGTGACGCCATGAGCCATCTCGCGCCCGCCGCAGACCATGATCCGGGCACCGTTTTGCAGCGTGGAGACCAGCCACTCGGCCTCGTCGCGCAGGGCGTCCTGCACGTAGCGGGGCTTTGCGCACCGTGAGACAGCGGTGACGAGGTGGTCCAGGTTGCCATCGGTCTCCCATTGTTCAAGGTCGGTTTGATAGAGAAAATCACTCCCCGGATCGCGCATCCCAAACACCAGCGTCACAGGGCGTTTCGCTTTGTTCGCGCGGATGAATCCGGCGAGCGGTCCGATGCCCGTGCCAGCGCCGATCAGGATCAGGGGGCTCTTGCCGCGCGCGAGGTGGAAGGCCGGGTTGCGGCGCAGGAAGCTTTCGACCAGGTCGCCGGGTTCAAGCGCCATCAACTGCCCCGAGGCCAGACCACCGGGCTGCTTTTTGACGACGATCTCGATGAAACCGTCCCTGGCGCCCGAGGCCAACGAGTAGTAGCGCGGCAGGTCCGATCCTTCGGGCAGGATTCCAAGCAGGTCACCCGCCTTGAATCGCGTGAATCCGGTGCCGTTCAACCGGCACATCAGCGTCGGGCGAGGAGCCTTGAACCGCAGGATCGCGGTCGGCGCCTGCACTTCGGCGCCGTAGTCCCGGCGCGATACGAGAGTGAGCGCGTGCGTCTCAGGGCGGTCCGGCACATGGACCAACGACAGCTCTTCATCCAGAGCCTTGCCAAGGGTCAGCCCCCAGCGGGCGAAATCCTGCGGCGACTGTCCGTCGACTGTATCCATCGGGACAAGGATCGGAACGCCTGCCTCCTTGAGCCGGCTTTCGACTGTGCGCGCATAGGCGCAGAACTGCGGGAACACACGTTCGCCAAAGCCGAGGACGGCGGTGGGAAGGGGGAGCGCATCGGTCAGCGTGTCGAGCCGTTCCAGAAACCCTTTGGCGGAGGCCGGGGCATCGCCGTCGCCATAGGTCGCGGCGAGTATGATCAGACGTTCGGCTTTGGGGTGCCGGCTCGGATCGAAGTTCGCCATCGCGGCTGTATGGACCGAATGCCCGTTGCCGTGAAGCGCCTCCATCAGGGTGCGCGCAAACCCCCACGTGCTGCCGCTTTCCGAACCGACGAGGACGATCGTGTCGGCTTGCGCTGCTGGTTTGTTTCCCGGAAGCCTCGGGCGCGCGCGTCGGCGGGAGATCCAGACGACAACGCCGGTGAAGGCCAGCGCGGGGATGCCCAGCGCCATTAGCCCAAGGACCACGCCAACGACCCAAGCGCCTTGCCCGGTGTGGAGCATGTAGATGGTCTCGGACACCCGCTCCCACCCTGACATGTCGGCCCAGGTCAGCATCTCGCCGGTGCCCCGGTCGATGGTCCCGGTGCCTGCGTCGGTGACGAGCGTATAGGTATCGGTGGCGTCGCCAGCGTAAGGAAAGGTGAATTCGCGCAGCTCGCTCGCCGCCGTGCGTTGAAGAAGCGGCATGGTGGCGGGGTCCGCGCCCATCTCGCCGCTGACTTCTGTCGGGTAGGGGGCCATGGGTTCGCCGTCTGGCAACATGTCGAAGGTCGAGGCCGTCATCCACAGCGCCGTGGCCGAGGACAGGAGGAACCCTGCGACGGCGACACGCGTGATTTCGGTGTGCAGGCGTCCAGCGAGCGGTCCGCGCAGGGGGCGGAACCACTGGCGCAGCCCGCCCACACGGTTCGCGACGAGCATGATACCCGAGAGCGATAGAACCAGCATCACTGCGGCAGCGACCGCCATTGCGATCCGGCCCGTATCGCCAAGAAACAGCGAACGGTGCAGGTTTACGAACCACCGTTCGACGGGGTTGGGGTCCGCAGAGGCCACCGCAGCCCCCGTCGTCGGGTCGATCACCGCCGAGCCAAAGACGTTGTCCTCGAACCAATAGGCGGTGATTTTCCCCGAAGGCGCACGTTTGATCTGTTCGACGCCGGGGATCTGGCTTCGCACGCGGTCGGTCAATTCGGCCACGCTCAGCCCGGCCTCGGCACGCGGGACGTTTATGCTCTCGGCAGCCGGAAAGACCGCCAGGACCGCGCCGCTCAGGCCGAGGAGGACGAGCAGAGCCATGGCCAGAAGGCCGGGCCAGCGGTGGATCGTTCGAAACATCGCGCCAGCCCCTTACATGTTGTAGGTCAGGCTCGACACATACATGCGGCCCGACACGGGTTGGCCGGCACCCTCGCGGGTAAGTGGCACGGTCACGTCATTGGGGCTATCGCGGAAATCCTCGACCGAGGCGTCGACATGCAAGGTATAGCCCGCATCGAACAGGGCATCGGACAGGTCCAGCGTGATTTCGAGCGTCCGGCCGGAACCAACACTTGCGCCGGTGATGCCGTTCACTTCGGCGGAGTTGCCGCCGGTCAGGCGATACCATTCCGACAGGTGTTTGTAATACTTCGATTTACCCCCGGCCATCCAGAGGCTGCCCACATAGGTGCCACTGTCGTCGGTGACGTAGAGCGCGAGATAGGCACCCTGACCGCCATAGCTGTTCAACGTCGTGGTGAAGGTGACAGGCTCGGCCAAGGCGAGGCCGGGGGCGGTGAGAGCCGTGGTGAGGGAGAGAGCGGAAAGAAGCGGTTTCATGTCTTCGGGTCCAATTTATTGTGGTCAGTGACCTTTGTTCGTACGGTCGGCGCGGCGATTTCCGCCACGCCGACAGATTATTTCACCTGCACTCGCGGCGCGGCGTTGGGGGCGAACAGGCCGTTTTTCGGCGGCTCCGCGCTACCGGCCGGGGCGGGATTGTTTGCCATGCCGTAGCCGTCGTCATCATCGTCGTCTTCATACTCCTGGGCCATGATCTGAAGCGTAACGGGGTGCAACTTCACCTCGATTTCGCGCCCTTCTTTGGTGCGGCCTTCGACTTCGTAGTAGCCATCGTCCATCTCGATCTCTTCGACGGACCAGCCGTTCGCGGCGGCGAGGCTCATCACCTCGGAGCGTGGGGCGATGTCCTTGAGCGAGCCGCGGAACGCGCGGTCGTCATCGTCGGCGAGAGCGAGTCCCACAGGCAGGGTGGCGAGAGCTGCGATTGCAAGAATCGGTTTCAGCATTTGGGTTCTCCTTTTTCGATCTGAACCCAATCTGGGGTGCCTGTCTGATGCCTTCCTGACATCGGCGACGAATTTCCGTCAGGTTCGTGTCAGGTTCGCGGTGTGGGGACCAGAATCGAAAAAGCCCCGCCGAAACCGGCGGAGCAGTTGGACCGATGGGCCGTATCAGCTATGGGGATTACTATGAAACGTCGCCGGGGCCGGGTTCACGTTTGGAGCCAGTCAACATGGCGCGGGCCAGGTTTTCGCGGTGCCGGACCGAGGCGAGGATCACGCCGCCGACGTGCAGCGCAATCAGGACCAACAGGAGGTTGGCGAGCACTTCATGCACCTCTTCGAGCATTTCTTCGCCGCCCTCGCCGTATTCCCCGTATTCGCCATACTCGTCATCATCGGCAAAGGCCGGGGCGACGATGGCGGGCATCTCAGGCAACATCGAGATCCGCGTCGTGTCGGCCATCAGCCAGCCGGTGAAGGCGGTGCCTGACAGCGTCAGGATCAGCGCGACGATCA
>DOUP01000144.1 GCA_003520545.1 Maritimibacter sp. | reverse complement strand
GCGGTCATCGCGCTTGGCGCTGGCGTCGGCGTGGCCGCGCTGAGTTTTGCTTTCATGGCGCGCGACGTCGCGACGATCTCGGACTACCACCTCGCCAACTCCTACAAGGGCGGCGGCGGCACCAACGTGGTGAACGTGATCCTCGTGGATTTCCGGGGCTATGACACCTACGGCGAGATCATCGTGCTCGGCATCGCGGGCCTCATCATCTTCGCCCTGATGGAAGCACTCCTGAACGGCCCCGCCTCGCGGCGTTTGCGCAACACGGATTACTCTGACGACCGGTCCCGAGACCGTCACCCGCTGATGATGGTCATCGCGACCCGCGTGATGATGCCCATCGCGCTCATGGTCGGCGTCTACATCTTCCTGCGAGGCCACAACATGCCCGGCGGCGGCTTCGTCGCGGGTCTCGTCGTTTCCATCGCGCTCTTGATGCAATACATGGCCTCGGGCTTCGGCTGGACCATGGCGCGGCAGAAAATCGAGTATCACGCGCTGATCGGTTTCGGCGTGGTGATCGCCGGGCTGACCGGCGCGGGCGCATGGCTCGCCGGGAACCCGTTCCTGACCTCTGCCTTCGGCTACGTCCACATCCCGCCGATCGAGGAGTTTGAACTCGCCACGGCAGCCCTTTTTGACCTCGGGGTCTTCCTCGCCGTGAACGGCGCGGTGATGCTGATGCTCTACTCGCTGTCGCGGATCGCCCGCTACGCCGGTGAGACGATCAACATCGACCCGATGGATTACGACCCGACCGGCCGTCGCGACGACGCCGAACAAGACAAACAACAAGGGGGGGAGGCGTAACATGGAAATGCTCGTCGCATCCGCCATCGGCATGCTCACGGCAGGCGGGGTCTACCTGATCCTGCGCCTGCGCGCCTTCCCGGTCATCCTGGGTCTCGCGCTCCTGTCCTACGCGGTGAACGTGTTCATCTTCGCCTCGGGTCGGCTGGCCACCAACATGGCCCCGATCCTGCAAGACGGGGTGGAAAGCTACACCGACCCCCTGCCCCAGGCGCTTGTCCTGACCGCTATCGTGATCTCGTTCGGCATGACCGCCGTCTTGGTGATGGTCTCGCTCGGCGCCTATCTCGAACGCGAAAGCGACGAGATCAACGTGCCCGACCCGGACCGCGACCTCGACGAAGAGCGCAATGAGGCGGAGGCAGGCCAATGAACCACTGGATCATCGCGCCGGTCGTGCTTCCGGCCCTGCTCGCCCCGCTCATCGGCTACATCATGCGCCACGACATCACGCTGGCGCGCGCGGCCTCCGTCACCGGCACGCTTCTGTTCGCGGGCATCGCCGTGGGCCTCGCCATGCTGGCCTCCCTCGACGGCACGGCCCAGGTCTACCGCCTCGGGGACTGGGCCGCGCCCTTCGGCATCGTTCTGGTGCTCGACCGGCTGTCCGCCTTGATGGTGCTCCTGACGGCGATCCTCGCGCTGATCGTGTTGATCCACGCCATCGCGACCGAATGGGACGCCAAGGGACGGCACTTCCACGCGCTGTTCCAGTTCCAGCTCATGGGCATCGCGGGGGCCTTCCTCACCGGCGACGTCTTCAACCTCTTCGTGTTCTTCGAGATCCTGCTCATCGCCTCCTATGGCCTGATGATCCACGGCGGCGGCAAGGAGCGGATGCAGGCGGGCCTGCAATACGTGGTCCTGAACCTCGCGGGCTCCACGCTGTTCCTCTTCGCGCTCGGCACGCTTTATGCCTCGACCGGCACGCTCAACATGGCCGACCTCGCGCTGCGCATGTCTGAAATGCCGCTCGAGGACGCCGCCATCGTGCGCGTCGCCGCCATGCTCCTGATGATCGTCTTCGCGGTGAAGGCGGCCCTCTTCCCTGTGCAATTCTGGCTCCCCGGCACCTACTCGAACGCCCCGGCCCCGGTGGCCGCGCTATTCGCGATCATGACCAAGGTCGGCGCCTATGCGATCCTGCGGGTCCATACGCTCATCTTCGGCCCCGGCGTGCCCGCAACCGAAGGGATGCCCGAAAGCTGGCTCTTCGCCGCCGCCATCGTGACCATCGCCATCGGCGCCCTGGGCGTGCTCGGCACCCGGCGCCTGATGCCGCTCATCGCGTTTTCGGTGATCGGCTCCATGGGCA
This sequence comes from Maritimibacter sp., assembly GCA_003520545.1. Classification (GTDB taxonomy): domain Bacteria; phylum Pseudomonadota; class Alphaproteobacteria; order Rhodobacterales; family Rhodobacteraceae; genus Maritimibacter. The sequence goes on along the minus strand of DOUP01000144.1, from coordinate 5,271 downwards.
CCCTGATGCTGGCCATATCGGCCTTCTCACCACAGGGCACGACGGCGGCGCTTTACTACCTGATCCATTCGACATTCGCGGGCGCCGTGCTCTTCTTGATCGCGGACCTTGTGGTGACACGGCGCGGGGGGGACAAGCTCACGCCGCAACCGCCGATCACCGAAAACGGTCTTTTCGCCGCGCTTTTCTTCGCAGGTGCCATCGCCATGGCGGGTATGCCGCCGCTGTCGGGGTTCCTGGGCAAACTCCTCGTCCTCGACGCGCTGCGCAACCCTGCTGACATCATCTGGGCCTGGCCGGCGATCCTCGCTGGCTCGCTCGTGACCATCGTCGGCTTCGCGCGCGCGGGCTCGGTGCTGTTTTGGAAATCCACCGCGATGCAGCCCGCCGCCCCGACCTCGGACGTGGAGGACGACACGCCCGCGCCCAAGCCACCCAACCATCCCCGCGCGATGGCGCTCGCCCCCTCCTTCGCGGCGCTCGCCATCCTTGCGGGTCTCGCGATCTTCGCCGGTCCCGTGACCACTTATGTCGGCCAGACCTCGGCGCAGCTCTTTGACCGCCAAGGCTACGTGGACGCGGTGCTGAACAGCCCGCTCAACGCCGCACCGAACACCAAGGTCATCAAGGGCCATGGAGACAGCTATGGCGACGATGACGCCCATATCGAGGGCCACGAAGACACCGGCGACCGTGCCGCCGACGAGCCCGCAACCGAAGACGGGGGGCACTGACATGCTCAAACGCTTGATCCCGCACCCGATCCTCAGCCTTGTCCTGCTGGCGGTCTGGCTCGGCCTCGTGAACAAGATCACGCTGGGCAACGTCCTTCTGGGCAGCTTTCTTGGCCTCGTGGTCCCGGCGATCACCGCGCCCTATTGGCCGAACCAACCAAAGGTGGGCCGCCCGCTCGTCGTGGTCCAGTATATCCTGATCGTCATTTGGGACATCATCGTCGCCAACGTGCAGGTGGCGATGATCGTGCTCTTCAAACCCAACGCCAAGATTCAGTCCAAATGGGTCACGATCCCGCTCGAACTGACCTCGCCCGAGGCAATCACGGTGCTCGCTGGCACCATCACCCTGACACCCGGAACCGTCACAGCGGCCCTGTCGGCCGACGGCGGCGCGCTCTTGGTGCATTGCCTCCACACCGAGGACGAAAACGCCGTGCGGGATGGAATCAAGGCCCGCTACGAAGGTCGCCTGATGGAGATTTTCCAATGATTTACATGGACTACGCCCTGATGTTTGCCATGGCCTGTTTCGGTCTCGGCCTGCTCGCCAATCTCTGGCGCATCGCACGTGGCCCGGACAATCCCGACCGCATCCTCGCGCTCGACACCATGGTCATCAACGTGATCGCGCTTCTGGTGCTCTACGGCGTCCAGCGGGGCACCGAAATCTACTACGAGGCCGCCATGCTCGTCGCCATGGTGGGTTTCGTTTCAACCGTCGCCTATTCGCGCTTTATCCTGCGCGGCGACATCATCGAGTGAGGGACGCATGGCACTCTGGGTCGACATACTGATCTCCGCGTTCCTCGTCATTGGCGGGGTCTTCGGCATCGTGGGCAGCTTCGGTCTGGTCAAACTCCAGGACCAGATGCAGCGCCTCCACGCCCCCACCAAGGCCACGACGCTTGGCGTCGGCGGCGTGCTTATCGCCTCGATGCTCTATTTCGGTCTGGTCCAGAACAGCCTGAGCTTCCACGAATTGCTCATCACGCTGTTTCTCTTTCTGACCGCGCCAATCACGGCGAACTTCATCGCCAAGGCGATCCTCGCGAAAAGCCTCAAGCCCGAAGACCTGCCCGACAGCGGTCGGCCCCACGGGTGGTCGGTCTACGACGACCCGCCGAAAACCGATGCGCAGGATCTTGACGGCGGGATGCCCGGGATCGAGGACGAAGGTCGCGGCGGATAAGGCCCGCGCAGACCGGAAACGAAAAACGCCGGACGAAACCCAGAGGTGTAGTCCGGCGCATTAGTTTTGAAGGCCCCAAGCCGGGGCCAACCGTCAGCCCTGAAGGTCTTCCCACATCTCCTGGTCGCGCTCGGCGGTCCAGATGCGCGGCGTGTCGATACCGCGGGCTTCGTCAAACGCGCGGGCCACGTTGAACGGCAGGCAATGCTCGTAGATCGCGTAGTCTGCGAACTTCGGATCGCAGGCGGCGCGCACGGCGTCCCAGGCTTCCTTCAAGGTGCCGCCACGCGCCACGATCCGCGCAACCGGCGCATAGGTGCTTTCGACGAAATCGCGGGTATTCTCCAATGCTTTGCCAACCATCTCTTCCCCGACCAGCGCGTCGCCGCGCCCCGGTGCAATGGACTTCGGCTCGTAGGACGCGATCTTGTCGAGCGCCTTGCCCCAATCCGCGAAATGCCCGTCGCCGCAGTAACAGGCCGAATGGTATTCCACGATATCGCCGGTGAACATGACTTCCTGGTCCGGCACCCAGACGACGGCATCACCGGCGGTATGGGCGCGACCGACCTTCATGATATCGACCCGGCGCTTGCCAAGATACACGGTCAACTTGTCGCTGAACGTCGTGGTCGGACGCGTCAGACCGGGGATTTCCTCGTGGCCCTGGAACAGGCGCGGGAACCGGCCGAATTCGCTGTCCCAGTCCTCCTGCCCGCGCTCTTCGACCATGGCGGCGGCGACATCGGACATGATGATCTCCCGCGCGCCATAGGCCGAAGCGCCCAGCACGCGCACGGCGTGGTAATGCGTCAGCACGAGGTGGCTGATCGGCTTGTCAGTGACCGAGCGCACGCAGTCGATCACCTTGCGCGCCAGACGCGGGGTCGCCTGCGCCTCGACGATCATGACGCTTTCATCCCCGATGATGACGCCCGTGTTCGGGTCGCCCTCGGCAGTAAAGGCGTAAAGCCCCTCGCCCACCTCGGTGAAGCTGATTTCCTTGTCTTCCATGTCGCCTTGCGACGCGAATGCCTTAGCCATTTATCCTCACTCCTTTGCCCAGTCGGGGATCTCTGCGGCGGGCAAGGTCTTGCCCACGCACTCCCCGAAACCGATTTTGTAGTCGTTCCCCTTGGCCGCGCCCCGGAACGTCACCGTGTCGCCGTCTTCGAGGAATGTGCGTGTCTCGCCGCTGTCCAGCGTCAGCGGCTCTTTCCCGCCCCAGCTCAGCTCCAGCATGGAGCCACGGCTCTCCTTGGTCTCGCCCGAGATCGTCCCCGATCCCAGAAGATCGCCGGGCCGCATCGGGCAGCCGGACGTGGTGTGATGCGCAAGCTGCTGCGCGGCCGAGTAATACATTTCCTTGTAGTTCGTCCGCGTCACCACGGTTTCCGGCTTGCCCTCGGGGGCGACCGAAACCTCAAGGTCGATATCATACAGCATCGGCCCCGGCTCTTTCAGGTAGGGCAGCAATGGCCGCTCACCCTCCGGCGTCGAGGTGCGGAAAGGTTCCAAGGCCGCCTTGGTCACGATCCACGGGCTGATGGTCGTCGCCGTCGCCTTTGCCTGGAACGGCCCCAAAGGCTGGTATTCCCAGGCCTGGATGTCCCGCGCGGACCAGTCGTTGAGCAGCACGTAGCCAAAGATCATGTCGTCGGCTTCCTTGACCGACACCATCCCCTCGGAGGGCTTGCCCACGATGGCCCCCATCTCCAGTTCAAAATCCCAGCGTGCGCAGGGACCAAAATGCGGCAGTTCGTCGTCCGGCCCCTTGAGCTGACCGTTGGGCCGGGTCACATCCGTCCCGGAAATGACGACCGAGGATGCCCGCCCGTTATAGCCGATGGGGATCGACAGCCAGTTCGGCGGCAGCGCATTTTCCGGCCCCCGGAACATCGTGCCGACGTTGAAGGCGTGGTTCTTGCCGGCATAGAAATCGGTGTATTCCACCACTTCGAACGGCATATGCATCCGCACACCTTCGCGCGCGTCGAGGTAGGGCGCGATGGTCTTTTCCACCGGGCTACCCTCTTTCAACACCGTCTCGCACCAGGTGCGCAGCTGGTCCCAGACCTGCTGACCCTCGTCGATCAGCGGATCGAAAGTGCCCCAGCCGAACAGGCTGACCCCCAGACCGAGGTCGAGCACCTGATCCTCTTCCAGTTTCGTCAGGTTCAGGATGTAATCCCCGATCGCAACCCCGCAGAACACCTCTTCGTCGCCCTTGTCGTAAACGCCATAGGGCAGGTTGTTCAGCGGAAAGTCGGTCTCGGCGCTGTTGGCGCTATCGACCCAGGAGCGTTTCAATCCAGTCATCATTGATCCTTATTGTTTTGCGTCAGCCTGCGCCTCGGGGCGCGCGGCGTCGAAAGCGGCAAGGTCGAGGCAGCGCGCCTCGATCTCGGTCAGGCGGGCGAAGCGGGTCAGGTCGGTGCCCCAGCGATGCGCATTGTATAGCTGGGGAACGAGGCAGAGATCGGCAAGCCCCGGCGCCTCGCCAAAGCAAAAGGGCGTATCGCGTTCGATCAGGCTTTGGAAGGCGGTGAAGCCTTCGATCATCCAATGGTTCATCCAGTCAACCGCCTCGTCCTGGCTATGCCCCATGGATTTCAGCCTGCCAACCACACGCAGGTTGTTCACCGGGTGGATATCGGTCGCGATCCCGAGCGCAGCAGCCCGCACATGGGCCCGCGCGACCGGCCCCGATGGCAACAGCGCAGGCTCGGGATGGGTCTCCTCCAGCCAATCGAGGATCGCCATGCTCTGGGTCAGAACCGCGCCATCCTCCAGAACCAGCGCGGGCACGCCGCGCCCGGGGTTCACCGCCACGTAATCGTCCGACCGCTGATCCCCCGCCACCAGATCGACGGGGACCGACGTATAGGACACGCCTTTCAGATTAAGCGCGATCCGCACCCGGTAAGACGTGGTGGACCGCCAATAGCTATACAGTTTCATCGTGCCTCAAATATCCCGGGGAGCGCGAGGGGCGGCGCCCCTCGCCCATCTCGGACAGGGCGCAGCCCTGTTCGAAACCTCATTTCGTGCCCGGCGTGCCGTCGAACTTCTTCTCAAGACTGTCCCAGCAGTCGATATAATCGTCCTGCAACGGCGCCTCCTTGCCCGCGAACGCGGTCAGATGCTGGGGAAACCGGGTCTCGAACATGAAGGACATGGTATTCTCCAGCTTCTCCGGCCCGAGGTTCGAATTCGACGCGCCCTCAAAGGCGGTCTTGTCCGGCCCATGCGGCAGCATCATGTTGTGAAGGCTCATGCCGCCGGGGACGAAGCCCTGCAGTTTGGCGTCATACTGACCGTAGATGTTGCCCATCAGCTCGGACA
>DOUP01000146.1 GCA_003520545.1 Maritimibacter sp. | reverse complement strand
CATGGCCGGGATCAACATCGTCGGCGGTTTCCTCGTCACACGGCGCATGCTCGCCATGTTCCAGAAATCGTAAGGGGGAGTAGGACTTATGGAATTCGGATTTACGACAGCGGCCTACGTGGTCGCGGCAGTCCTCTTCATCCTCGCGCTTGGCGGGTTGTCTGGACAGGAAAGCGCGAAACGCGCGGTATGGTACGGGATCGCCGGCATGGCGCTGGCGGTGTTCGCAACGCTCATCGGGCCGGGGGCAGGGCTGTGGATTCTGTCCGTCATCCTGATCGCGGCGGGTGGCATGATCGGTTACATGGTCGCGATGCGCGTCCAGATGACCGAGATGCCGCAGCTTGTGGCGGCGATGCATTCGCTCGTCGGTCTGGCCGCCGTCTTCGTCGGCTTCAACGCGCATTTCGAGATGCAGAACGTGGCGCAGGTCATGGCCAGCGCGCCCACGTCTCTCAATGCGACCGGCATGGATGCCTGGCTGCACGAGCAGGGCTTCGGGGCCTTCGCGCAGCTCATTTCGCACAAGACCGCGGTGGAGTTGAACATCCTCAAGGTCGAGCTGTTCTTGGGGATCTTCATCGGGGCCGTGACCTTTACGGGCTCGGTCATCGCCTATGGCAAGCTGGCCGGTAAGGTGGATACCTCCGCCAACAAGCTTCCGGGCGGGCATTTGCTGAACGCCAGTGCCGCGGCGATCTCGATCGTTGCGCTGATCTGGTACTTCAACACCGGTGGCTTCGTGCCGCTTGCGATCATGACGGTGATGGCGCTCTTCATCGGCTATCACCTGATCATGGGGATCGGTGGCGCGGACATGCCGGTGGTCGTTTCGATGCTCAACTCCTATTCGGGCTGGGCGGCGGCGGCCATCGGCTTCTCGCTGGGCAATGACCTCCTGATCGTGGTCGGCGCGCTGGTGGGCTCCTCCGGTGCGATCCTGTCCTACATCATGTGCGAGGCGATGAACCGGTCCTTCATCTCGGTCATTCTGGGTGGCTTCGGCGGCCCGGCGGGCGAGCAGATGGCGATCGAGGGCGAGCAGAAGCCGATCGACGCCGAAGGTGTCGCAAACGCTCTGAAAGAAGCCGACAGCGTGGTGATCGTTCCGGGTTACGGGATGGCCGTGGCACAGGCGCAGGGGGCGGTTTCGGACCTGACCTCGAAACTGCGCGCGCAGGGCAAGAACGTGCGGTTTGCGATCCACCCGGTCGCGGGGCGTCTGCCCGGCCACATGAACGTGCTTCTGGCCGAGGCAAAGGTGCCTTACGACATCGTGCTGGAGATGGAAGAGATCAACGACGACTTCCCGGAGACGGACGTCGTGATCGTCATCGGCTCCAACGACATCGTGAACCCGGCCGCACAGGAAGATCCCAACAGCCCCATCGCGGGGATGCCGGTTCTGGAAGTGTGGAAGGCCAAGCAGGTCTTCGTGTCCAAACGCGGTCAGGGCACCGGGTATTCTGGCATCGAGAACCCGCTGTTCTACAAGGAGAACACGCAGATGTTCTATGGCGACGCGAAAGAGAGCGTGTCGAGCCTGCTGCCGCTGATCTCCTGATCCCGGCCACACTGGACAAAAAAAGGCCCCGCTCTTTGGCGGGGCCTTTTTCGTTTTAGGAGAACGGTTTAATCGCGTCCGCGCCCTTTTCCACGGCCGCGGTGTTTGTCGTCCTTGTCCGAGTGGTCGTCCTTGTCCGAGTGGTCGTCCCGGTCCGAATGGTCGTCTTTGTCCGAGTGGTCGTCCCGGTCCGAGTTCCCCGAATTGCCGTTCGAATCGGAGTCGCTCCGCCCGTTCGAGCCGCTGCCCCAATCGTCGCTGCCGTTCGGGGTTTCGCCCGCGTTGCCGACGTTCTTGTCGTTGCCCGGGTTGCCACCGCTGGGCGCGGAGCTGTCGTCCGACGCATCCGTGCCGCTGCCCGGATCGGTGGCGTCCGGGTCCGTCGCGGCTGTTTCCTCTTCCTCGACATAGGCCGGGATGTCGCCGGTCGCATCGGGTAACCATTCGTCGCCGATTTCGAACAGGCGGACATTCACGCGTTCGGACAGATCCAGTGCGCCTGTCGAGACGTCTTGGACGATGGTGGTGGCCATCAACATGGATCCGCCGAGGACGACGACCATATCGACGGTGACAGCGCCGGTTTCGTCGTCCAAAAAAGTCTTGATCATATTTCGAAGCATTTTGGCCTCGCCTCTTGTTTGACTCCCCCGAGTTCAGATCATTATTTGCCAGTCATTTGAGGCGAAAACGGGACAAACTTGGGTGAGACCCGTGATACGATAAGGTAAATTCTGGCCCGGCACCGGAAAACGGGCCACAATTGCGACCCGTTCCCCAACCGGATTGAAGTGATTTTATTGCGACTTGCCCTGGGTGCCGTCGCCCCAATCGTCGCTGCCGTTGGGGTTTTCGCCCGCGTTGCCGACTGCCTTGTCATTGCCCGGGTTGCCGGCGGTTGGGCCCGCGCTCGCCTGGGCCGGCGTCGTGGTCGATGACGTCGGCGTGTAAACCGTGGCGGCATTATCAAGCTGATCGACGGCGATTTGTTCGAACCGCGCGTTCATCTTGTCGCTGAGCGTCACCATGCCTTCCGATATATCGGTGATGACCGTCTGCGCGATGAGGATGGAACCACCGATCACGACGACAGCGTCGACCGACACCGCCCCGGTTTCGTCGAGGAAAAATCTTTTGAGTGCGTCAAAACGCATGTCCAGCGGTTCCTTGGGTGTTCGTGCAATAATTATCGTGAACGATTTGTCAAAAGAATCGGGCAAAAATGCGGCAAAACCCATGCTTTGAACTTCGTGGTTAATAGAAGGCGATATCTGGAAAAAACAATAAACACAGTGGATTAGTATTTGTTTTCCGCACAGGCACAATGGATCGGTTTGCAACACGATCTCGGAGTTGGTTAACGGATTCAGTGCAACGTGCCGCGGTCTGAGCTGCCCCGTCCTCCCTTGCCGTTCGGGTCTTCACCCGTGTTGCCCAGGACCTTTCGGACGCCGGGGGATTGGTCGCCGTCTCTGTTGCAAGCCTCCCCGGTGCTTGCGGTTATCGAGGCTTCGGGGTCCGGTGGAGCGGTCCCTCGCGCCATGTGCCGGGGGCTATGCCATCGAGTGACCAATCGCCGACGCGCCAGCGCACGAGGCGCAGGGTGGGGAAGCCGATGGCGGCGGTCATGCGGCGCACCTGCCGGTTCTTGCCCTCGGTGATGGTGAGTTCGATCCAGGTGTCGGGCACGGATTTGCGGTAGCGCACGGGCGGATCGCGTTCCCACACTTCGGGCGGGTCGATAAGCCGGGCCTCGGCCGGGCGGGTCATGCCGTCCTTGAGCATCACGCCTTTGCGCAGGGGATCGAGGTCGGCCTCGGTCGGTGCGCCTTCGACCTGGGCGAGATAGGTTTTGCGGGTCTTGTGCTTTGGGTTCGCGATGCGCGCTTGCAGCTTGCCATCGTCCGTGAGCAGCAAGAGCCCCTCGCTGTCGCGGTCCAGACGCCCCGCCGGGTAGACCCCCGGCACGTCGATATAGGCCGAGAGCGTTGGGCGCTCGGTCGGTGATTTGGCGTCGGTGAACTGGGACAGGACACCGAAGGGTTTGTTGAACAGGATAAGCCGCGTCATGTGTCCGGTTTAGGCATCCCGGCGGAAATTTGCACCCCCGCAAAATTTTCTCTTGATCGGTGACGCAACTTGCCCCAAATGCGCGTTCAAGACGCCAACGCACGCGCCTCTGGCCACGACCGGCAGCTCTACGGGACACCCGCAGTTCGGCACGCGTTTATGCAGTGACGGTAACGTCTCCCTATGAACCTTGGGGTATTGCACCCCTGTCGTCTGGAGATAGACATGACCTATGCTGCACATGGCGCTTTCGCGCCCGTTCCCCGTATCGTTTCCGAAGCCCAAATGATGGACGTGGACCGTCCCACGCTCGTTCTGGACGTGGACCGGGCCGAAGAGCAGTTTCGCGCGTTGGAGGCCGGTCTGGGCCGGGCGCGTATCCATTACGCCGTCAAAGCCAACCCGCACCAGCGGATCATCGAGCGGCTGGTGAACCTCGGCTCGCATTTCGACGCGGCCTCGCGCGGGGAGATCGAGCTGTGCCTGAGCCAGGGTGCCGATCCGTCGGAGATTTCCTTTGGCAACACCATCAAGAAGCCGGGTGACATCGAGTTCGCGGCCCATGTGGGCGTGACGCTGTTTGCCGCCGACGCCGAGGAAGAGCTTGAGAAGATCGCCGAACACGCGCCGGGGGCCGAGGTCTATATCCGGCTGATCGTCGAGAATTCCGAGGCCGACTGGCCGCTCAGCCGCAAGTTCGGCTGCAAGGACGACAAGCTCATGGATCTGCTCGGCTATGCGCGGGAGCTGGGGCTGCGCCCTGTTGGCCTGTCGTTCCATGTCGGGTCGCAGACCCGGCGGGCCGAGATGTGGACCGGGGTGCTCGACCACGTGGCGCGGCTTTGGCACGCGGCACGGGCGCAGGGTTTTGATCTCGACCTTCTGAACATCGGCGGCGGGTTCCCGGCGTTTTACGGCGAAGCGATCGACGCGCCGGCTGTCTATGCCGCGCGGGTGATGGAGCTTGTGACCGAGCGCTTTGGCGATGTGCCGCGCGTGATGGCGGAGCCGGGTCGCGGGCTGGTGGCCGAGTGCGGTGTCATCATCGCGGAGTGCCTGCTGGTCAGCCACAAGTCGGACCTGGACGCGCACCGCTGGGTTTATCTCGACATCGGCCGGTTCTCGGGCCTGGCCGAAACCGAGGGTGAGGCGATCCGTTACCAGTTCGTCACGCCGCGCGATCACGATGCCCATGGGCCTTGCATCCTGGCCGGTCCGTCCTGTGACAGTGCGGATGTGCTCTATGAAAAGCGGCCCGTATCGCTGCCCATGAGCCTCAAGGCGGGCGACCGGGTGATCATTCGCAACGCGGGGGCCTATACCTCGACCTATTCCTCGGTCGGCTTCAACGGATTCCCGCCGCTGGACGTGGTTACGATCTGATCGCCCCTGCGCGACAATCAACCACTGCCCAAAGTGGTCCAGTTTCGCTAAAACCGTCTGAGAACGCGACCGGAGCCGGGACAGGTATGGCCAATATACAAGACCACGAACAGCGCTACGCGCTGGCGAACGAGTTGCATGCACGGCCCTTCCCATCGTTGGAAGCGCCGTGTTTTGCCGCCTATATCGCGATCAAGCGACCCGAGAACGCGGTGTCGCGGGATCGGCAGGCGGATGTGGATCATCTGCTTGCGCTGCTGGATCGCTACGGCACGGCCCACCCGAAGCCGGGGGCGAACCACTTTTTCGGCGAGATCGGAAAATACCGGCTCAAGTGGGAGCAACATACGGAGTTCGTGACCTACACGATCTTTGGCGACGGGAACGCCGAGAAGCCCTTCGATCCGTCGATGTTCGACGTGTTCCCCGAGGATTGGCTGGCACAGGCGCCCGGCGTGCGGGTGACATCGGCGCTGATCCGGGTGGAAGAGCTGCCGTCCGAGGACGTGATGCGCAAGAAGATCGACGCGTGGTTCGTGCCCGAAAGCGTGGCGGCTTCTTATGTTCTGGACAAGGCCGCCATCGTGGCGGGCGATTTTCGCATCGACGAGGGCGGGCACCTGCGGTTCGCGGTTGTCGCGGGCAAGACCTGCACCCCGCGCCGGATCGGGCGGATCGTGCAGCGGATCGGGGAGATCGAGACCTATAAGCAAATGTCGATGCTGGGGCTGG
>DOUP01000108.1 GCA_003520545.1 Maritimibacter sp. | reverse complement strand
ATTTTGGGCAAGAAAAAGATAGGGGCGTTCGGAGGTAGGATGGATTGGGATGATCTAAAAGTGTTTTTGGCGGTGGCGCGCGATGAAAGCCTGTCGCGGGCGGGCAAGCGATTGCGCCGGGATGCGGCCACGGTGGGGCGGCGGGTGTCAAAGCTTGAGGCGGATCTGAACGCGCGGCTGTTTACGAAATCCCCACAGGGCTATGCGTTGACCGAAGCGGGATCGCGGTTGTTGGCCCATGCCGAGCGGGCGGAACAGGCGTCTTTGTCCGGCGCGGATGAGCTTAAGGGGCAGTCGGGGCAACTCTCAGGGCAGGTGCGCATTGGCGCCACGGATGGCTGTGCCAGTTATATCCTGCCGCAGGTTTGCGCGCGCATTCAGCGCGAGCATCCAGAGCTGGAGTTGCAAATTGTGGCGCTGCCACGGGTGATCAACCTGTCAAAGCGTGAGGCGGATATGGCGATCACCGTCAGCCCGCCGCAAGCCGGGCGACTGACGGTGCAGCGGGTGACGGATTACCATCTGCATCTGGCGGCCAGCACGGACTACTTACGCGATGCCCCGCCGCTGGAGCGGCTAGAGGATCTGCGCAACCACCCCATCGTGGGCTAAATCCAGGACATGATTTTTTACCCTGACCTGGATTTCTTGACCAAACTGGGCATTGACCGGGTACAGCTTGCCTCGAACCTTGTGGCGGTGCAACTGGGCATGGTGCGGGAAGGGGGCGGGGTGGGCATCACCCATGATTTCATCCTGCCATTTGCGCCGGAGGTGCGGCGCGTGCTGACAGATACCCTGTCGATCACCCGATCCTTTTACCTTGTGCGCCACGAAGGTGACGCGCGGGTCGAACGCTTTCACCGCGTCGCCGAAGAGCTGGCGCAGGGCATCCGCGACGAAGTGGCCCGATTAGAGGGGTTGGTCCCGCCTAAAGCGTCCCACCTTTAACCCGAGGCAGGGAAAAGGCGCGGCGCGGCGGAACCTCTCAATGTTGTGGGCGTTCTGCCAAAAACGCGTGAGTCAAGTTTATGGCGGAGCGCTTTAACTGACGGATGGCGCTTGACATATTGTTGCTTTCGGGGTGACGCTAAAGACATAAAATAAATTCACATCCAGGAGGGCGATCATGCTCATCAGCCAGATTCTTCAAGACAAATCCATCGCAGGTGTGGCCTTTGTAAAGCCCGGATCCTCCGTCGGCGATGCGGTCAAGATGTTGTCGGACAAGAAAATCGGCGCGGTGATTGTGTCGAAAGACGGTGTGCATCCGGCCGGCATCCTGTCGGAACGTGACGTGGTTGGCGCGTTGGGATCCACGGGCACCAGCTGTCTGGACGATACCGTCGACAGCATTATGACCGCGAAGCTGATCAGCTGTAAGCCGGGCGACCGCGCGATCCAAGTGCTGCAAACCATGACCGAAAAACGCTTTCGCCACATGCCGGTGATGGAAGGCGACGAAATGGTCGGGTTGGTGTCCATCGGTGACGTGGTCAAGGCGCGTTTGGACGAGCTGAGCCAACAGGCAGACGCGCTGAAAAACATGATCATGGGATACTGATCCCCCGCCGACACCGTGTTTAAACACATCTGGTGCCGCTACGTAGAAACACGTATCGGCGCCAAAACACTTGAAAAACCACGCGCAATAAGATTGCCTGCGCCCGATAAACAGGAGGCAGAAAATGCGCGTTGGTCTTTATCCCGGAACCTTTGACCCGATCACCCTTGGGCATACCGACATCATCCGCCGCGCCTGTGCGCTGGTGGATCGTTTGGTGATTGGCGTGGCGATCAACACCGGCAAAGGGCCGATGTTCACGCTGGAAGAACGGGTTGCGATGGTCGAGGCGGAATGCGCCAAACTGTCGGCTGAAACCGGAACCGAGATCATTGCCCACCCGTTTGAAAACCTCCTGATCCATTGCGCCAAGGACGTCGGCGCCCAGATCATCATCCGCGGCCTGCGGGCGGTGACGGATTTTGAGTATGAATATCAGATGGTTGGCATGAACCGGGCGCTCGACGACAAGGTCGAGACCGTGTTCCTCATGGCGGACCTGAAGCATCAGGCCATCGCCTCGAAGCTGGTCAAGGAAATCGCCCGGCTCGATGGGGACGTGTCGAAATTCGTCACGCCCGAGGTTAAAGCCAAGCTCTACGCAAAGCTCGGGCGGGACTGATTACGCGCCGTAAACGACTTCATGCGCGATGCGTTTGGCGTTCACCGGGTTCAGGCCCAGATCGTCGGTGGCTTTCGGCGGCAAGGCGGAAAGCTCGCGCACTGTGCGGTAATAGGCGGCACGACGGGCAATCGCGCAGCGGATATGAGTGATCGCGGTCATTACTGTCTCCTGTTCGCTGTCTACGACCAGTATCTAGGAATGCCGCGATGCAGCACAATTGCCGGCGCGCGATAACCGGCATGAAGCTAATGCATGGCGAGCAGGGAGGCTTGACCCGAACGGGCGCTAGGCTTTTGCCGCGCCCGCAACCTCGTCGATGAGCGCCACGACCTCGTCGACCTTGGTCAGGGGCAGCATGTGGCCGGCGCCCTCGACCGTCTTCAGTTTGAAGTGCCTAAAGCGTTCGGACATCTCGACACCCTGTTCGCGCCAGTTCAGGATCCGGTCTTCGGTGCCGTAAAGCACACGCACGGGGCAGGTGATCTCGTCATAGTGTTTCCACTGGGCACCAATCACCTCGGGCACGGCGCAATAATCGCGCGATGTGTTGATGAAGCTTTTGGGACGCAGAGACAGAAGCCCGCCGCCTAGGGTGGTGTAAGCTTTCGGCACCGGGTCGGGACCGAATATTTCGTCGCGCACGACGTCCTGGTTGCGCACCGATGTTGGCCCCGCGAACGTATGCGCAATGAAGCGGCGCACACCGGGTTTGGTCACGCCCAAGGCTCCAAACGACGTCGGCTGCATGGAAGAGGGGCGCAATAACGGTGCCAGGAGCGCTAGCCCCGCCACCTTCCCAGGTGCCCGCAATGCCAGGGCCGAGGCAATCGCCCCGCCCAGGCTGTGACCCACGACGATGGTCGGCCCAAGATCCAGCGCGTCGATCACCTCTTCCACGTAGCCCGCTTGGTCGTCAATCCGCGCCGAAGCGCTTTCGGGCCGCTCCGACCAGCCCATCCCGGGGCGGTCGATGAATACCACGCGGTATCGTTCCGACAACGGTTTCAGAAGCGTCATGGACAACGAGCGAAGCTGGCCGCCCAGGCCGTGCACGAAGATCACCGACGGCCCGCTCCCCGCTTCGACGTAATGCAGCCGACCTGTTGAAATCGTGACGAAATCGCCCTGCGGCGGGCAGGAGGCTTCGGCCATCCGTGCGAGCTTTCGCGCTTCTCGTTTCTTGATGAGCACGTAGATCCCGACCCCGGCCAGAATGATTGCCAGAACGATCACGATGGTTTTCAACATGGAAAAGCTCCCCCTCCGCCGACCCTAACGAAAACGCCCCGCCTGTTGCCAGACGGGGCGCATGTTGACGTGGCGTCGAGTGCTCAGAGGTGTTTGCCCATCTCCGCGGCCGTATCGAGCATCCGGTTCGAGAAGCCCCATTCGTTGTCATACCAGGTCAGGATACGCACGAAGTTGCCATCCATCACCTTGGTCTGGTCCAGCGCGAAGGTGGAGCTGTTCGGGTTGTGGTTGAAGTCGACCGACACCAGCGGTTTGTCGGTCACGCCAAGCACGCCGTTGAGCGGGCCAGCGGCGGCGGCCGTCATCGCGGCGTTGATCTCTTCCACGCTCGCGTCGCCGTCCAGCTCGACGGTCAGGTCGACGCAGGAGACGTTGGGCGTTGGCACCCGGATCGCCACGCCGTCGAGCTTGCCGTCCAGATCAGGGAGCACCAGCCCCACCGCCTTGGCCGCCCCGGTCGAGGTCGGGATCATGCTCATCGCCGCCGCGCGGGCCCGGTAAAGGTCGGAGTGCATCGTGTCGAGCGTCGGCTGATCCCCGGTGTAGGAGTGGATCGTCGTCATGAACCCGCGCTTGATCCCCCAGTTGTCATGCAGGACCTTGCCCACCGGGGCCAGGCAGTTCGTCGTGCAGGACGCGTTCGAAACATGCAGGTCGTCCGAGGTCAGCGTCTCGTGGTTCACGCCGTAAACGATGGTCTTGTCCGCGCCCGAGGACGGGGCCGAAACCAGAACCCGGCTCGCCCCGTTTTCCAAGTGCACCTTGGCCTTGTCGCCTTTGAAGATGCCGGTGCATTCCAGAACGATATCGACGTCCCCCCAGGGCAGCTCCCTGGGGTCGCGGATCGCGGTGACATCAATCGGTCCACGGCCCGCGTCGATGGTCGAGCCGGCGACCTTGACCTCGTTCATGAAACGGCCATGCACCGAGTCGAATTCAAGAAGGTGCGCGTTGGTTTCCACCGGGCCGAGGTCGTTGATCGCAACCACCTCGATATCCGTGCGCCCCTGCTCGTAGAGCGCGCGCAGCACGTTGCGGCCAATCCGGCCAAATCCGTTGATAGCGACTTTGAGGGTCATGGGCGAAGCTCCTGTCGGTCCGTGTTCGCGTCGAGCCCGCCAAAGCGATATCTCGCTTCCGCGGCGTTATCGCTAACATCTGCATATCAGTCCAAACGTCAAGGGTCGTCACAGGCATTTGCCCAAAAAATCAACGCCAGAAGGCAATCCAGTCGAGGAAAACGAACATTTTCCGCGCCAGGAAGAGCAGAACGCGCCCGTCGTCGACGATCAGATCATAGGCGATAAGCGTCACGATGATCAGTCCGAGGATGAGTGCGATACGGTTCGTCATAGCGTCGTCATGCCGCGCGAGCCCCCTCAGGGCAAGGCAAAATCGCGCGCCGGACGTGCGGTGGCGCGCGCGCATGGTCCAAACGAAAACGCCCCGGCCATAGGCCAGGGCGCGCAATCCAAGAGCGAGGTCAGGCTTACATCCGGCCCATTGCCACGGCCACGTCGGCCATGCGGGTCGAGAAGCCCCATTCGTTATCGTACCACGCCAGCACGCGCACCGTGCGACCAATGACCTTGGTCTGGTCGGGCGCGAAGATCGAAGACTGCTCCGTGTGGTTGAAGTCGATCGACACTTTCGGTTCCGGGTCGTAGCCCAACACGCGGCTCATCGGACCCATGGCCGCTTCGCGGACGATCTCGTTCACGTCGTCGACGGTCACGTCCTTACCGGCTTCGAACGTCAGGTCGATGCAGGACACGTTCGGCGTCGGGACACGCAGGGCGGTGCCGTCAAGCTTGCCTTTCAACTCGGGGAGAACTTCGCCCAGAGCCTTGGCGGCCCCGGTCGAGGTCGGGATCACGGCCATGGCCGCTGCGCGTGCGCGGTAGAGGTCGCTGTGGCGCCGATCCAGCGTCGGCTGGTCGCCGGTGTAGCTGTGGACGGTCGTCATGATGCCGCGTTCGATCCCGATGGCGTCGTTCAGAACCTTGGCGAGCGGTGCCAGACCGTTGGTCGTGCAGGAGCCGTTCGAAATCATGTAGTCCGAGCTTTCCAGCATCTCGTCGTTCACGCCGAACACGATGGTTTTCTGCACATTCTTGGCGGGAGCCGAGATCAGGACCTTCTTCGCACCCTGTTCGATGTGCTTTTTCGCTTGCTCGCCGTCGTTGAAGTTGCCGGTGCACTCCAGAACAACGTCGCAGCCGGACCAGTCCAGCTCGTCCATGTCGTAGGTCGACATCATCTGCATCGGTCCGCGGCCCACATCCATGGTGCCGTCGCCGAGAGTGATCTCCTCCGGATAACGGCCGTGGATGCTATCGTATTTCAAAAGGTGTGCCGCGGTTTCCAGCGGGCCGGTCGCATTGACCTTCACCACCTGAATGTCGTTTCGCCCCGATGCCGCGATTTGCGACAGGGTGCAGCGCCCGATGCGTCCGAAACCATTGATGCCGACCGTGACCGTCATATCCGATCCCCCTTGAGATGCCTGATCCATTGCGCTCCACCTGAGACGCTCGTCTTGGACCTTGATATAGGGGAGGGGGTGCGGGGCGGCCAACCTAAATATGCGTTACCGGACAATATGTTAGCGAAAACATGCCCAAGACATGCACGTTAGCGCGAACGATACCGGTAACACATGCGTTAACGGTATGCAGCGGTGTATCTCACCAAACGGAGGGATTCGCGGGTTGCCCTGACCGTGCTCTCGGCTAAAGCGTTTCGGGACAAGCTTGATTCACGAGCTTGTCCCGAAACGCGGGAAACGCTCATATGGTGGGCGGCGTTTCGAGCTAAACCTGTTTCAGGTTCAACTCGAAACGCTTTAGGTTGATCGAAACGATGAAGAATTGGATGGGCATAATATGAGCGGACTTCTGGCGCTTCTGGACGACGTTGCGGGCATCGCCAAGGTCGCGGCCTCTTCGGTGGACGACATCGCGGGGCAGGCGATGAAGGCAGGGTCAAAAGCCGCCGGGGCCGTGATTGATGACGCTGCCGTGACGCCGAAATACCTCACCGGGTTCGATGCCAGCCGCGAATTGCCTATCGTCGGCAAAATCGCCTGGGGGTCGATCCGCAACAAGCTCATCATACTGCTGCCGATTGGATTGCTGCTCGCCAACTTGGCGCCCTGGGCGATCCCGCCGCTCCTCATGTTGGGCGGGAGTTACCTGTGTTTCGAGGGTGCCGAGAAAATCTGGCACGCGGTGTTCCCTTATGAACACAAGATTCATGATCCGAAAGTGCACGCGAACCCGGACCCGGCGCATCTGGAAGAGCAAAAGGTTTCGGGCGCGATCAAGACCGATTTCATCCTATCCGCCGAGATCATGACCATCGCACTTGCTGCACTTCCTCAATCCACGGTCTGGATGGAAGCCGCCGCGCTTGCGCTGGTGGCGCTCGGGATCACCGCGGTTGTGTACGGCTCTGTCGCGATCATCGTGAAAGCGGACGATATGGGTCTTCATATGGCTGCCAACGGGCGACTTGGGCTGACCCGTGCAATTGGGCGCGGGCTGGTCAAAGGGATGCCGGTATTCATGAAGCTGCTCACCATCGTTGGCACGGCCGCGATGCTCTGGGTCGGTGGCAATATCATTGTCCACGGGTTGCACGAAATGGGCTGGGACGTGCTTTACGACTTCGTCCATCACAACGCCGAAGTGCTCGGCGCAATGGTCTCCGAGGGCTGGCGTGGGACGGTGGAATGGACGGCGACAGCCGCGCAGGACGGCGTGTTCGGCTTCGCGCTCGGTTTGATTCTGATCCCCATCGGCACCCGCATCATCGGCCCGGCGATCGCGGCCGTAACGGGCGGGAAGGCGGATGCGCATTGAGCCCTGCTCCCGGCAGGGTTCGGGACGTCGGGCGCGCGCCTGGTCTGACAACGGTTCACGTGCTGGCTGGGGCCCCGCAGTGCACGCGCGTATGCACAGGGTGTGCACAAGAGTCATACACAAAGAATACGTGCAGATGGCAACAAAAACGGGGCCCGAAGGCCCCGTCTGTGCGTTCCTGCTGAAGTCGGATCAGCCGATCAGCTCTCTGACTTTCTCGGCCACACCCTCGGGCGTGATACCGAATTCTTCGTAAAGCGTCGGCGCCGGCGCAGAAGCGCCGAAGCCGGTCATGCCGACGAAACCCGCCTTTTTTTCCTGGCCGCGTTCGCCCAAGAGCCACTGGTCCCAGCCGCCGTCACGCAGCGCGGCTTCCACGGCCACACGAACCGGGCCGGGCGGCAGGACCTTGCGACGGTACGCGTTGTCCTGCTGCGCGAAGAGTTCCATGCAAGGCATTGAAACCACACGGGTTCCGATGCCCGCCTCCTGCAGAATGTCGCGCGCTTTCATGGCAATCTCGACCTCGGACCCAGTGGCCATCAGGATCGCCTGACGCTTGCCCTCGGCCTCGGCCAAGACGTAGGCGCCTTTGGACGTGAGATTGGAGTTCTTGTGCTCGGTGCGCAGCGTCGGAAGCCCCTGGCGCGACAGCGCCAGAACGGACGGCGTATTTTCAGAGGTCAGCGCGATCTCCCAAGCCTCCGCCGTCTCCACCGTGTCACAGGGACGGAAGGTGTAAGAGTTTGGAGTCGCACGACAAATCGACAGATGCTCGACCGGCTGGTGGGTCGGCCCATCCTCGCCCAGACCGATGGAATCATGGGTCATGACATAGGTGACCGGAATGCCCATCAGGCTCGACAAACGCATGGCGCCACGGGCGTAATCGACAAAGGCCATGAAGGTGCCCCCATAGGGGCGAATGCCCCCGTGCAGGACCAGACCGTTCATGATCGCCGACATGCCATGTTCACGGATGCCGTAGTGCACATACCGCCCTTTGCGGTTCTTCGGGTCGAAGATGCCAAGGTCCGCCGTGAGCGTATTATTGGAGCCCGTCAGATCCGCCGAACCGCCGATGTTTTCGGGCATGATCGGGTT
>DOUP01000271.1 GCA_003520545.1 Maritimibacter sp. | reverse complement strand
ATCATCGCGTCGATCGTGAACATCTTCCTCGCCTCGTCCGCGATCCACTTCGCGATCTCGGCCATTGGCGTGCTGATCTTCGCGGGCCTGACCGCCTATGACACGCAGCGGATCAAGAACGACTACCTCGCGCACGCACAGGCGATGGACAGCGAGTGGCTCGCCAAGTCGGCGATCCTCGGGGCCCTGAACCTGTACCTGGACTTCGTGAACCTGTTCATGTTTCTACTCCAGTTCCTCGGCAACCGCGAGTAACAGAGACGGCAATTGTCGCCTATTCAGGGCCGGTCCTTCGGGGTCGGCCCTTTTTCGTGGGTCTCGGGAAACAACGGCGTGGAGAAACCGCTAAGGCGGCAAATTCGGGACAAGATTGACCGGCATACCCTTCCCAGTGATGGAAAGGAGCGCAGCATGTCGATGTGGACCCTGTTGGGGACTGGAGCATTTTTCAGCGGCGTGTCGCTGTTTTACTTGGTTATGAACCGGACGCGAAAGCGACGGATGGAAGAGTTCGAAGCGACACAGCGCAACGCCTGACCCCCAAAAACCCGATGACGGCCGCAGGAACACACTGCGGCCGTTTTGCTGTCACAGGGTCATTCGCATCTGCACGGCGGGAAAGCTCAGACCCGGCGCGAGCGCGAGGTCAATCTCACCTTTTGCGGCGAATCCCATGCGGGCGTAAAACCCGGCGGCGGTCAGGGTCGAGAGGCACGAGAGCACCCGGACGCCTTCGGCGCGCGCATGATCCAACACCTGCGACACGAGCAGTCCGCCGATGCCAGCGCCGGCCATGTCGGGGTGCACCGCGACATGGCGCATGTGCCCCCAGTCCAGCGGGGCCGCGCCCCCTGCGGGTCCCTGCCAGGTCCAACCACCCGCGGCGATCAGGTCGCCACCCCCGGTTTCGGCCACCAGATAGCCCGGCGCCTTGAGCAGCATGTCCTGCGCCTTGCCGATCACGGGAAGCGCAGCCGCCAGAACATTGGGGTGATAATCCGGGACGAGCAGGCTGCCATAGCTCGCCGTGAGGAGTTTCGTCAGCGGCGCTTCGTCCGTGTCCCTGGCCGGTCGCAGCGTGAACGGCGGCGGTGTGGGTCCGGGACTTCGGGGTGGGTCTGGTCGTTCAATCATCCTGTTGGTCCTTCGAGCTTCGTGTTGCTTGGGGACCGGCGCGGAGATTAGGGGCTTACAAAGAAAAACCGCGCGGTCCCGGGTGGGCCGCGCGGCTTTTCGTCTGGGTGACCAGAAGGCTTACTTGATCTTGCCTTCTTTNNGCGTTTTTCTTGGTCACGTAGAAGTGCCCGGTATCCGCGGTCGAATTCAGGCGGATCTTGATGGTAGTCGGTTTCGCCATGTCGTCAGCTCCTCGTCGGGTGTTCCCACCCGGTCAAATCCTTGAAGCCCGCGTTTTAGCGTGCCGGTGGCTCGAGTCAACCGCATTCTCCCGGCAAATGCGTTATACTGACCCGGCAATCGCGTCACGAAAGGACATTTCATGCATCTTGGAGCATTCTCCGTCAGCCTTACCGTCGCCGATATCGCCACCTCGCATGCGTTCTACGAAAAGCTCGGCTTTTCCGAAGCCGGCGGCGATCAGGACCAGGGCTGGCTCGTTCTCAGGAGCGGCGACACCACCATTGGCCTATTTCAGGGCATGTTCGACAAGAACCTGATGACTTTCAATCCGGGTTGGGGACCCCAGGCGCAGCCGCTCGCGGAACCATTCGAGGACGTGCGCGCGATCCAGGCCCGGCTGAAGGCCGCGGGCGTGGCGTTGATCGAGGAGACCGATCCCGAAGGCAGCGGCCCCGGCTTCATCACGCTCGAAGATCCGGACGGCAATCCGATTCTGATCGACCAGCACGTCTGAGACCCGCGCGCGCATGGTCGGCCGCCCACCAAGCGACTGACGAGGCGGAGGGGCACCCCACACCCCCGCGTGACCCCCGCGTGGGTGTCTTTGCCAGGATGAAGATACGCGCGGATGGCCTGTAAGCCGGATTTTGTAACGGCGGGCTTGCGCCCACCGCCGACGATCATTCCTCTAGAGCGTCCGTCACCGAACGCTTCAAGCTGCCAACCCGAACCTCAAGGGCCAAGACGGCCTTGCCCGTTGCCGGGCGTGAGGTCCCTATTTGGCATTGCTCCCGGTGGGGCTTGCCGTGCCGCTTCCGTTGCCGGTCGCGCGGTGGGCTCTTACCCCACCGTTTCAGCCTGACCCCGGATCACGTCCGGGGCGGTTTGTTCTCTGTGGCGCTTTCCCTCGGGTTGCCCCGGCCGGGCGTTACCCGGCACCGTTGTCTTGTGGAGTCCGGACTTTCCTCCCCAAGGGCAGGTTTCCCTGCCCTAGCGGCGATCATCCGGCCATCCGCGCAAAAGGTGACTTAGGCGCTGACGGGGGATCGGTCAACGCCGAAGCGCCCGGCAAGATCCCGGGCGATGGCCATGTCGGTCGCGTCGAGCGGCCCTTCGGTCCAGGGACGAAAGCGCAGACGCAGGGCCGAGAGAACATGTGCGGCGCCAACATCGCAGGGGTAGCCGAAGGCCCCAGCGGCTGTGAGGAACGCCTTTTCGGACAGGTCCGAACCCGTGTTGGCTGAGTTCGGCCAGATCGACTGGCCCTCCAAGGCAAGCCGCCGCCAGTCGAAGCGTTTTCCGGGGTCGGCCTTGCGGTCCGGGGCGAAGTCGGAATGGCCCAGCACGCCCTCGGGAGGTATCGACCAGCGCCCGCGAATATCGGAAACGAGCAAGGACAGGGCCGACATTTGCGGCTCCGAGAACGGGTGTAGGCCGGTATTGTCCAATTCGATCCCGATCGAACGCGAGTTCACGTCACCCTCGCCGCGCCACTCACCCGCACCCGCATGCCATGCCCGCTTGGCCTCATCCACAAGCTGCACGACGTCTCCATCGCGGCCGATCAGATAATGCGCAGAGACCTCGTGCTCCGGCGCGCACAGACGGTCGAGCGCCGCCTCGGCGCTCTCCATCGCGGTGTAATGAATAACGATCAGGTGAGGCTGCCGCCCGTCCCGCCGTTCGCCGAAGTTCGGCGAGGGATGGACGCGCGGCTTACTCGGAGACGCCGGGAGTTTCGACATCCACGTATTGCGTCACAACGTCGGGCGCACCCGCTTTTGCGGCACGGAAGGGGGCCGGATCCCAGTAACAGGCGAAGCCGTCGCCATCGGGGTCAAGCCCCATCCGGTCGCGCTGCGGACCGCCAGCGTCGAGGAACGCCTCCTGGGCGCGGTCCGAAGACGGGTATTTAGCACAGTTGCGCTGGAACCGCGCTTCGGCGTTGAAGTTCGCGCGGTTGTACATCTGCTGACCCTTGGCGTTCGTGGTCTGCAAGGCATATTGAACGATGGACGCGCCGCCGCCGCCTTCGCGCTGCGGCAATTCGGTCGGCTGGATCTGCACGTATTGCGCACGGTTTTCTGCGAGGCGTTCGGCATCTGACTGGATCGACTCGCGGGAGCTGACCGCCTGGAAGTTCTGTTCGTCGGAAAGAGCTGCCGGGCTGGCGGGTGCGCCCGTTTCGACCGCCGCTTCCGACGTGCCGGTGGCGAGCGTCGAACTGGAGGACATGGCGTTCATCGGGGCACCGACATCGGCCGTTTGGGCCGGCGTCGAGAGGCCCAGCGCCTGCGCGGCTTCGGCGGCCACGGCCTGCCCTTCGCTCGTCGCACCGATGGGTTGCGAGGACACCGCGGCGGCCTCGGGCAACCCCGTCACGCCGGAGGATTGCGCGGTGCCAGCCCCTGCGCCGCTGTCGGGCATGGTGGGGCTACAGGCGGCAAGCGCGAGAGCGGCAAGGGAAAGGGATGCGATCGACCGCATAGAAACTGCTCCAAAACTGGGTTCCGGGGCAATTACCACCATTTTTCCGGCTTGGAAACAAATCCCGCAGCGCCTTCGAGCGCATAGGCGACATTCAGCAAGTCGCCCTCTTCCCACGGACGACCGATGAGTTGCAGGCCCAGGGGAAGCCCCTTGGCGTCCAACCCGGTCGGCACCGAAATCCCCGGCAGTCCCGCGAGGTTGACCGTGACGGTGAACACATCGTTGAGATACATCTGCACCGGATCGGCATCGACCATTTCGCCCAATCCAAAGGCCGCCGAGGGCGTCGCCGGCGTAAGGATCGCGTCCACGCCCTGATCGAACGCCTCGTCGAAGTCGCGCTTGATCAAGGCGCGCACCTTGCGGGCGCGGTTGTAATAGGCGTCGTAGAAACCCGCAGACAACACGTAGGTCCCGACCATCACGCGGCGCTGCACCTCGTGCCCGAACCCTTCGGCGCGGGTTTTTTCGTACATGTCCACGATCCCCTCGCCCGCTTCGAGCTTGGCGCGGTGGCCGTAGCGCACCCCGTCGTAGCGCGCGAGATTCGAGGAGGCCTCGGCGGGCGCGATCACGTAGTAGGCGGGCAGCGCGTACTTGGTGTGCGGCAGAGAGATGTCGATGATCTTCGCGCCCGCGTCTTCGAGCATCTTGCGACCCTCGGCCCAGAGGTTCTCGATCTCTTCGGGCATACCGTCCATGCGGTATTCTTTCGGAATGCCGATGACCTTGCCCTTGATGTCGCCGGTGAGCATCGCCTCGAAATTCGGCACCGCAAGCTCGGCAGAGGTCGAATCCTTCGGGTCGTGGCCGGCCATGCTTTCAAGCATGATCGCGGCATCACGCACCGTTTTGGTCATCGGACCCGCCTGATCGAGCGAGGACGCGAAGGCGACAACACCCCAACGCGACACGCGCCCATAGGTTGGCTTGATCCCCACCGTGCCGGTGAAGGCGGCAGGTTGACGGATCGAACCGCCGGTGTCGGTGCCGGTCGCGGCAAGACAGAGGTCGGCGGCCACGGCGGAGGCAGAGCCCCCCGATGAGCCGCCCGGCGTCAGTATGCGGTCATCCACTTTCCACGGGTTCACCGCATTGCCGTAAACCGACGTCTCGTTCGACGAGCCCATGGCGAATTCGTCCATGTTGAGCTTGCCCAACATGACCGCACCGTCAGCGAACAGGTTCGTTGTGACGGTCGATTCATACTCCGGCTTGAACCCTTCGAGGATGCCCGAGGCCGCCTGAGAGGCGACGCCCTTGGTGCAGAAGAGATCCTTGATGCCCAGCGGGATGCCGGTCATGGCCGTGGCCGAACCGTCCTTGATCCGTGCGTCGGCTGCTTTCGCCTGCTCCAAGGCGATGTCGGGCGTGTTGTGGACAAAGGCATTGAGCGCCCCCTGCCCCTCGATCACCCCGAGACAGGCTTCGGTCAATTCGACCGAGGTCACATCGCCTTTTGTCAGCGCATCGCGCGCGCCGGAAATCGTCAGCTTGTTCAGGTCGCTCATTATTCCACCACCTTGGGCACGGCAAAGAAGCCCTCACGGGCGTCCGGTGCGTTTTTCAGAACCTTGTCGGGCATTCCGCCGTCCGTCACCACGTCCTCGCGGCGCTTGAGGCGCTGGGGCGTGACCGAGGTCATCGGCTCGATCCCGTCCACGTTGACCTCGTTCAACTGTTCGATGAAACCGAGGATGGTGTTGAACTCGTCAGCCAGCGCGGGAAGAGCGTCTTCCTCCACGCGGATGCGAGCGAGATGCGCGACCTTGCGCGCGGTGTCCTTGTCGATCGACATATCTGCCTCCGTCTGGGGTTAGGCCGGGTTTAGCCCCCGCGCGGTTGGTCTGCAAGACGCCGGAGGGCTGCACGGCGATAGACTTCGATCATCCAGCCCAGCAGAACGGCGTTCAGGATGTGCCACAGGAAGTGCGTGCCCAGGGGAAACCCGCTGCAGGTCTGCATGTCGAGCGACCGGAAGGTGAGCGAGGCGGTCAGGAGCGCGACCGCGATCCAGAGCCCGAGCCCGCGCGCCACCGGCCCGCGTGTGATCGCGGCAAAGATCGCGATGTAGAGCAGGATCGGCACGTAGCCAGCCGAGGAGCCAAATAGCGGGAGCCGTCCCAGGAGCGGCATGAGCAGCGCAACAAAGGGGAATAATGCGACGACCACCAATATGGCCCGCACCAAAGACAGCCGCAGGTATTCGCAGGACGCGGCGAAGATGTAGACGAGCGCGAACATGAGGATCGGAAGCGTGTCCGCCAGCCCCGCCCAGCGCGTCGCAAAGGTGTGAAACAGGAAAGAGCCGATACCGATCGCCGCCAGGAAGCCGACCAAAAGGTTGGCAATCGGCAAGCCGTGCCCCCGCAGGCGCAGCGCCATGACGAGTGCCGCGAGCAGAAAAGCCGCGTTGGTCACAGCGTTCATTGGCTCCGCCCAGAACCCGGGACCAAGCCGTTCGCAATAGGCGTCAACCTGTGCTGTCCAATCCATCGACAATCCCTTTCGCCGTGCTAGGCTACCCGCAAATCACGAGGAGGCACCCCATGAAAATCACCTGGCTCGGTCACGCAAGTTTCCGCATCGAAATCGAAGATCAGGTGCTTCTGATCGACCCATGGCTCACGGACAATCCGATGCTCTCCGAAGAGCAATACGGCCCTGCGCTGGACGGTGCGACCCACGTGCTGGTGACGCATGGCCATTCGGATCACGCCGCCGACGTGCCAGCGTTGTGCTCCGAACGCGGCCTGCCCTGCGTCGGCATCTATGATCTCATGCAGTATTGGGAGGCCAAGCACGGGCTGACCACAATCGGTTTCAACAAGGGCGGCACAATTGCCTTGGGTAAAGTCAAGGTCACGATGGTCAACGCCACGCATAGTTCGGCCCAGCAAACGGCGGACGGCCCGCGCTACATGGGTCACGAATCGGGCTACATGATCTCGGGCGAGGGCCACACCATTTATGTCTCGGGCGATACGGACATCATGGCGGACATGGAGTGGATGGCGGATGTGCATGAGCCGGACATCGGCATTCTCTGTGCGGGCGGTCATTTCACCATGGATATGGCGCGTGCCTCATATGCCGCCAAACGGTATTTCGACTTCAAAACCGTGATCCCCGGCCACTACCGGACGTTCCCGCTGCTCGAACAGAACGCCGACCTGATGAAACAGGCGCTGCCCGGCGTGGACGTGATCGAACCGGAGGTCATGGACCCCATCGTCATCTGACAGGGTCCACACTTTTCACTTCTTGCTCTTGCGTTTCTTGGTGTCGACGTTGCGAACCGGACGGTTCGAAACGCGATCACGGCGCAACGCGCGCCGGGGTGCTGGCGGGCGCGTCCGGGCCGCTTCGCGTTCGCGTTTGGTCTGGCCATAGACAAGCATCGAGAAGATAGCGGTGCCGCCCATCACGTTGCCCGCGAGAACCGGCAGGAAAAACCGGGTCACACCGTCCACGATGGCCAGATCGCCAAGCACCATGAGATAGGCCATCTCCACCGAACCGGCGACGATATGAGTGAAATCCCCGGCCGCGATAAGCCAAGTAAAGATCACGATGATCGCCACCTGGGAATGTCGCGCCTCCGGCAACATCCAGACGATAGCGGCGACAAGGATGCCCGCGGGGATACCACGAACGAAGCCCTGCCAAGCGGTCATACCGGTGGCGTGTTCGGAGAGGTCATGGAAGGCTTCCATGATTTCGCCTGAAATCGCGCCCGAATAGGCGTAGAACAGCGCGATTGCAAAGGCCCCGACCACGTTGGCCAGAAGCACCACGACCCAGAGCCGCCCGGTGCGTCCAAGAGACGCCCACGTCGGTGT
Source organism: Maritimibacter sp. (assembly GCA_003520545.1). Lineage (GTDB taxonomy): Bacteria > Pseudomonadota > Alphaproteobacteria > Rhodobacterales > Rhodobacteraceae > Maritimibacter. The sequence goes on along the minus strand of DOUP01000271.1, from coordinate 4,510 downwards.
CTCGAATACGGGAAGAACGCTGGAAATCGTGTTCTCGGTGAAAAGCTGCATGCGCCCCACGATCACGACGAGAAAGCCAAGGGAATAGCCGAGGTTCTCGACAAGGTAGGACCAACTTGCGTCCGGCAGGTAAGTGCGGAGAATGGTTTCGGCCAGCACGGACAGGCTGATGACGATGCCGGCAGAGATACCTGACCAGATCAGCGAGCGCACGTCGCGCGCCAGCTCTTCTTCGCCGTCGCGCCTGATCACTTCGTAAATCGTATAGGCGGACAGGCTTGCGGCCTCGCGAATTTCCTCTTCCGCCTCGATTTGTTCTTCTTCTGTCATGGGAACCCTTTACGCTGTCCGTTAAGTCTACGTTCAAGGGTGTGAATAGTTCAATCACCAACGGGTAACGTAGGGCACGAGCAATCCAAAAAAGGAACGGGCAAACAATGTGGAAAACCGAGGACATGGGCGACCTGAGCGGACGTCGCTTCGTCGTGACCGGCGTAAGTGGCTTGGCTTCGGCCATCATCGAAACGCTGGCCGCTCATGGCGCCGAGGTCATCGTGGCGGGCCGGTCTCCGATCCGCGCAGGCGCCTTGATCCACGATATTGAAACGCGCCTGCCGGACGCCCGTCTGTCGCACCGGATTCTCGATCTGGGAGACCTTGGGTCCGTGCAGACCTTTGTCGAAGCGGCGAACCGAGACCTCGACCACATCGACGTGCTGATCAACAACGCCGCCGTCATGGCCGAGCTCAAGCGGGGCGAGACCAAGGACGGCTTCGAGAAGATGTTCGGCACCAATCACCTTGGCCACTTCGCGTTGACGCTCGGACTGCTGCCGCTTCTGCGCAAAGGCACCAATCCCCGTGTGGTCAGCCTCGCCTCGGGCGCACACAAAATTGGAGAGTTCGACTTCGGCGACCTACAGTCGACCAATAAATTCAAACCCATGGTCGCCTACGGCAAGACCAAGCTCGCGACGCTCATGTTCGCGAAAGAGCTTCAGCGACGTTCAGATGTAAACGGCTGGGGCATCACCTCGGTCGCCGCCCACCCCGGATTTGCCCGCACCCAGGGCGTCTACGACCGGCTCGACACGATCCCGGTTTTGGGGTGGATCGCAGGCAAGACGGTGGTTCCGCTTCTGTCACATGTGCCAGAAAAAGCCGCCGAATCCACATTGTTCGCGGCCACGTCTCCGGATGCGACAGGCGGCGGGTATTACGGGCCCCAGTCCTGGCGCGGGCTAAAAGGGCCGGTCGGCCCGTCCGAACCCGCCAACTATGCCGAGCGCGAAGACATCGCGACGCGGCTATGGGACGAAAGCGAAAAACTTACCGGCGTCAGCGTTTGAGCGCGAAGAAATCCTTCAAGATCGCCTCGGCCTCGCCCGCGGCCATCCCGTCGTAGACTTCGGGCACATGGTGGCATTGTGGGTGGGAAAACACCCTTGCGCCATGCGCGGTGCCGCCAGATTTCGGGTCCGATGCACCGTAGTAGAGCCGCCGGATCCGTGCAAAACCGATGGTCGCCGCGCACATGGGACAGGGTTCAAGGGTGACGTATAGATCATGATCCACCAATCGTTCGGACCCAAGCGCCGCGCAGGCCGCGCGGATCGCCAGCACTTCGGCATGGGCCGTGGGATCGTTCAACTCCCGCGTCCGGTTGCCGGCCTGCGCCACGACCGTCCCATAGGGAGACACGACGACCGCGCCCACGGGCACTTCGCCCCGGTCAGCGGCGGCCCGCGCCTCGTCCAAGGCAATGTTCATATGGCTGCGAAAGGCGGTCATGCCCCTTCCTGCCCTGCCCCGCCGCGCTGGACAAGACCTGCACACCCGCCTAGAGCGGGAGTATGTCGAACGAGACCCCCAAATCCCCGCCCGGCGACCGCATCGCCAAGGTTCTTTCCCGTGCCGGTGTCGCCAGCCGCCGCGAAGCCGAACGCATGATCGAGGCGGGACGGGTCAGCGTGAATGGCAAGGTCATCGACAGCCCCGCGCTGAACGTTACCGGGCAAGACAGGATCGACGTGGACGGCAAAGAGGTGGGCGAACCGGAACCGCCGCGCCTCTGGCTCTATCACAAGCCCTTGGGACTCGTGACCACGGAGCGCGACGAAAAGGGCCGCGATACGGTGTTCGACAAACTGCCCGAGGACATGCCCCGCGTGATGAGCGTCGGGCGGCTCGACATCAATTCCGAAGGCCTCTTGCTTCTCACCAACGACGGCGAGATCAAACGGCGGCTGGAGTTGCCCTCGACCGGCTGGGTCCGAAAATACCGGGTCCGGGTCAAAGGCGCGCCGGACGACAAACAGATCGCCCCGCTGCGCGATGGCGTCACCGTCGACGGCGAACGGTTCCAGGGGATGGCGGTGACGGTCGATCGGCAACAAGGCGCGAACGCCTGGCTCACGGTCGGGCTGCGCGAAGGCAAGAACCGCGAAATTCGCCGCGCGATGGAGGCGGTCGGCCTGTCGGTAAACCGGCTGATCCGCATCTCTTACGGCCCCTTCCGTTTGGGCGACTTGAAGGCCGGCGAGACCGAAGAGGTCAAAACCCGCGTCATGCGCGATCAGCTTGGCATGGAAGACGGCAAGAAATCGCCTGTGCGGAACCGGAAAGCGCCCGCCAAGCCGAACAAAGGCGCAGCACGCCCGCCCAAGGACGGCGAAAAGCGCGGGCCGCGCCGAGCAAAACGCCCGCAAAAGCCGCGTTAGGCGCGCGACAGGCAAGGTCCCGCATCTTTTCGGAAATTCGCTGGCACCATGACGGTGTCCCCCCTATATCTAAGGGGAATTAGAGTTTTTCCGGCTAGGGGGTGCGCGTGTCCGGGACCGGCCTTCAAAAATTGTCCTATGTGCTTCTGTTGGCCCTGATCCTCTACGCGGCTCTGACGGGGGGCGCGTAATGGCTCAGCGTTTCGGCGGGAAATTCAGCCCCCATGGCAGCGAACCGTCCAAGACGCCCGCGCCGCAAAACCCGTTTGACGGCCAGACACGCTCCCGCGCCGGGGGCCGCGTGAACGCGTTGTTCCTGACACCGATCCCGTTTGCGATCCGCGCGTTCTTTCACGACCCGCTCGTTATGGCGCAATTCCTGATCGCCACCGCGCTTTTGCTCCTTGCCGCCTGGCTCACCCGCGAAGGGGTCCTGGCACAGGAAGCCTACGACGCGCGCAAGATTGCGCGCCGCCCGGCACTTCCGCGCAAGATCCTTGGTTCAATCATCACCGGCGCCGGTCTTGCCGTGGGCGGCTTGGCCGGTCATGGGGTCTTGGAAGCGGTCATTTTCGGTGTTCTGGGCTTCGGCCTGCACCTCTTTGCCTTCGGTCCCGACCCGATGAAGAACAAGGGCATGGAAGGTATCGACGAGTTCCAGACCGACCGCGTGGCCCGCGCCGTGGGCGAAGCCGAAAAGCTATTGGGAGCGATGAAGGACGCCATCGAACGCGCCAAGGATCGCGAGTTGGAGCGCCGCGTCGACAGCTTCCAGGCAACAGCGCGCCATATGTTCCGCACCATCGAAGACGATCCGCGTGATCTCTCCGGGGCGCGCAAGTATCTGACGGTCTATCTGATGGGTGCGCGCGACGCGACGGTGAAGTTCGCCGACATCTATAGCCGTTCCCGCGACGCGAAAGCGCGGGCGGACTACGTGTCGCTACTGGATGATCTGGAGGCCAATTTCACGGCCCGGACACAAAAGATGCTTATCGCGGATCAAAGCGATCTCAACATCGAGATCGAGGTATTGAAAGAAAGGCTCGCGCGCGAAGGCGTCGTGGCCAGATAGGACTGGGACAGATGATGGACAACAAGACATTCGAGAAAGCGAGCGCCGAGCTTGGACCCGTGGAGGAGCTGAACGCCGTGGTTTTGAAAGAACCCTCGACGGCTCTGGTTCCCCTCTCGGAGGCCAAGGGCAAACAGGCCACCGCGATCAAGAAGCGGATGGGCGAGATCGACATGGAGAATTCGCAGTCGATCATCGAGTTCGGGTCGGGTGCACAGGCGGAATTGCAGGTCATCTCGCAGGAAATGCTCTCGGGCGTGCGCAACAAGGACGTGGGGCCCGCGGGCGACAGCCTGCGAGACATCGTCACCGCGATCCGGGGCTTTTCCGTGCCCGAACTCGACATGCGTCGCAAGCGGTCCTTTTGGGAGAAGCTCTTGGGCCGTGCCGCGCCCGCCGCGAAATTCGCGGCCCGCTATGAAACCGTGCAGGGCCAGATCGACAAGATCACCGACAACCTGCTGATGCACGAACACACGCTGCTCAAGGACGTCAAATCGCTTGATGTGCTTTACGAGAAGACGCTTGATTTCTACGACGAGCTTGCGCTCTACATCGCCGCCGGTGAAGCCAAGCTCGAAGAGCTGGACGACAAGACCATTCCCAAGAAGGAAGTCGAAGTCGAGAAAGCGCCGGAAGACAAAGGCGTCATCAAGGCGCAGGAGCTTCGTGACCTGCGCACGGCCCGCGACGATCTCGAACGCCGGGTTCACGA
>DOUP01000032.1 GCA_003520545.1 Maritimibacter sp. | reverse complement strand
TCTGCTTTGGGAGCCGATAGGCCACCGGGGAATGGCCGATAACGGACGGCTGGGCTAGCATCCCGACATGACCGCCGCACCAAACCGCGGCACAGGGGGGGAGAACCCGGCATGGCATCACTGGCGGAGGGCAGCCTGGCGCCGATCGGCGCTTCGCAATGGAGCGTGGAGCGAGCTGCGCACCTCCTCAGGCGCGCGGGCTTCGGCGGGACGCCGTCTCAAATCCGCGAGCTTGCCGCGATGAGCCCAGACGATGCGGTCGCATTGATGATCGACGGTCGGGCCGATGGTCCGATCCTGGAGGATTTTGACGAGTCCGGCTTCTGGGAACCCAGTCTTGCCGATTTCCCACCTTCGCGCCCGGCCACGACCGACCAGGCGGCCGAAACCGGCGAGGTGATGGGCGTCAAGACAAAGCCAAGCGGGCCGCGCCCGCTGCAACCCGCGACCAATCGGTTCTTCTACTGGCGTCGGGCCAGTATGCTCGAAACGCGACGCGTGGCCTTCTGGTGGCTCGACCGGATGCTGCGCAGCGGCCATCCGCTGGAAGAGAAAATGACGCTCTTCTGGCATGGCCATTTCGCCACAGGAGAAGAGAAAGTGCGCGACTATCGCAAGCTCAAACTCCAGCTCGACACGCTGCGCACCGGCGGGCTTGGCAGCTTTCGCGACCTGCTCACGGCGGTAGCCAAGGATCCGGCGATGCTAGTGTTTTTGGACGCCACCTACAACGTGAAGGGTGCGCCGAACGAGAACTTCGGCCGCGAAGTCATGGAACTTTTCACCCTGGGCGTCGGCAATTACACCGAGGACGACATCCGCGAGGCCGCCCGGGCCTTTACCGGCTGGAGCAACGACGATCTCGAATTCCGGTTCGATGAGACAAAGCACGACGCAGGCGAAAAGACCTTCTTCGGCAAGACCGGTGCCTTCGACGGCAACGACATCCTCGACATCATCCTCGAACAGGAGCAGACGGCGATCTACATTGCCTCGAAGATCTACCGCTTCTTCGTGCGCGAGGACATCTCACCCGACTTTGCCCGCGAACTCGGCAAGGTATTCCGCGACGGCGATTACCAGATCGCCCCGTTCCTTGCCACGCTATTTGCGTCCGAAGATTTCTACTGCGACGCTTCGGTCGCCACGCATATCATGTCGCCGACCGAACTCATGATCTCGACGTATCGCAAGCTCGGCCTCGAAGCGATGCCGGGCATCCCCGATCCCTACACGGTGGGCAAAACGTTGGGGCAGATCCTGCTCAATCCGCCGACCGTCGCGGGGTGGAGCGAGGGGCGTGCCTGGATCACGCCGGGCCTGCTGTTTGAACGCGGCAACTTCGCCCGAGAGCTTATGTTCCCGGACATGATCTCCTTTGTCGACCCGAACCACGAACCCGGCGGCATTGTCCGCCGCACCAACGACAATATCAACGCGGGACTGGATATCACCGAGGCCACCCTCGAGGAAGGCGCGGCCCCCAGTGCGTTGGCGGGCATTCAAGAGGATTTCAACACCCGCTATGGCAGTCTCGTGGGCTGGCAGGAGGCGATGCGCCGGCTGAAGCCGATCCCGAGAGCCGCTGCACAATTCGACCTTACGAAAATGCTCGCTGCCGAGGGCGCTGGGACGACAGCGGAGGCTGTCGACCTCTTGGCCGAACGACTGCTTTGCGTGCCTTTGACCGCGCCTTCGCGCACGGCCCTGATCGAGATGTTGACCGCCGAGCTTGGAACCTCCGATCTCGCCGAAACCGAGGGCTTCACCGAATACGGCCTGCGGCTTGTGGCCCACGCAGTCATGTGTACGCCGCAGTATCAACTCGCCTGACCGAGCCTTTGGGAGGTAACACATGGTCAAGTCATCAAAGCTTTCGAATCAGGAGAAGAAGGATCTGGCCCGGTCGGGCTATGCCAGCATCGCGCTCGAGGGCGCGGGCGGCATCGCCACCTCGCCCGTCTGGTCGAAACTGACCGAACAGGATACCAACGGCCGCATCCTGGTGATCGTCGAACTTTCCGGCGGCAACGACGGGCTGAACACCGTCATTCCCTATGCCGATGACGCCTACTACCGGGCGCGGCCGCATCTGGGCATCCGGGAGAAACAGTCGATCTGCATCGACGACCATTTTGCGTTTCAGAAGACCATGTTGGGGTTCGAGCAGCTCTACAAGGACGGTCAGATGGCCATCGTCCACGGCGTCGGCTACGATCAGCCTTCGTTTTCGCATTTCTCGTCGATGGCCTTCTGGCAGACGGGCGCACCCAATAGCGGCGAGACTTATGGCTGGCTTGGGCGCATGGCCGACGCCCTGGACCCGCAGGGGCATCGGCAGAACTTTCTCGTCAACATCGACGACCACCAGTCACTTGCGGTGAAAGCGATGAACCACGTGCCGCTGGTCTTCGACGATCCTGAGAAATTCAGCCGTCGCGTCTTCCATGCCGAGGCCGAGGCAATCGCCACCGGTGACGTGCCGAGGGACGGTACAGGCAATCCCGCGCTCGACTACCTCTTCGGAATCGCGGCCAGTGCCAGCCGCTCGGAGCGGCTGGTGCGCGAAGCTTGGGCGAACTACCAGACGCCGATCGACTACGGTCTGGTGCCTTGGGGGCTGGAGCGGGTGGCGGCGCTGATCGCGGCCGACTTCCCGACCCAGGTCTACTACGTGCCGTTCCGTAACAACGCGTTCGACACCCATGTCTACCAGGGCAACACGCACTCACGGCTCTGGTCTTACACCTCCGATCACATTGCCGCCTTCATGCGCGACATGGACAGGCTCGGCCGCGCCGACGATGTGGTGTTGATGGCGTTCTCAGAGTTCGGACAGCGGGTGGCCGAGAACACCAGTCTCGGCACCGATCATGGCACCGCTGGCCCCGCATTCATCATCGGAAAACCGATCCATGGTGGCCACTACGGCGGCGTGCCGAACTTGACCGACCTGGACGAAGGGAACCTCAAGTACACGACGGACTTCCGTCGGGTCTATTCGACGCTCATCCGCGGCTGGATGGGTCACGACGCCGTCGGATCAATCCTGAACAAGGATTTCGACCCGCTGCCCGTCTTCGCGGACGCAGCCTGACCAAATTTCAACGCCCGCGCATGGTGGGCACAATTCAATGGAGCTTTCATGTTCGAAACCATTATGACCACTTTGCGCGCCGCGCTGGCTGCCTCCGCTCTGATCGCGTTCGCCGCGACCGGCGCTGCGGTCGCGCAGGATTACCCCGAGCTCACCGTGACGCTTGCCTCCGACGACAACACCTTCAACCCGACCACCTCCTCGGTGTTCCAACTGGCAGAGGATTTCGGCTACTACGACAAGCACAAGGTCAAGATCAACTTCGTTGGACTGGACGGCACGCCCCTGGCGGCCGCGGCGTTGCAGTCGGGGGACGTCGACGTGGCGCATATCACCATCGACGCGGCCATACGCCTCGACGCCGGGAACGACCTCCCGGTGCGCGGTTTCCTTTCCGTCGGCTCGGGAATCCCGTTCCTCGTCGCGTCCCGGACCGACATCACCACGCTGGAGGAACTCTCTGGCCGCAGCTTCGCGATCTCAGACACCGGTGGCCTCGACCATGCCCTGACGCAGGCGTTGCTGCGCAGTTTCGGCCTTGACCCGGACTTGCCGGACTATGTCGCCATCGGCGCGCCGTCGGTCCGGGTCCAGGCACTTGCGGTCGACCGGGTGGACGCAACCACCGTGTCGTTCGGAACCTTTGCCGCGGTCGAGGACACGCCCGGCCTGCACGTCCTGGTGCCGGCCGACGTCCTCGCGTCGCGTGCGCCCGCGCAGCCGAAATTCCTGGTGGTGCGTGAAGAGAGCATCGAGGAGAAGCGCGACGCGTTGCAGCGTTTCACCAACGCGATCATGGACGCCTCGCGGGATTTCGCCGCCGACCCGGAGCTCTGGATCGAGGCCGCAGCGGAGCGGCGCCCGGACCTCACCCGCGAAAGCATTGAGCGGACCGCGCAGTTCAACGCCACGCTCTGGTGCGTCAACGGCTGTATGCGGCGTGAGACGTTGCAGGCATCTATGGACTTCACCTATTCCAATCCCGACTTCAGCGACGTCCCTGTGATCGACGTCGACTCCATCGTGGACTTCAGCTTCACCGATACCGCGCTTGGAGAGATGGGCATGGTCGAGACGACGGGCCTCGACAGCCGGAATTGACCGGTCCGAACTCCTCTCTGCAGCTGACCAGTGACTGGTCCGACCCCGAACCTTCTACCGCCTTTGGCGAGAGTTTTCCGGCTGTTTGCTCTGCTACCCAACCT
>DOUP01000164.1 GCA_003520545.1 Maritimibacter sp. | reverse complement strand
GAGCTTATCGAGGGGCGTCGTCGGGTGGCGGGGGATCGCCAAAGGCACCTGTCAGTTCCTCGAGGGTCGCACCCTCGTGGCCCATCGCGTGGATTCTGTCCCACAACGAGCGGCGAAGTTCGGCAAAGGCCGGGAGGCCGCGCGGATCGGTTTTCCAGCGCGGTGCGGGCAAATCGACCGGCACGACGGCGTCGATGCGGCCCGGCCGCGGGCGCAGGACGACAATCCGCTGCGACAGGATGATCGCCTCGTCGATGTCGTGGGTCACGAAGACCACCGCCATGCGCCGCCGCTCCCACAGCCGGAGCAGTTCGGAGCGAAGCGTCTCACGCGTCATCGCGTCCAGGGCGGCGAAGGGTTCGTCCATTAAGAGCACTTCGGGTTCGACCGCTAGTGCGCGCGCAAGGCCCACGCGTTGCTGCATCCCGCCTGAAAGCTCATGTGGATAGGCGTCGGCGAAGTCGCGCAGCCCCACGACGCCCAGCAGTGCCAACGCTCTAGACCTGCGCGCCTTTAGCGAATGGCCCCGTAGACCGAGTACGAATTCGATGTTGCCGGCGACTGTCCGCCAGGGCAGAAGCCTTGCGGACTGAAAGACCATCGCCATGTCGTTGGTGACTTCTGGCGGGCGATCCTTGACCAGAACCTCGCCGCGGTCGGGCGCGATAAGCCCATCGACAAGCCGCAACAGCGTGGTCTTGCCGCAGCCTGACGGGCCGACCACGCTGACGAACTCGCCCGGACGGACGTCGAAGGACAGGTCGTCCAGCGCCAGCACCTGACCCTCCTTGAAAGATTTGCTGACCCCTTTCAGCGAGATCAGCGGGGGCGTGTCCTCCGCCATCTCAGCGCCCATCCCGCATCGCCAGGCGCCAACGGCCGAACCGCCGTTCGGCCAGCCTGAGCGCGATAGTGATGAGCGAGCCCAGCGCCATCATCACGATTACCACGGCGAAATAACGATCCATCTGGAATCGGTTGCCCGCCTTGATCATGAGGCCGCCTAGACCCGACTGCGCCATGGTCAACTCGGCAATCACCGTCCCGACGATACAAATCGCCGCTCCGATTCGAAGGCCCGACAGGATCGAGGGCAGCGCGTCGGGCACCATCACCTGCCAGAACAAGGTCCGCCGCGGCGCCCCGAAGGATTGCGCCATCTCGACGAGGTCCTTGTTGGCGTTAGCGATGCCGGCAGTAGTGCTGATCAGAACCGGGAATACCGCCGCCAGCCAGACCAGAGCAATCTTTGCCTCGGCATACAGGCCGAACCAGACGATGATCAGCGGAATGAACGCGGCGCCCGGAGTCGCGTTCACGGCGTTCACGTAAGGGTCGAGCACCCGGCCGAGAAACGGAAAGCCTCCGAGAAGGATGCCGATCAGAACGCCCGAAGTCGCGGCCAGGACGAAACCGAGACCCAGTACCGTAAGCGACTCGCCGAGTGCACGCGGGATCGTGCCGTCGGACCACATCTCGACACTTCGCCAAAACACGGCGTCGGGACTGGGCATGACAAGATCGCCCGACGTGACGTTCAGAACCTTCATTCCGGCGATCAGCGCCAACAGGATGCTCACCTGCCACAACATCGCGACCCGGCGATTGCGGCGCCGCTCCTCCCCGACGCTGCCGGGGCCGGTCTTGCCCACGCCGTGATCCCGCGGTCCCCGATCGGAGGCCGGCGCGTTCACATCCTTCGGATCTCGATCGGCCATGCTTTCCTTTCGCCGAGATTTCGCCTTTGGCCTGCGCGAGACCTTTCGGTCATTTACACGCATCTGCCTATTGCGATTCGAATACTCTGTATTGGGAAATCCCATCCCGTGGCGACTAGTATACCCTTTAGCGTTTGGTGGCAGGAGCGGGAAATGGAGGATCACTCATACGAGTTCGAGGCCGGGTTGGAGGAGACGCTCGACAGCGCGCCCCGCCGGGCCGTGTTCTCGATGACCCTGCACCAGTTGCGCATCTTTCATGCCGTGGAAAATGCGAAAACGATGACCAGCGCTGCCAAGCAACTCGGGCTGACGCAGCCGTCCCTGTCACAGCAGCTTGGCCGGCTCGAATCGGCCATCGGCGTGCGGCTCTTCGACCGTCGCCCGAACGAAATGGAGTTGACGGAAGCGGGCCGCTACTTGCTGCCGCGGGTCGAGCAATTGCTGCGCATCCTCAGCGAGACCGAGGACGGGCTGGCGCGCTTCCAGGGTGGCTATCAGCCGGTGGTCAAACTTGCCGGAATCGATTCGGTACTGCGCGGCCTTCTGCCATCTGCGGTCCGCCGCCTGCACGACTACTTTCCCGATGTAAGCCTCGACGTTCAGGAAGGCGCCCCCGCCGACATACTTGAAATGCTTTATGCCAGGCGTATCGGGTTCGGTCTCGTTGCGGCGAATTCGCTGGCGCAGACACACGGGCATTTCCTGCAAATCCCGATCATAGACGACCCATACGTTCTGGCAGTTCCCGAAACCATGGATCTTTCGGGGGTCATCGACCCGGCGCGCGAGCTTCCTCCGGCGCAGCTCCGGACCCTCAAGCAGTCAATCCATTTCGCGTTCGGCAGCACCCATACACGGCGCGTCTCCGACTGGTACGACCAGCTTATGCCCGGTCATCAGCCGATCGCGCAGTGCCGAAGCTTCGAGACCGCTCTTTCGCTCGTGCGGGCGGGAACCGGCGTGTGCATTGCGCCGGCCCTGTCGACAGTTGGCGCGGTAGGACCGATCGATGGCGTGCGCCGTTACCTGATCGAGGTTCCGGTGCGGCGGGTCGTCGCTCTTCTACTGTCCCAGCACCGGTCGATGGAACCCATCGCGACGCTGATCGCCGCGCTTCAAGATGTCGGCCAAGCCCATGAGCTGCCCGAACTTCTGCCGACGCCACCCTTCCTGGCCGACGCCGCCGTGTCGCCATGAGGCAGGCTCAGGCTGATTTAGCTGCCCTTGGGTAGCTCTGCCAAAGAGGTCATTTCCATCATGATGTGAACGACGGCTCGGTCTGCATTTCCTTCGTCTGGAATAGTCGATTGCTGCATAATCGCCCAGGGTCCGGTTTGCGGAAGCTGCATCGAGGCGCAGTTCGACGCAATGAATGTCGGCTCACGCTCGTGTTGTGATCGCGGCCTGGGCCACAGACTACAACGCCGGACGCCCGCACTCGGGCTTGGATTATCAAACCCCGGCTGACTACGTCCGCGCCCTGACCACTGCAATCGCCCGGCCCCCTACGCGAGATGAAAGCTCCGCGCGCCGGGCGATTGCTCAACCTGCGCCATTCGGCGCAAACAGCAACCGGGCTCCGGTCGCG